>NZ_JAXAVW010000076.1:0-14459 GCF_033949945.1 Lentzea miocenica
GACTTGACGAGCCGTCCGATGGCCGCCGACGCCTCTGCCAGCTTCTCCTCGGCCACCGGCCCGCCTTCAGCGGCTGCCTGCGCCACACAATGCTTGAGGTGCTCGTCGAGCAAGCCCAGCGACACCGCCTGCAACGCCTTCGTGGCGGCGGAGATCTGGGTGAGGACGTCGATGCAGTATTCGTCGTTCTCGACCATGCGCTGGAGACCGCGGATCTGTCCCTCGATGCGGCGCAGTCGCTTGAGGTATGCGTCCTTGTCCGCGGTGTACCCGTGCATCGGCTCCTGACCTTCCCTACCCCTGGCGGGTATGTCGAGGATACCTGCACCGGATGGGGGTGCGTTATGTCCGGCGCTGCTCCGTCAGCGGGAATGGTGAAGCGGCCAGCAAGCCCAGCAACGGGTCGAAGTGAGACGACTAGCAGCACATTTTGGACCCATAACACCCCCGTCGTTTCACCGGGTAAATGACCCGACCGGGCGGTTGGGTCACATTTTAGCGGCGAAAGGTTCGCCGTTTTTCGTCATCTGGACTATGGTGTTGTCGAAGCACGTGGTTACGTCGAGGATCCGCGTGCTATGTGAGTACCCAACGGAGGAACAGTGGCACAGCAGACCGTCGTCCAACTCATCGACGACCTCGACGGCGGAGAAGCCGACGAGACCGTGACCTTCGCACTTGACGGTGTCGAGTACGCCATCGACCTGTCGAAGGGAAATGCGGAGCGGCTTCGTGAGTCGCTGGCGGACTTCGTCGGCAAGGCCCGTCGTGCGGGTGGCCGCAAGCAGCGCAAGGGCACCGGCAAGTCGACGGTGAAGGCCACCGACAAGGCCGAGGCGCAGCGCATTCGTGACTGGGCTCGCGCGCAGGGGCACCAGATCTCGGACCGCGGTCGCATTCCGCAGAACCTGGTCGTGCAGTTCCAGGAAGCGCACGCCTCCTGACCTGCGCGGACACGCGAGGTTTCCACACGTCGGCCGGGTCGCCGGCCGACGTGTTAACCAAGTACAACTGATCCGGATCGAACACTGACCGGTTCGTTCACACCTATCCCCGGAACGTGGGATCAACGACCCGGAAAGTCCGCTCCGAACAGGCGTAACACCGCTGTCGCCTTCACCGCGGTCTCCTCGAATTCCTCGTCAGGCGCAGACAGTGAGATCACCGCTCCGCCGACGCCGAAACTGACCTGCTCCCCGTTCGCGACGAGCGTTCGGATGACGATGCTGAAGTCGGCGGCTCCGTTGAGTGAGAAGTAACCGAGCGCTCCCGAGTACACCCCACGTGGACCGGCTTCCAACCCATCAAGGATCTGCATGGTCCGGATCTTCGGGGCACCGGTCATCGAACCACCGGGAAACGCTGCTCGAACACATCGGACGGCAGAACTGTCGGCCCGAAGTCTCGCCCGCACAGTGCTCACCAATTGGTGTACGGTCGCGTAGCTCTCGACGTCGAACAACCGCGTCACCTCGACCGAACCCACTTCCGCGCACGTGCCGAGATCGTTGCGGACGAGGTCCACGATCATCAGGTTCTCCGCTCGGTCCTTGACCGAACGGGCCAACGTTGTGCGCAACATCTCGTCGTCCGCCTCATCAACACCGCGCGGACGCGTGCCCTTGATCGGCGATGACTCCACGACGCCATCTCGGTCGACCCGGATAAATCGTTCGGGTGACGTGCTGAGCACGGACAGGTCACCGAAACGCAGCAACGCCCCGAACGGAACGGGATTTGCGGCGCGAAGCAGCCGATAAGTGTCCCACGGGTCGAACGGGACATGCCCCGTCGTCATGCACGACATCATGTTCGTCAGGCACGCCTCGTACGTCTCCCCCGCCGTGATCGCTTCCTGGCACGCGCCGATCAACTTGAGGTAGTGCGCGCGTGGATGCCGCAACGTCACCTCTGACACGACCGGACGTGAAGGCTCACCCAAATGCCTCAGATCCGCCAGGACTGCGGAAACGTGGTCGAACCAGGAGTCGTCGGTCAACGACAGCAAATAGACGCAATCATCAACGTGATCGATGACCACGGCACGGTCCGCGAAGACGAACGACGCGTCTGGTTGTTCCGCGCGGTGTGCGAAGTCGCCGCCGCACTCCGCCTTCAACTCGTAACCGAGGTATCCAACCCAGCCGAGCGCGAAGTCGAACGGCACATCGGGTTGTTCCACACCCCACGCCGCGAGGTCCTCGTCCAGCCACGAGAAGAAGGACGGGCAGGACAGCCGCTCGTCATCGACCACGAGCTCCTGGTCCGGCACTGAGTACTGCGCAACGCGCGCCAGGGGCCCCGAAGCGTCCCCCATGAAGGAGAACCGCCCTCCGACCCCGCTGTCCAGCCAGAACGCGGCCTCAGAGCCCCTGTAGAGCGCCGCGAACGTTTCCTCGCCATCGGCGGCCAGGTCGAGACGCCGGACGTGCACAGCACGCCTCTGAGGCTCTGGACGAACCAGCACCGGCTCCGGCACCGCGGCGGTCCGCGTGGGCGTCAGCGCGCCGAAGTTCGCGAGCATCTCGCGGCCGAAGTCCGTGCAGATCGACTCGGGGTGGAACTGCACACCCCACGCGGGACGGTCGAGAGCGCGCACACCCATCAGCACTGAGTCGTCGCTCCACGCGATGGGTTCCAAAGAAGAAGGCAGGTCCGTGACCGCTAACGAGTGGTACCGCACGACGTCCAGCGGCGACGGCAACCCAGCGAAGACGTCAACGCCCGTGTGCGTAACCGGGGAAACGATCCCATGACGCGGCACGGGCGCAGGGCCGACAACGGCGCCATAGGAAAGGCAGAGTCCCTGGTGACCGAGACACACGCCCAGCAACGGAATCTCGGCGTGCTCGATCACCGCCCGGCAGATGCCGAAGTCGGCCGGATTGCCCGGCCGGCCGGGTCCTGGCGAGATCACCACGTTGTCGAACGACCGCAGTGAGGCAAGCCGAAAGCGCGGGTCGTCGTTGTGGACGACCACGGGCTCGACTCCGTTCACCTCAGCGAGGTGCTGGAAGAGGTTGAACGTGAACGAGTCGTAGTTGTCGATGAGCAGAGTGCGCATTCCAGGACGGCACTCTACCTGCCAAAACACCCGAAAAGAGCAACGAGAGAGGGCGGCCACAAACGTGACCGCCCTCCGCACAACGCACCAACTCAGCTACCGACGCGGAACCGGGGATCCGTCGCCAGCTCGGCGAGCTGCTGCTCGGTGAAGACCGGCGCGGTGAGCGCCGGATAGCCACCGCCCGCATAGCTGTCGTCCTGAGCGATCGTCACGATCTGACCGTCGTTGGCCCGGTAGGTGGCCCACTTGTCGAACTGGTCACGACCGCTCGGGTTGCTCTGCACGACACCGACCTTGAGGCCCTTGACGTCGACCACCTGGCACGGTCCGCCCATGCCCCAGAACGTCTTGGCGAGAGCGCACGGCTCTTCCGGCATGGCCGGGTTGGGCGTGGACGACTCGACCAGCAGCCACCCCACCTTGCCGTCCTTGCGCACCGGTGTCTGAGCCATGTACTCCCAGACCTCGGGCACCTCGCCTTTGTCGGACGCCACCTGCCCCTGGGTTCGCTGCATGTCACCCCCGCTGTAGCTGGGGTCCTGGTACTTGAGCTGCGGGGCGTCGTACCCGGCCGGGGCGACGCCCTTCAGCTCGTCGAGCAGCTTCTGCGCACGATCGGCCTGCGGACCGTTCCGGGCCGTGCGGTCGGTGTGGCCGTCCGGCCACTCACCCGCCCAGGAGCTGCTGCTGGGCCCCGCGCCCATCATCAGCTCCCGCGCGCCCTTCGGGTTCAGCGCGAACGCCGAGCCGAGGCCCGCACCGACGACGAGCACCGCGACCAGAGCACCGACGACCGACGACCGACGCTTCGACCTGGCCTTGCGAGCGAGGTCGAGCGCGATGCCCGGATCCATCGACGGCGGCGGGCTGCTCGCCACCACAACGTTTTCGAAAGCCTTTTTGAGGTCCTGTTCGTTCATCGAACCCTCTCCTGCTGTGAGAGCAGACCGCGCAGCGTCTGCAGCCCCCGCGCGGCCTGGCTCTTTACCGTTCCTTCCGAACACTTGAGGACGGCTGCCGTCTGTTCGATCGACATGTCCTCCCAGTACCGCAGGACGAGGCACGCACGCTGTTTCGGAGGCACCTTCGCCAGCGCCTCCAGCAACACCATCCGCTCCTCTGGGTAGACGTCCGGAGGAGCCGCCGAGTCAGCGTGTTCCTCGCTCGCCGACTCGAACCGGAACCACCCGCGCCGTCGCTCGGACAGGAACGTCCGCACCAGGATCTGCCTGGTGTAGGCGTCCAGCGCCTCGTGCCGCTCGATCCGGCGCCACGCCAGGTAGAGCTTCGTGAACGCCTGCTGCACGAGGTCTTCCGCGCGATGCCAGTCGCCGCACAGCAGGTATGCCGTGCCGCGCATGACGTCGGAACGGGCCGCGAAATACTCCTGGAACGCGGCGTCCCGGTCACTCATCAGGATTCCCCCTGTCTGCGGTACCGGGTTACTCACGCCACCTGCGGCCCTGCGGGTTGCATGAAGTTCGCGACGAATCTTTTGCGTCCGGTGGCGAGAGGATCCCACCGGCAGTGACGATGCGCGTGCTGAACGTGAGCGGACCTCGCCGTCGGCCCCTCCGGCGATCACGGCCGAGAAGGCGAAAAGCATACTGATGTCGTGATTTTCCTGTTGCTCCTCGGAGTTCCGACCGCGCTGGGCCATCTCTACCTGTGGCGCCGGCTGGTCGTGGACACGACGCGCCCGCGCACGCTCGGGCGCCGGATCGGCACGATGGCCATCGTCGGGGCCTTCGTGATGCTGATGAGCGCGCTCGTCGTCACGCGGCGGGTGCCGCCGGAGTACGGGAAGTTCTTCGCCTGGCCGGGGTTCGTCTGGCTCGCGGTGCTGTTCTACCTGGCCATCGCGCTGGGCATCGCGGAGATCCCGCGCCGGATTTTGCTCAGGCGGGCGACGCTCGCCCCCGTCGCCGTGGGCGCCGCCGCGGCCGAGCCCGCCGAGCCGGTCGAGATCGTGCCGGACCCGTCGCGACGGCTGTTCATCTCGCGGTCGGTCGCCATCGGCTCGGGGATCGCGGCGGGCAGCGTGGTCGGGTACGGCATGACGCAGGCGCTGGGCGCCCCGCGGCTGCTGAACGTGCCGGTGACGCTGGACAAGCTGCAGACGTCGTTGTCGGGCTTCCGGATCGCGGTCGTGAGCGACATTCACCTCGGGCCGCTGCTCGGGCGTTCGCACACCGAGCGGATCGTGCGGATGATCAACGAGCAGGAGGCCGACCTCGTCGCGATCGTCGGTGACCTGGTGGACGGCACCGTCGCCGAGCTGGGCGAGGCCGCGGCGCCGTTGCGCGATCTGGTGTCGAAGCACGGCAGTTTCTTCGTGACGGGCAACCACGAGTACTTCTCCGGCCACGAACAGTGGATCGCGGAGCTGGACAGGCTCGGCGTGAACCCGTTGCGCAACGAGGGTTTGACCGTCGCCGGTGGCATCGAGCTCGTGGGTGTGAACGACGTGACGGGCAAGTCCTACGACGACGGGCCGGACTTCGGCCGTGCTCTCGCCGGCCGGAACCGGAACAACCCGCTCGTCCTGTTGGCGCACCAGCCCGTGCAGGTCAGTGACGCCTCTTCACACGGCGTAGACCTCCAGTTGTCCGGTCATACACACGGCGGCCAGATGGTGCCGTTCAACTTCGTTGTGCCAGTGCAGCAACCCAGTGTCGCGGGGCTGTCGAAGGTGGACGACACGTGGCTGTACGTCAGTCGTGGCGCGGGTTTCTGGGGGCCGCCGGTACGCGTGGGCGCGCCTCCGGACATCACGATGATCGAGCTGAAGTCTGCCGGGTAGATCACACTCGGCCCCGCGGGATTGCGCACTTGCGGTGTCCAGGCCGTAGAGTGGACGGCCGTGCCCGCGTACGGACCGCGAGGCGGATGAAGGGGGAACCCTGGGGAAATGACCGAGAGCTTCGCCGTTGACCGGCGTTACGAGGCAGAGGCTCGTATTCGGCGTTTCCTGGACCAGGAGAACCCGTCGACACCGTGTCTGGTGATCGACCTCGAGACGATCCGCGCGCGCTACCAGGCAATTCACGCCGCGATGCCGTCCATCGACATCTTCTACGCGGTCAAGTCGAATCCCGAGTCCGACGTGGTGGGCACGTTGGTCGCGGAGGGTTCGCAGTTCGACGTGGCGTCGCCCGCGGAGATCGATCTGTGCCTGGCGCGCGGCGCCGCACCGTCGTCGATCTCCTACAGCAACCCCATCAAAAAGGCCGCTGACATCGCGTATGCCCACTCGCGTGGCGTGCGACTGTTCGTGTCGGACAGCGAACAGGACGTGCGGTTCGTGGCCGAGCACGCGCCCGGTTCGTCCGTGCTGGTGCGGATTCTTGTACACAGCAAGGGTTCCACCTACCCGTTCGGCAACAAGTTCGGTTGCGATCCGGAGATGGCAACGGATCTCTTGCGGCTGGCGCACGAGTTGGGACTCGTTCCTCTCGGCGTCGCGTTCCACGCGGGCTCGCAACAGCTGTCCGTGCAGGGCTGGGACTCCGGCATCGCCGACGCCGCTCTGATCGCGTCAAAGTTGCGTGCGGAAGGCATCGAGACCAGCACCGTGAACTTGGGCGGCGGCCTGCCCGCAGTGTATCAAGAAGACACACCGACCCTGGAGGCCTTCGCCTCCGCCATCGAAGCCTCGATCACGCGCCACTTCGGCGACGCGCGTCCTCGGGTGATGATCGAACCGGGCCGCGCGATCTCCGCGGAGGCCGGGATGATCCGCTCGTCCGTCGTGCTCGTGTCGCGAAAGTC
Organism: Lentzea miocenica; assembly: GCF_033949945.1. Classification (NCBI taxonomy): domain Bacteria; kingdom Bacillati; phylum Actinomycetota; class Actinomycetes; order Pseudonocardiales; family Pseudonocardiaceae; genus Lentzea; species Lentzea miocenica. The sequence continues at coordinate 6,839 of NZ_JAXAVW010000076.1, forward strand.
CTATTCGGACGAACGCCGCTGGGTCTACGTCGACATCGGCCGCTACCAGGGACTCGCCGAGACCGAGGGCGAAGCGATCGCCTACCGGCTGCGGACCTCGCGTGACGGCGGCGCTGTCGGCCCGATCGTGCTGGCCGGTCCGACCTGCGACGCGGACGACGTGATCTACCAGCACACGCGCTACGACCTGCCACTGGACCTCACGGCGGGCGACCACGTGGACATCCTCCACGCCGGCGCCTACACCTCCTCCTATTCGTCCGTGTGCTTCAACGGCTTCCCGCCGTTGGCCACGTACTGCATCTAAGTCCGTCGTAATTCACATAGTTTGGAGTGATTGATGTCCGAAGCGCCCTGTCAGACCGAGGAAACCGTCGGTTTGTTCGCGGGACAGCACGTACTTGCAGAGCTCTCAGGTGTGAGCGCGGATCTGCTCGACGACGAGCAGTTCCTCCGACACGCCCTTGGTGAGGTTCTCACGCAGGCCGACGCGACGGTGCTGGAGGTGATCTCCAAGAAGTTCGATCCTCAAGGAGTCACCGTGCTGGCGCTGCTGTCGGAGTCCCATGCGTCGATCCATACCTATCCCGAAGTGGGTTCGGTGTTCGTCGACGTGTTCACCTGCGGTACGCGTGCGAAGCCCGCGCTGGCCGTCCAACTACTCGCTGACGCCCTGGGCGCCGCTCACGTGAGCACGGACGTCGTCACTCGTGGCATCAAGGAGCACGCCGCGTGAACACCATCAACGAGCCGCTCGCCGAGGGCATGACCCGCCACTGGCGCGTGGACGAGGTGCTGGTCGACACCAAGACCGACTTCCAGCACCTGGTGATCGGCCGCACAGCCCAGGGCGTGTCGCTGTTCTGCGACAACGACCGCCAGTCCACGGAGTTCAGCCAGCTGACCTACCACGAGGCCCTGATGGTGCCGGCGCTGCTGCTGGCCGACACCGTCGAGCGCGTGCTGGTCATCGGCTCCTCCGAAGGCGTCGTGTGCCAGATGGCCGTCCAGCACGGCGCCTCCGTCGTCGACCACATCGACATCGACGAGCAGGCCGTCAAGCTGTGCGCCGAGCACCTGCCGTACGGCTACACCCTCGAGGAACTGGCTCTCGCCGAAAAGGGCGAAGGCCCGATCCGCGTGCAGTACATCGACGGGTTCGAGTACATCCGCACGACGTCGGAGAAGTACGACATCGTGCTGGTGGACCTGCCCGACGAGCGCGAGGAGGAGGCGCAGCACAACCGCTTGTACGGCGCCGACTTCCTGCGCATGTGCAAGGCGCTGCTGCGTCCGGGCGGCGTGGTCGTCAACCAGTCCGGCTGCCAGACGATGTGGCGCAACACCACCCTGATCCGCTCCTGGCAGCGGTTCAACGAGGTGTTCGACACCGTCGCCTACTACGGCTCCGACGAGCACGAGTGGGCGTACCTGTTCGGCCGCGCGGACGTCGTCGAGGACCCGACCGCACTGATGGCCGAGCGCCTGAAGACGGCCGGGTACCAGCCGGAGTCGATCGACGACCTGGCGTTGCTGGGCAACAGCATTCCGCCTTACCGGGTGCGGCAGTCGCTGGCCTGAGTCAGGTTTCGAGAGGGGCGCTTCCCGTTTGTCCGGGAGGCGCCCCTTTCGCTATTTCCCGGCCGTCGCCGCGCAGACTGTGGCGGCCAGCCAGATGATCGAATCGCGCGGAGGGCAGGGCCCCACCCTCCCGGGGGCTGACCACCAAGGCCGCAGTACCTCAATTTAGACGCGCGAACACCGTGTCAAGCCGCCGCTCGGCGATCTGTGGACAACTCAGGCTGGCAACTGCCTTGTCCACAGATCGGCCTGCGGGGGCTTGACACGGCGATTTCGCGAATAAGCTGAAGGTGCTGGCCGGTCTGCCCCCTGGGAGGGCGGGGCCCTGCCTCCGATCGATCTCGCGCTCACCCGCCCGTGCAGCAGGCCCCAGAGCACGTAAAGCGCGACGGACACCGTGCGCGCGTTGATGTTCCTCCCCATGGCGCTGAAGCGTGCCGTGGGGAGGATCTCCGAACACTGGGGCTGGCCCTACCCCGGCCTCAGCTCAACGCCTGCCTGAGGAAGTCGACCTGAAGCAGCAGCAGGTTCTCAGCAACCTGTTCCTGCGGGGTCATGTGCGTGACGCCCGAGAGCGGCAGCACGGTGTGCGGGCGGCCGGCGGCGAGCAGGGCGCTGGACAGGCGCAGGGTGTGGGCGGCCACCACGTTGTCGTCGGCCAGGCCGTGGATGATCATCAGCGGGCGGGAGAGCTTGTCCGCGTCGGCGATGAGGGAGTTCGAGTCGTAGACCTCGGGCTTGTCGTCCGGGTGGCCGAGGTAGCGCTCGGTGTAGTGGGTGTCGTAGAGGCGCCAGTCGGTGACCGGGGCGCCGGCGATGCCCGCGTGGAAGACGTCCGGGCGGCGCAGGACGGCCAGGGCGCTGAGGTAACCGCCGTAGGACCAGCCGCGGATCCCGACGCGGGTGAGGTCGAGGTCGGGTTCGACGGCCGCGGCCGCGTGCAGGGCGTCGACCTGGTCTTCGAGGGTGGCGCCGGCGAAGTCGAACGCGATCGCGCGCTCCCAGGCGAGACCGCGGCCGGGGGTGCCGCGACCGTCGGCGACGACGACCGCGAAGCCCTGGTCGGCCAGCCACTGCGAGGCGAGGAAGGCGTTCTGGGACGACACGACGCGCTGCGCGTGCGGGCCGCCGTACGGGTCCATCAGCACCGGGAGCTTGGTTCCCGGGGTGTGGCCGGTCGGCAGCAGCAGCGCGGCGCGGATGTTGCGCTCGCCCAGGGTCAGCAGGCGCGGAGACGCCTTGATCACAGGGGTGTCGGCCCACGACTCGATCACATGATCGCCGACCGTGACCTTGGCACCAAACCTGTCCAAAGTGGCCGATACGAGCACAACCGTGTCGCCGCCCCGGATCGCGGCGTGCACACCATCCTCAGTGGACAGTTGCTCGACGTTCTTGCCAACCTCGTAGACATGCGTCTGAGTCGGGTCGTCCGCCGACGCGGCGACCAGGATCGAGTCATCGGCGATGTCGAGCACCCGGCGCACCTGCAGGCCGGTGGTGAGGACGTCGTCGCCGACCTGCAGCACGTACTCGTCGCCGTTGCCCACGATCCGCACGAGCCGGCCGTCCGGAGTCCACGCCGGAGCGCCGTCGGTGACCTCGAGCCAGGTCGGGTCGGTCTCGACGGCGAGCTCGGAGACAGCGCCGGTCTCGGGGGCCAGCTCGTAGATCTTGCGGGTGCGCTGGTCACGGGTCTGCGTGGTGATCAGCGGAGCGCCACCCGACGACCAGTGCACGTCGTTGAGGTAGTCGAACTCCAGCAACACCGGAACGAAGGTGCCGTCCAGCGACACCACGTGCAGCGACACCGCAGCGTTGGTCGTGCCCGCCGCCGGGTACGCGATCTCGGTGGCCGTGGTCGCGGGATTCGCCGGGTCTGCGATGTACCAGCGCTGCACCGACGCGTTGTTCACGCGCGCGGCGATGAGGCGGGTGCCGTTCGGCTCCCACCAGTAACCGCGGTAGCGCGACATCTCCTCGGCCGCGATGAACTCGGCCAGCCCGAACGTCACGTCCTCGCCATCGGGAACGGCGACGGCCACGTCCTCACCCGAGTCCAGCTCGACCACCCGCAACGTGCCACGCGTGACGTACGCCACACGCTTGCCCGTCGGGTCGACCCGCGGGTCGATGACGCCACCCCGAGTCGGCAGCTCGCGGACAGCACCGTTCGTCAGGTCGGCCACGAACAGCCGGCCCGACAGCGCGAACGAGGCGACCGACGCGTCCTTCGAGAGGGCGTAGCCGACGATGCCCGCACCGGCTTCACGCGTGCGCTCGCGGCGCGCCTTCTCCTCAGCCGGCAGGTCCTCCGGGTCGGACAGCAGCGCCGCCGGATCGGCGAGCAGCCTTTCGACGCCGGTGGCCGTGTTCAGCTCCCAAAGCCCGTTCGCACGGCTCGTAGCCGTCGCCGGACGCAGGAAGAAGACACGTGCCCCGTCCGCCGACACCGCGAAGGTCCTCGGTGCGCCGACGGTGAACCGCTGGGTGCGCGCCTGTTGGCGCGGGAAGGAGATGTCGTTGCCCACCCACCAACACTAACCCGCGCACGCGTGCGGCACGGGCGCTGTGACGTGCACGTCCTGGCGCGATACAGACCCGACGAGGGTTGCGGACGCAGCCCTGAACCCTCGGCTCCGCACGCCTGCACCGCACGAACAGCGCCATGAACGCACCCCTGCCCCACGAGGGCACGGGCAGTGAGCCGTGGGTGCCCCACACGCCTGCGGAACAGGTGCGGCAGGCCCGCCGGAGGCAGTGACACGACGCCGCCAGCGCCCAGTCCACAGCCGCACAGGTACGACCAGCTCGCCCACGCACGACCGACCCACGGCACAGCACAAAGCCCAGCACCGCGAACGTCCCGCAAGGGCTCGAGACGCCACACGACGCCTCCCACCCACTGCGCGAAGCACCCACAGCGGATCGTGCGAGAGCGCGCTCCCACACGACCTTCCAGGGAGCTCGGCCCTACCCCACGCGGCTCTTCGGAGGCAGCGGGACGAAGCCGCTGGTGCGCCGGACATACTCGGCGTAGCCAGGGCGGCGCGACACGATGTCCTTCTCGAGCAGCGGTTTGCCGGTGCCCTTCGCGAGCAGCCACGTCATGATCACCGGACCGATGATCGTGAGTGCGGCGAGCCACGAGTGCAGCGCGAACAGGTAGAGGCCCCACCACACGACAGCGTCACCGAAGTAGTTCGGATGCCTTGTGTAGCGCCACAATCCGCGATCCATCACGGCGCCCTTGTTCGCCGGGTCCGCCCGGAACCGGGAGAGCTGCCAGTCGCCAACGGCCTCGAAAGCGAAGCCGACCATCCACACGCCAGTGCCCACCCAATCTAGCACTCCGAACGGGTCCGAAAGATGCTGCGCGGCCTGGACCGGCAGCGACACGATCCACATCAGCGCGGCCTGCATCAGGTAGACGCGGTACATGCGCAGGCGCGGGTTTCCCTTGGCACGCCTCAAAATGTCCTGGTATCGCGGATCTTCGTCCTTGCCCGAGTTGCGCACGAAGATGTGCACTCCCAGGCGTACGCCCCAGATCACCGTGAGGGCGGCAACCACCCACTGCCGAGTTGGTTCGCCCTCCGCGAACAGGAAGGTGATCACCGCGATCACGGCGAAGCCCGGGCCCCACGCGGAGTCGATCAGGTCGTAGCGCTTGCGGGCGTCCGCGTACAGGAACAACCCGCTGAGCAGCAGGAACACTCCGACGAAGCTGACCAGGAAGCTCACCGCGCCACCAGCTCACGACGCACGCGAGGCATGCCGCTGCGGCCGTTCTCACTCCTGCGCACCGCGAGGATCTGGTCCACGCCCATCCGCCCTTCCTCGAACGTCAGCGCGCCACCCGCGAGGTACAGGCGCCACACACGTGCCTGCCCCTCACCGACCAGCGCGACGACCTCGTCCCACCGATCTTCCAGTGTCTGCGCCCAAGCCCGCACGGTCCACACGTAGTGCTCGCGCAACGCGTGCACGTCGCGGATCTCCAGCCCGGCGGCCTCCAGGAAGCCCGTCGTGGAACTGACCGGCCGCATGTGCATGTCCGGCGCGACATACGACTCGATGAACGCGCCACCGCCGGGAGCGTTGTGACCGCGCGACATCTGCTGCAACAGCAGACGACCCTCGGGCTTCAGCAAGCGGTGCAACGTCGAGGCGTACGTCGGGTAGTTCGACTCACCGACGTGCTCGCCCATCTCGATGGTCGAGATCGCGTCGAACGGCTCGTCGCTGACCTCGCGGTAGTCCTGCAGCCGCACCTCGACGCGGTCCTGCAAGCCTTCGGCGGCGACCCGCTTGAGGATGTGCTCGCGCTGCTGAGCGGAGATCGTGACACCGACAGCGTGCACGCCGTAGTGCTTCGCGGCGTGGATGATCATCGATCCCCAGCCGCAGCCGACGTCGAGCAGGCGCATGCCCGGTCGCAGATCCAGCTTCCGGCAGATCAGGTCCAGCTTGTTGTGCTGAGCCTGCGCCAGCGAGTCCTCATCGGACGTGAAGTACGCGCACGAGTAGGCCATGCTCGGATCGAGCACGAGTTGGTAGAAGGCGTTGCTCAGGTCGTAGTGGTGCGAAATGGCGTCCCGGTCGCGCGTCTTGGTGTGCAGCGCGCCTCTGAGCCGCGCCTCCTCCTTCGGCGCGGACGGGTTGGGACCCAGCACTTTCAGTTGCAATGCAAGTTTCACGACCTCCGAGACCCGCGGCCGCCGGGTGACCCCCCGCCGCACAAGACCCCAGATCTGCGACAGGCCAGCAACCAGATCACCCTCCACATCGAGCTCACCGCTCACGTAGGCGCGGGCGAGACCCAACTCGTTCGGACTCCAGACGAGCCGACGGAGAGCATCACGCGACCGGATCACGAGCACGGTGCCGTCCTGCGGCCCGGCGACGCTCCCGTCCCACGCCCGAAATCCGATTGGCAACGGCCCACCCAGCACCCGTTCGGCCATTCCTGCCAGCTGACCAGCGACGACCACCCTGCACCTCCTGCGAACCTGGCTCCGCCAGACGTTCGAGACAGCACGAGGTTCGGTTCGTTTCTGAACCGAGACGCAACCACGCCCGTATGGCCTCGATAGAGCGAACGACGGAACAAGGAGGACATGAGTGTGATCCGACGTAACCGCATTGCCATCGGGCTCGCAGCGGGGCTGGCAGTCGTGCTGGGTCTGGGTGTCTGGAGCGCCACGGGAAGTGGCACTAACTCGAAGCCGGTGGCACAGACCGAAACCGACCTGGGCGTCCTCGGTGACTACGGCGACGTGGGTCAGCCCCCGGTACTCCAGGAGCCCGCTCAGGCCCCCGAAGCCCCTGTTCAGCAGCAGGCACCGGAAAACCCGACCCCGGCCGCGCAACCTCCCGCCGCCCAACCCCCGGCCGCCGCGCCAGTCAGCTCGTTGAAGCTGGTCGGCAAGCCCGTGGACAAGATGGGCCTGGTCGTCCAAGACGGCGACGGCCGCACGATGTACCGCTTCGACAAGGACACCCCGAAGCCGGAAGGCAAGTCGAACTGCAACAACCAGTGCGCCGTGACGTGGCCGCCACTGCTGTCGGACACGGTCCCGCAGGTCGAGGGCATCGACTCGAAGCTCGTCTCGCTGATCACCCGCGCTGACGGCAAGAAGCAGGTCGCCATCGACGGCTGGGCGCTGTACGCCTACTCGCAGGACCCGAAGCCGGGCGCCTGGAAGGGCCAGGGCGTTGGCGGAACCTGGTTCGTCATCCAGCCCGACGGCAAGCGCAACGTGGAATGCCTGCCCCCCGGCGTCACGGCCCCGGCGGCCTAAACCCCAAAGCTCCCGTTAGGACGGTCCACCTGAGACACACAACACCCTGACACGGTGTAACCCCGGCCCTGGGGAAGGGGCCGGGGTTCCCGTCGTTTCGCTCAGCTTCACCCGAAGGGGCGCCCCGGATTTCCGGAGGCGCCCCTTCGCTCGTCCGCGATGCCGAAGGCGAGCGCCCAAGCGAAGGCGAAGCCGAGCACACAGGTAGTGGTGGTGGGCTCCCCCGTCTAGCGCTC
>NZ_JAXAVW010000077.1:0-13128 GCF_033949945.1 Lentzea miocenica
TTGTGGTGTGGCGCGGAACGTTGCCGGGGAATTCGCGGTCAGCGCGGTGCCGCGAGGTGCCCTGCTGAGCGTGGATCAGCCCGCCACCGTTCCGCGTCGCGCAACTAGCTCCCTCCCTGGTCCCGCAACCACGCGGCGAGATCGTCGAAGTCGTTGCGCAGCGCCGCACCGAGCGGCGTGAGGTGTTCCCACGGCGGGAGCCAGTTGACGTTCGCACCTCGCGCCAGCAGGTACTCCGCGCACTCGCGTTGACCTCCGTGGCACGCGCCCCAGAACGCCGCGTCGATGTCGTTCGCCGCCGCGGGAAGCAGGCGTTCGACGTGGTCCCGCAGACCGAGGGTGGCGGCGTCGATCAGCGTGACCGCGGCGCCGCGCTCGACCAGGCGACGCGCCGCGTGCCACTGCGCGAACGCCCGCGCGTCGGCCAGCGGGGTGCCGCCGCCGATCACCGCCCCGTCGGCGTCGATGTCCGCGCCCGCGTCGAGCAACGCGTCGAGCACCACGACGTCGTCGGCGCTGGCCGCCCAGTGCAACGGCGTCTCGGTGTGCGGCCCCTCGAACCGTGCGTTGACCTCGGCTCCCGCGGCCACCAGCAGCTCCACGGTCTGCGCACCGTTCTGGCAGCGCGCCGGCCAGTCCGTCAGGACGTGCAGCAGGGTCCGGGAGCTACCGCTGTCGTCGAGGATCCGCGCGGTCGCCAGGCCGTCGTTGTCGGCCAACAGCCCTCGTAACGCGGCCAGGTCACCGGCGCGGATCGCCGCCGTCACCGCCAACGCCAGCGGTTCGTCGTTCCGCAGAGTCATCACCGTCGAAGTATGGCATTTCACCGTTTTCGGCGGGTGAGTTCATGGACGTGAATGGTCCCTCGCGAGCCGCTTTTCGCAACTCGTGGCATCATCGCGAAATTGCGTTCGCAGGGGTGGAGGGGATTGTGGCCGAGTATCTCATTTCGCAGCACGACGGCCGCGAAGAACGTGCCGAGCAGGTTGCTGCGGTACGTTTCCCCGTCGCCGCAGGTACGGCCGCCGCGGGCGGTCCGGCGAAGCGCTGGCAGGTCAGGTCGCTCGAAGCCCGGGAAAAGCTCAGGATGAACCTGCGTCTGCTCAAGCGCAGGGGGGTGGAATTTCGTCCACGAGTTGCAGCCGCCGGCGCCGCTGAAGCCGGCGTCCATGATCCGGTCCGACGACATGGCCGGACTCGTCGACTACTTCATGCCGGTGCCGGGCGGCTCTGCGGGCGAATTGAGACAAAAGAGTCTCGAAGACTTCCGAGAGGTTTTCGCATTGGCTCAGCCGCCGTCGGCTCCATCCACAGCATCGAGGCCGAGATCGTCGCCAGGAACCGGCGCAGGACGGTGCCGTACGAGTACGTGCGGCCGTCCCTGATCCCCGACAGCACCAACATCTGATGGCAGGAGCCATGACCGCACCGAGCACGAGCTGGCAAGAGGTCGTCACACCCGACGAGGCGCAGCGGCACCGGGACCAGGCGGACCTGTTCGTCGAGATGCAGCGGCGCAAGTCCGAGCAGTTCGGCACCGGCCGGGCGCTGCACCGCAAGCAACGCCCCGCACTCCGCGCCACCCTCGAGGTGCTCGCCGATCTCCCGGACGAGGCCAGGCACGGCATCTTCGCCACCGAGGCGCGCTACGACGTGTGGGTTCGGCTGTCCAACGGCGGGTTCGACCGGGCGCCTGACCGCACGCCGGACATCCGCGGGTTCGCGTTCAAGGTGCTCGGGGTCCACGGCGAGTCGGTGTTCGGCGGCCCGGCCGCGAGCCAGGACTTCGTGCTGATCAACCACGAGAAGTTCAGCTCGTCGACCAGCGAGGAGTTCAGCCAGATCACCACCGCCGGTGGTGGCGGCCTGCGCGGCATCCTGCGTCTCCTGCTCCGGTCGCCGCGCCTGTTCGGGGATCTCAGGGAGGTGCGCGGCGCGTTGAACAAGCCGTTCAGCGGGTTCGCCACCGAGGACTTCTTCAGCGCCGCCCCGATCTCCTGCGGCCCCTACGCGGTCCGGGTGCGCGTGCGGGCGGCGTCGGACCGGGTGAACCCGCAGGCGCCGGACGACTGGTCGGCGGACGTCTACGACCGCCTGGCCGAGGCCCCGCTGGTGTACGAGGTGCAGGTGCAGTTCTTCCTCGACGAGGCGCGCACGCCGATCGAGGACGCCGCGGTGGTGTGGGACTCGCCGTATCGGACCGTGGCGCGACTGGTGATCGGTTCACAGGAGCCGGACGAGGAGTTCGCGGCCCAGGTGGAGGCCGCGAAGTTCGACCCGTGGAACGCGCTGGTCGAGCACCGCCCGCTGGGTGAGGTGATGCGCGCCCGCAAGGTCGCGTACCGCCCCAGCCAGCTGGGCCGAGGTGCCGGCTAGCGCAGGGCGGCCTCGATCGCGTTCGTGATCGAGGCGTCCTCGGGCTCGACCTTCGGACGGAACCGGCCCAGCACCTCGCCGTCGCGTGAGACGAGGAACTTCTCGAAGTTCCACTGCACGTCGCCCGCGGTTCCGTCGGTGTCGGGCTGTTGCACCAGCTGCTGGTAGACGGGGTGCCGGTCGGAGCCGTTGACCTCGACCTTTTCGTAGAGCGGGAACGACACCCCGTAGGTCGTCGAGCAGAACGTGGCGATCTCCTCGGAGGTGCCCGGCTCCTGGCCCATGAACTGGTTGCAGGGGAAGCCGACGACGGAGAAGCCCTCCGCGCCGTACTTCTCCTGGAGCCGCTCCAGGCCGGCGTACTGCGGGGTGAGGCCGCAGCGCGAAGCGACGTTGACGATGAGCAGCACCTTGCCCCGCAACGTGCTCAGGTCGCCCGGCTCGCCCGCGAGAGTGGCGACCGGGATGTCGAGGATCTCCATGACCTCAACGTAGTTCATGGCTCGCGGGCCATCAGCCGCAGTGTGACGGACCCGAGTACCAGACGGTCCACACGCCGTTGACCGTTGCGCCGCCGCCCCAGTCGATGCACCTGCCCGCAGCGGACGCCTTCGCCGGACCGGCGTAGGTGGTGTAGTTGTCGTCGTCGATGTCGTAGTTGCGGAAGATCCCGTCTGATTCCTGCCGGGCGATTCCGGCCTGCAGACGGCTGGAACCGCCGGGATTCGTCTTCCAGGTGACCACGCAGTTGGTGCTGCCGTTGTACAGCAAGCGGATGGTGGCGACGCTGCCCAGCTTGTGGCTGTCGATCTCGTGGTAGCTGCCACCGCCGCAGGCGGAAATCGGGGACGACGCCGCTTCCGCCGTACCGCTCACCATCACCGAAGCGGCGCACACGGCGGCGGTGGTTGCGGTGAGGGACAACGCTTTTCCGAACCTGGTCATGCGATCGAGCCTATGGACCACGATCCGCCGATTCGAGGAAATCGCGGAACGTCGGACGGAGTCGGACGCTTCAGCGGTTCGTCGTCGTGGGCTCCACGCCGGCCGGGCCGGGAGCGCGGCGCAGGTCGTCGAGTCCACCACGGACGTCGTGCATCGCGATCTGTTCCGCGGTGGCCGAGTCGCCCGCGCGCAGGGCGCGGACGAGATCGCGGTGACCGGCGTAGCGGTCGAGGCCGTACTGGTGGTTCGCGAGGACCCGCTCCAGCATCCGGGTGCGGCGCTCGGCTCGGGTGAACACCCTGGTCTGCTCGAGCAGCCGGACGAGAACGGCGTTGCCCGCGCAGGCGGCGACCGCGTCGTTGAAGCGTTGCATGGTGTCCAGCAACGTGTTCACGTGCTTCACGACGGGGCGGCCCTCCGCCTCGCGCTGCTTGATGACGATCAGCAGGTCGTCCGCCTCGTCGAGGGTGGCGTCCAGCCCGTCGAGCTGGGCTGGGGTCGCGTGCCGGGCGGCGAACCGGGCGATGAGGCCGCGCAGTGCGATCTCCACCTCGGCGAGGTCCTCGACGGCGGAGGCGCCGATGTCCGCGACGACGACGGTGCGCGGGCCGGTCCTCTTGATCAGGCCGTCCTGCTCCAGCCGGCGGATGGCCTCCCGGACCGGGGTGGGGCTCATCGACAGCCGTTCCGCCAGCCCGCGCTCGGTGATCTTCTCGTTGGGTGCCAGCTCACCTGCGGTGATGGCCTCCTGGACCGAGCGGTACGCCCGCCCGGCCAGCGTCTCGAGCTGCGGTTCGCGTGGATCTTCGTCGGCCGTCACGAACGCTGATACTACGGCTTGCGTGCAAGCTATTGCTTGACCATGTTGCTATAGCATCCTAGTTTGGGATCGCCGCGACGACATCGAGCCAACGGAGGCTTCTGTGCCATCACTCGCCGCGCCGGTGGACCGGCGGCTCGCCAGGCGCATCACGTTCTTCGTCGCGCTCGCCGTGTTCGCGCAGGAGGCGACCTGGGACTTCTACGACGCACAGGTGCCACCGCTGCTTCGTGAGCACATCACGAGCACGGCGGTCGTCGGCCTGGTCATGGGCATGGACAACCTGCTCGGCATCTTCGTCCAGCCGTGGATCGCCCACCGCTCGGACAACACCCGGACCCGGTGGGGCCGCAGGATTCCCTACCTGGCGGTGGGCATGCCGCTCGCGGCGGTGCTGTTCACCCTGATCCCGCTGGCGACGGCGCTGCCGGCGCTGATCGGGATCATCTTCGTCTACTCGTTGGTGGGCAACAGCTTCAAGCCGATCGCGCAGGCTCTGCTGCCCGACTTCATCGAGCCGGACCGCAGGGGCAGGGCGAACGCCGCGGTCAAGATCGCCTCCGGCCTCACCGTCATCGTGTCCGCCCTCATCAGCGCCCTGATGGTGGACGACCACCCGAAGCTCGCGTTCACCGTCCCCGCCGTGCTCATGCTGGTGTGCACCGCGGTTCTCGTCTGGCGGGTGCGCGACAACAGGTCGAGGGCGTACCAGGTCGCGGTCGCCGAGGACGCCGGGCGCGCGAGCGAACCGGCGGCGAGACTGCGCGACCTGATCAAGGACATCCTGCGCGACCCGAACCGCAGCCGGCTCCTCGTCGTCACCGCGGTGCTGCTGTTCGCGTCGGCCTGGTTCTCCTCGCGTTCCCTCTTCACCCCGTACGGCATGGAGACGCTGGGGCTGTCCCGTGGCGCGGCGGGCTCGCTGACGTTCCCCAGTGGCGTCGCCTTCCTCGTGGCCGCCTATCCCGCCGCGTTGCTCGCCGAACGCATCGGGCGCGTCCGGACGATGACCATCGGGATGGTCGTCTTCGGCACCTCGCTCGGCCTCGGTACGTTCGTGCCGACCCCCGCCGCCACCGTGGTCGCTTTCTGCGTGGCTGCCGCCGGCGCGTCCGGGTTCCTGATCAACGCCGCCGTCGTGCTGTGGAACCTGGCGCCGTCCGCCCAGGTGATCGGCCTGTACACGGGCCTGTACACGGTGAGCTGGGCCGCGGGAGGGTTCATCGGCCCGGCGATCGTCGGCGCGATGATCGACGTCACCGGGTGGCGCTACATGCTCCTCGACATCGCCGTGGTCACCGCACTGGCCGCCGCGGTCACCCTGCGCGTCGCCGTTCTGAGCCGCCGTCACGCGGTCTCCCTCTGACCATCGCAAACCTGGAAGGACAACCACGATGAGCGTTCCCGCCGCGGCCGTCCGCGTGCTGACGCCCACGGGCATGCTCGGCGCCGGCTTCGCGCAGTCCACAGTGGACCGAGGGCTCGCGCTCGGTGCCGACGTCATCTCCGTGGATGCCGGCTCGACCGACTCCGGCCCGCACTACCTGGGTTCGGGCACCGCCAAGACGACCGCTGCCGCCGTCGCCCGCGATCTGCGCATGCTGCTGCGGGCCTCGGCCCAGGCCCGCATCCCTTTGATCGTCGGGTCCTGCGGCACCAGCGGCACCGACTCGGGGGTCGAGTGGGTCGCCGGAGTCGTAGACGACGTCCTGCGCGAGGAGAACCTCGGCCTGTCCGTCGCGACGATCCGCAGCGAGCAACGTGCCGACTTCATCAACGAACGCCTGCGCGAGGGCGCGGTGCATCCGCTGGCGCCGGCCGCCGCACTCGACGAGGCCACTGTGGACAGTTGCACCCACGTCGTCGGCATGATGGGCCACGAACCCATCGAGGAGGCCCTGCGCGCGGGCGCCGACGTGGTGCTCGCGGGCCGCGCGACCGACACCGCGGTCGCCGCCGCGTTCCCGTTGATGATGGGCATGCCACCCGGCCCGACGTGGCACGCGGCGAAGATCGTCGAATGCGGCGGGCAGTGCACGACCAACCCGCGCACGGGCGGCGTGCTCACCACGATCGACCACACCGGATTCACCATCGAACCGCTGGATCCCGATGCCGCGTGCACGCCGATCTCCGTTGCCGCGCACATGCTCTACGAGACGGTGAACCCGTTCCGCATGCGGGAGCCCGCCGGTGAACTGGACGTCACCGAGTCCACCTACACGGCCCTCGACGCACGGCGCGTGCGGGTCGAGGGTTCCCGGTTCCACCCCGCCGAGCAGCACACGATCAAGCTGGAGGGCGCCCGGATCACCGGCTACGAGACGATGTCCTTCACCGCGATCCGCGACGAGCACATCCTCGCCCACGTCGAGGACTGGACCGAGCTGTTCGTGAAGGTCTTCACCGACCGCGTCGCCCAGACGCTCGGGCTCGACAGCACCGACTACGACTTCGACCTCCGCCGCTACGGCTACGACGCCGTCTTGCAGACCCTGGACCCGGCAGGCCGCCCGCCCCGCGAGATCGGCGTGATGCTCCTGGTCCGCGCCGCCACCCAGGAACTCGCGACCGCCGTCGCCAAGGTCGCCAACCCGCTGATGTTGCACCTGCCGACCCCGGACATGGCCTACCTGCCCAGCCTGGCGTTCGCCACCTCACCCGCCGAGACCGAGCGCGGCCCGGTCTACGAGTTCGTGCTCAACCACGTCGTCGACACCCGCACGCCCACCGAGATGTTCCGCATCGACCACCGGAAGGCGCCCAGCCATGCCTGACCAGCCCCCGCAGACGTTCGGCGATCTCGCGCTGGAGGTCCGCTCCAAGAACGCCGGCCCGTTCTGGGTCACGATGGAGCTGTTCCTGCGCGACGAGGCCGGCTACGCGCTGGCCGCCGCACCGGAGATCATCAACGAGCACGTCGTCGCCGCTCTGTACGGCGTGCGCTCGGACGACGTCCAGATCTTCCGGATCCCCTCGCTGAAGGTCGTCAAGATCTCGTTCCCCCGGCCGGTTCCCCAGGGAGGGCTGCGGGATCGCGACATCCACGCCGGGCAGCACCACGTCCCGCTCGCGGCGCTGCCGGCGTGCCTGCCGTGAGGAACGGGGTCGAAGGCTCAGCGGTGACGGCGGCCCGTGCCGCGCTACGGCGTGGATCCGCTGGGCCAGGTCGTGACTGAGGTTGAAGGCGTGGATCACGTCGTGGTCAGGGGCACTGGTCGTCGTGGAAGTCCGGCACGGTGGTCTCCCCGGTCTGCCAGTCGCGACGGATGATCGCGTAGCCCACCGAGTCGTGCCGGTGGCCCGACGCGTCCGGCCAGGCCCTGCGGTAGTGCGCTTCCTTCACGTACCCGCAGCGCCCGAACACCCGCCGCATCGCCGCGTTGTCCTGCCGTGTCGTGCCCTCGATGCGTTCGACGTGCGGATACTCGCCGAACAGCCGGTCCGTGAGCCACTGCACGGCCGCCCGCCCGAGGCCCTTCCCCCGGTGCCGGGCGCTGATCCGCAGGTCGAACATCGGCGTCTCGTCCTCGAGGTCGAACAGCCGGACGATCCCGGCCCGCTCGCCGCCGATCTCGATCCAGTACGTCTCGTCGTCGTAGTAGCCCTCGGCGACGCGTCCGAGCACGTCCTCACGCTGGACGGTTTCGGCCGCGTGGAACGGCCAAGGCTCGCCGGCGAGGAAGTCGGCCAATGCCGCCGCCTCGCCGGGATCGAACCTCCGGAACCGGAGTGCGGTGATCACAATCTTCACCGTGCCTTTCGGCGCTCAGCAGCGCGGTGCACCCGTCCGACCGTCGAAACACGGCAAAGGTTAATGGTCACGCACTAGCGGCACGGCCAGGGCACGTCGATGTCACCGAGATAGCGTCGCTGTTCCTCGGCGGACAGTCCGCCGGTGATCATCGGGCACAGCGTGCGGGCCCAGGCGGCCGGATCCGCTTCCCAGTGCGCCAGCAGGCCGTCCTTCCCGGCGGTCAGGAGTCCGCCGCCGGTCGCAACCAGTCCGGCCACCGGTCCGGCGGCACCTGGTTGCTGCCAGGTGCCGACTTCACTGCCGTCCGCGCTGTTCCACAGCATCAGCTCGCCGGTGTCGCGATGCGCCTGGCCGACCAGTCCGGGTGTGAAGGCCATCGACGCCCAGGCGCTGTCGACGCCCTGGCCGAACACCACGGGCTCGCCCGGCCGTTTGCTGTCGTCGAGCAGCACGCGGCCGTCGATGTCCGACGCGGCCACCTGCTCGCCGTCCTCGCTCACCGCGAAGCCCCGGACGAGGGCGGCGAAGTGGATCTGGCGGATCTTGTCCAGCTCACCGCCGTCCCAGCGCCAGAGCGTGATGTCGGTTCCCCCGGTTCCGTCGCGGGCCTCGAGCGCCTTGGTCACGATCGCGATGACGTCACCACGGGCGTTCGTCGCGATCTGCTGGTCCACGGTGGAGCCGCCGACCGGGTTCGTCCCGCGTTTTCCGGCGTCCTCGACCAGGGGCGTTCCGTTGGAACGGGCCGTGACGAGGTGACGGCTGTCGCCGAGAAAGCCGACCTCGTCGGTGAAGATCGAACCGACCTGCGTGCCGGTCGTGGTGTCCCACGTGCTGTGGGCGCCCGCCGCCCCCACGGAGAGTCGCTGTCCGTCCGGGCTGATCCGCACGGCACCGTTCGGTGCGGAGAAGGTGGACTTCTCGGCCAGAGTGCTCAACTCGCGCAGCACGATGCCGCCCGGCTGTGAGATCGCCGCGGTTCCGGCGGTGCTGGCGGCCACTCCGCTGACGCCCGCCGGTCCCTGCAGCTTGGCGCGCAACCGGGCGTCGTGGTCCGGTGCGGTCAGCACGACGCTGCCGTTCTCGGCGATCGAGGCGACGAGCCTGCCGTCGTCACTCATCCGCAGATCGCGGATCTGGCCGGGGTGACCGAAGAGCTGGGTGGTCTGGGTGAGCGTCTGGTCGTACAGCAGGACCGCGCCCTGCGCGGTGCCCACGGCGATGCGCTGTCCGTCGGCGGAAATGCTGACACAGCAAGCGTCTTTGCCCACCTCGGCCGTGCGCGTCCTGGCCTGTGTGCCCACATCCCGCAGTTCGAGGGTGGAACCGTTGAGCAGCGCCAGTGTCGAGGTGCTGATCGCCAGGCCGTGTGGCGACGTCCGGCCCGCGCCGAACGTGGACCAGGTGTTGCTCGCCGGTTCGAACGAGACGACCTTCGCGTTGGCTGAACGGCCGTCGACTGTGTACAGACGGTCGCCGCGGAATTCCACCGGTTCGCCGGGGACGTCGTCGCCCTCGACGTTGATCACCGGCAGTCCGGTCTCCAGGTTCCACACACCGAACTTCGGCGTGGCCCCGCCTGAGGTGCCGCCGGACATGGCCAGCCACCGGCCGTTCGGGGACAGCGCCACGCGGTGGACGGCACCGGCGAACGGGATGTCGTGGGTGAGGGAGCCGTCCTTGGTGTTCCACACCTTCACCGTCAGGCTGTTGGCGCTGGCCAGCAACCGGCCGTCGCCGCTGAGGGCCATGGCGAACGAACGCTCCGGCAGCGTGACGCCCGTGGGCCGGCGAGATTTGGTGTCCCACAAGGAGATGTGTCCGTCGGAGTAAGCGTGGGCGAACACGGCACCGTCGGCGCTGATGGCTACGTTGGCGAGCGTGCCCGCCGATGCGCCCCGGTTGCGGCTCACCGTGTCGGTTCCGGGGGAGACGATCGAGACCACGTGCCTGGTCCGGTCGAGCGTGCTCATCAACGCGGCTTTGGCCTGCACGGACTCGTTGGCGCTCCAAGACGCCAACGCGAGCCGGATCGCCAGTTGCGGGTTGGTGGGCATGAGGCGTTGCGCCTCGCCGGACAACGCCCTGGACAGCGCGATCCGGGCCTGCTCGGTCGCGCGGTCGCGTTGGGCGGCGGCGACCCCTTGCTGCCACACCGCGACGCCGCCCGCCACGAGCGCCAGGGACAGCAGGCTCGCCAGCACGGCGACGAGCCTGCGTTGCTGACGAAGGTCCTCGCTGATCAGTTCGTCCTTGGCGACCCCGTGGATCGCGGCGGCGACCGTGGCGGCCGCGGCGCGGAACTCCTTGCCGCGGCGACGCTCCGGCTCGCGCAGATCGACCCACAGCGGCTCGGCCTCGAACCAGCCGGCCAGCGCGCGGGGCAGCGCGGTGGTGCGGTCCCAGTCGAAGTCGCCGGTCTCGTCGTCCCAGACCAGCTCGCCGCCGGTCAGCACGATCAGGAACGTCTCCCTGGACTTCTTCTCCCGCCAGAGCGCGGCTTCGCGGCCGACCCACGGCGAGGCGGCGGACTCCGGGCACGCCATGAGGGTGAAGGTGCGGGAGGCCAGCAACGCCTCCTGGATCGACGACCAGAGGTTCGGGCTCGCGGCGAGGCTCACGTCGTCGCGAAAGACCCGCAGCGCCCGCGGCTTGTACCAGGGACGGCCGATCTGGTGGAGGCTGCGCTGCAGTGACCTGGCCAGCGGCCGGTCGGCAGCGTGGCTGTAGGAGATGAACCCGTCGTACACCCCTGACCCCCTTTGGTGGCACGGGATCCTACGGAGGTGATCACGCGGGCGTCCGGCGTTTGGCGCGAAGGCGTCCACCTGCCGCGAGAACCAGATCCGCACCGGTGGGAATGCCCGCGGGCGTCGCGGCGTTGTAGGTTGTAGTCTGGTTGAAGTGTCAACTAACGGATGGAAGTGTTCGCACGGGATGAAGAAGATCGGTTTTCTGTCGTTCGGGCACTGGTCGGACAGCCCGCACTCGCAGACGAGGTCCGCCTCCGACACGCTGCTGCAGTCGATCGACCTGGCGGTGGCCGCCGAGGAACTGGGTGCGGACGGCGCCTACTTCCGGGTGCACCACTTCGCCCGGCAGCTCGCGTCGCCCTTCCCGCTGCTGGCGGCGATCGGCGCGAAGACCGAGCGCATCGAGATCGGCACCGGCGTGATCGACATGCGGTACGAGAACCCGATGTACATGGTCGAGGACGCCGGGGCGGCGGACCTGATCGCCGGGGGAAGGCTGCAGCTCGGCATCTCCAGGGGATCGCCCGAGCAGGTCGTCGACGGGTGGCGGTACTTCGGCTACCAGCCCGCGGAGCGTGAGACCGAGGCCGACATGGCCCGCAAGCACGCCGAGGTGTTGCTGAAGGTGCTGGAGGGCGAGGGTTTCGCGCGACCCAACCCTCGGCCGATGTTCCCGAACCCTCCCGGTCTGCTGCGTCTCGAGCCGCACTCGCCGGGGCTGCGCGACCGCATCTGGTGGGGCGCGGGGTCCAACGGCACCGCCGCGTGGGCGGCCGAGCAGGGCATGAACCTGATGAGCTCGACCCTGAAGTTCGACGAGGGCGGGGCACCGTTCCACGTTCAGCAGGCCGAGCAGATCCGGGCGTTCCGCAAGGCCTGGACGGAGGCCGGATGGCAGCGCGAACCGCGGGTCTCGGTGTCCCGCAGCATCTTCGCCATCACCACTGATCTGGACGACGCGTACTTCGGCGGCGACGGCGAGAGCAAGGACCAGGTCGGTTTCATCGACGGGCCGAACAAGGCGATCTTCGGGCGCTCGTACGCCGCCGAGCCCGAGGTGCTGATCAAGCAGCTGGCCGAGGACGAGGCGATCGCCGAAGCCGACACGCTGCTGCTGACCGTGCCCAACCAGCTCGGCGTCGAGTACAGCGCGCACGTCATCGAGAACATCCTCGAGCACGTCGCGCCGGCACTCGGCTGGCGCTGACCCTCTGGACCGTGAACGGCGGTGGCGCGAGCCACCGCCGCCGCGGATAGCGTCTGCAAGTACCACCAACTCAACATCAACAGGCCACTTGCTGCTACCAACAGCTCTCGGATCTGGCGTAGCAGGTTCGGCGGTTCGCCAGACAGCGAACAGGTTGGTTGTAGTTGAGGGCGATTCGATCAAGAGTTGGTGGTACTTGCCGACGCCCGGCACCAACGAGGCCTGAGGTTTCGGGCAACACTTCTGGCCAGGTGCCCAGCCGCCGTTCGGTCACTCAGGCTTCTTCGGCGTCCACGCGATCAGGTTCATGAAGATCGAGCCGAGGATCACGACGCCCAGCATCACGCCCACCACCCAGTGCGCCTGGTCGTTGTCGGCCAGTGCCGCGTCGACGACCTTGCCGTTCTCCAGGTCGTAGCGGACCGTCACGCGCTCGCCGGGGTGCCGGGCGGGCCCGTTCTCCGACAGCGTGGCGACCTGTTTCGTGCCGTCCGGGAGCGCGTACTCGACCTTGACCGACGCGCTCTTCCCCGACTTCAGCCGCTCCTGCACCGTGCCCTCCGTGCTGGCCCAGGACCTCTGCTCCATTGAGGACTGGATCACGACCATCAGGCCGATCACCGCGCCCACCAGCACGAGCCCGGACACGAACCGGCCTCTCCGCGACTTGACCGACTTGGCCACCATGCCTCCCTTGCACGCAACATCGCCTCAACGACCCAGGGCGTGACAGGTCACGTGTCCAGCCACTCCGGCCGGGTGGAGGAAGCGGGGTCGAGCCGGTCGAGGATGCGTTCGTGCGCGGCGTGCAGCTGGTGCAGCTGGGTTTCGTCGAGCGCGTCGACGATCAGCTCGCGCACCGTGGTGACGTGACCGGGGGCTGCGCGCTCGACGGCGGCCAGACCCGCGTCGGTGAGGACCGCGCGGCTGGCGCGGCCGTCGTCGGGGTCCGGCTCGCGGCGCAGCAGGTCGCGGGATTCGAGGCGCTTCACGACGTTCGACAACCGGGACAGCGACGCGCTGGTGAGCTGGGCGAGCCGGCTCAGCCGCAGGGCGCGGCCGGGGATCTCGGACAGCATCGACAGCACGTGGTACTCGAAGAAGGTCAGCCCGGCGTCGCGCTCCAGCTGGGCTTCGAGCGTCGCGGGCAGCCTGGTCAGCACGCGCACCATGTCGAGCCACGCCAGGCGCTGCTCGGCGGTCAGCCAGCGGGGGCTCGGGGGGTCCGGGGTCACATCACCAATTTACTTGACGCTTGAACCAAACGCAC
>NZ_JAXAVW010000078.1:0-7392 GCF_033949945.1 Lentzea miocenica
ACGTGTGGCGTGGTACCCCCAGATCAGATTGGCAGGGGGTCTGGGGGACGGAGTCCCCCAGGGGAAGCACTCAACGCAACCTCGCCGCCCGCAAGGCGACCACCCTCAAAGCCAGCGACCCTCAAACCCGCCCCCGCCGTCAGGCCTTCTTCTTGCGCCGCCGAACCACAGGCGCCGACGACTTGTCCGCCTTCGCCGCAGCCAGCAACTCCTCAGCATGCGCCCGACCGGTATCAGTCGAATCCATCCCGGCAAGCATCCGAGCCAGCTCAACCACCCGCTGCGTCTCGTCCAGCCTCCGCACAGCGGACCGCGTGAACGTCCCATCCGCGGACTTGTCCACCACAAGATGCCGATCCGCGAACGCCGCCACCTGCGGCAGGTGCGTAACCACGATCACCTGGTGCGACCGGGCCAACCGAGCCAGCCGACGCCCGACCTCAACGGCGGCACGCCCACCAACCCCGGCATCCACCTCGTCGAACACCAGCGTGGGCACCGGGTCCGAATGCGACAGCACGACCTCAAGCGCCAGCATCACCCGCGAAAGCTCACCACCGGACGCACCCTTGTGCACCGGCAGAGCAGGAGCGCCAGGATGCGAGATGAGCCGAAGCTCCACGTCGTCCACCCCAGAAGACCCCGCGTGCAGGATCGACCGCCCCACCACCAACGCCTGTGCGTCCCCGGCCTCAGCGTGCCGAGGCCGAACGGCGAGTTCCACCGACGCGTGCGGCATGGCCAGCCCGTCGAGCTCCTCGGTGACGGCCTTCCCGAGCTCACCGGCGGCCTCGACCCGAGCGGCCGTGACCTGCTCAGCCAGCTTCGCCAGCTCCAGCGCCAGCTCGTCGCGACGAGTGGCCAGCCCGGTCAGCGCCTCCTCGGACGTGTCCAGCCCGTTCAGGCGAGCCCGCGCATCAGCGGCCCACGCGATCACACCGTCGACGTCCGCCGCGTACTTGCGCGTCAGCGCCTTCAGTTCGGCCTGGCGCTGCAGGACCTGTTCAAGACGACCGGGATCCGCCTCGAGGTGGTCCAGGTAGCCGGAGATCTCGGCGCCGACGTCGGCCAGCAGCGTCGCCGCCTCGACCAGTCGCGGTTCCATCTCGCGCAGCTTCGGGTCCTCCGACGCGGACAGGCGGCGGGCGGCCTCGGAGATCAGGCCGAGCGCGCCGGGGTTGTCCGGGTCGCCCTCCAGCGAGCCCGACACCGCGTACTGCGCGCCCTGGGCGGCTTCGCGGAGCTGGTCGGCGTCGGCCAGGCGGCGCGCCTCGTCGTGCAGTTCGAGGTCCTCGCCCGCCTTGGGGTCGACCGCGTCGATCTCGGCCAGGCCGTGGCGCAGCAGGTCGGCCTCACGGGCGAGTTCACGGGAACGCTCGGTGCGTTCCTTGAGCTCGGTCGTGACGCGCAGCCACTCCTCGCGGATGCTCCGGTACTCGCGCAGCGGCTCGGCCACGTCGTCGCCGGCGAAGCGGTCCAGCACGCCGCGCTGCTCGGTCGGGCGCATGAGGCGCAGCTGGTCGTTCTGACCGTGCACGGCGATCAGCTGCTCCGCCAGTTCGGACAGCACGCCGACCGGCACGGAGCGGCCACCGACGTGGGCCCGGGAGCGGCCGTCGGCGCCGACGGTGCGGATCGCGATCAGCGAACCGTCCTCGTCCGCCTCGCCGCCCACCTCCTCCGCCACCTTCGCGGCAGGGCTGCCCGCCGGTGCCTGGAAGCGGCCTTCGACCACCGCT
This sequence comes from Lentzea miocenica, assembly GCF_033949945.1. NCBI lineage: Bacteria > Bacillati > Actinomycetota > Actinomycetes > Pseudonocardiales > Pseudonocardiaceae > Lentzea > Lentzea miocenica. The sequence goes on from NZ_JAXAVW010000078.1 coordinate 1,740, forward strand.
TTGTCGGCACCGGTACGCACCCGCGACGCCTCCGCGCGGCCACCGCCGAGCAGGTGCAACCCGGTCACGACCATGGTCTTGCCCGCACCCGTCTCACCAGTGACCACAGTGAATCCGGGATCGAGTTCGAGGGTGGCCTCGTCAATAACACCAAGGCCATTGATGCGCATCTCGGCCAGCACAGGGCGAACCTTACTTGTCGGGTCCGACATTTCTCCGCGGGCACCATAACGAGCGAGTGCCGATGCACCGATCGGCGCGATCAGCCTGCCGATGGTCCCCGCCATCCCTTCACCGGCAGGGCGAACTTCTCGACCAGCCGGTCCGTGAACGGAGCCTGGCGCAGCCGCACGACCTTGAGCGGCAACGCGCCTTCCACGATCTCGATCCGCGCACCCGCGGGCAACTCGAACGTGCGCCGCCCGTCCGCCGACAGGGCCGCCGGATGCCCGGTCTGCTCGATCTCGAACGCCACGTGCGACTTCGGCGAGACGACCAACGGCCGTGCGAACAGCGCGTGCGCGTTGCTCGGCACCACCAGGATCGCCTGCACGTCCGGCCACACGACAGGTCCGCCGGCGGAGAACGCGTACGCCGTCGAGCCCGTCGGCGTCGCACACAGCACGCCGTCGCAGCCGAACGCCGACACGGGCCGTCCGTCGACCTCGACGACGACCTCGAGGATGCGTTCGCGGATCAGCTTCTCGACGCTGATCTCGTTGAGCGCCCACGTCTTCACGACGACCTCGCCGTTGACCGTCGCGACGAGGTCGAGCGTCATGCGCTCTTCCACGAAGTAGTCGCGCTCCAGCACGTGGCCGACCGCCTCGTGCAACGCGTCCGAGTCGGCCTCGGCGAGGAACCCGACACGGCCCAGGTTCACGCCCAGCACCGGCACCCGCGCCGGGCGGGCCAGTTCGGCGCCGCGCAGCAGCGTGCCGTCACCGCCCAGCACCAGGACGAGCTCGGTGCCCTCTGCCGCGTGGTCGTCGGCGGGCACGACCTTGGTGCAGCACGACGGGCCGAGGTCACGCGCCTCGTCGTCGAGCACCCTCGTCGTGACGCCACCGACCGCGAGACGGCCGGCGACCTGACGGGCGAGATCGATGTTGCTCTGGTGCCCGGTGTGGACGACCAGCAGGACTTCCCTCATTGGGGCCCTTCTTCGACGGCGGTGCGCACCATCTCCGCGGGGTCGACCGGGTCGCCCTTGCGGAGCCAGAGGAAGTATTCGACGTTGCCGGACGGACCGGGCAGCGGGCTCGCGACGACCCCGTGCACAGCCAGACCCAACCCCTCCGCTGCCTTCGCCACCTCGAGAACGGCTTCAGCGCGCAGCTCGGGGTCGCGCACCACGCCACCCGAGCCGAGACGTTCCTTGCCGACCTCGAACTGCGGCTTGACCATCGGCAGCAGGTCGCCTTCCTCGTCGAGGCACGCGGCCAGTGCGGGAAGCACAAGCCTCAACGAGATAAACGAAAGATCCGCTACGACGAGTTCAACTTTCCCGCCGATGTCCTCCGGAGTGAGGGTGCGGACGTTGGTCTTGTCCTTCACCACCACCCGGTCGTCGGTCTGCAGTTTCCAGTCGAGCAACCCGCGTCCGACGTCGGCGGCGACCACCTGGCGCGCGCCGTGGCGCAGCAGCACATCGGTGAAACCGCCAGTGGACGCGCCCGCATCGAGACAGCGCTTGCCCGTCGGGTCGATCTTGAACCCGTCGAGCGCGCCGATCAGCTTGTGAGCCCCGCGCGAGGCCCAGTTCGGGTCGTTGTCGAGGTCTTTGACGACGACCGCGTCAGAGGTCTCCACGGCGGTCGCGGGCTTGGTCGCGACGGTGCCGCGCACCGTGACGCGACCGTCCGCGACGAGTTGGCTGGCGTGCTCACGGGACTTGGCGAGCCCCCTGCGCACGAGTTCGGCATCGAGCCGCACCCTGCGAGGCACTGTGCATCACACCTTGTCGATGCTCGACAGCGCTTCGGTGAGCGTCGCGTGCACAGCGTCGAACCGCGCCACGTGCTCGGAGAGGGGAACGTTCTCGAGCCCGTCGAGCCGCTCCAGCGCGCCGTCGATGGCGTCGGCCGGGTTGGGCGGCGGTCCGGGCAGGGGGTAGCTCACTCGTCTTACGGTAGCCGATGGAGTACCGACAGGTCCGCGCCGACATACGTGGGCCTTTGCTCATCCGGAAGCGCTTGCGCCTCTTCCGCGGTCGACACACCCGTGAGGACGAGCAACGAGTCCATACCCGCGTTGACCGCGCCCAGGATGTCCGTGTCGAGCCGGTCCCCGATCACCAGCGGGCGTTGCGCGCCGAGATCCTTCGCCGCCTGCTGCAACAGCGGGGTGGCGGGCTTGCCGGCGACGAGTGGCTCCTGGTCGGTCGCCGCCCTGAGCGCCGCGACGAGGGAGCCGTTGCCGGGCAGCAGACCGCGTTCGGTGGGCAGGGTGGCGTCGACGTTGCACGCGACCCACAACGCGCCGTTGCGGATGGCCACGGTGGCCTCGGCCAGCTCGCGCCAGCCGAGGTCCATCGACAGCCCTTGCAGGACCGCCACCGCACCGTCGGCGGTGTCGGTCGGGATGAGTCCGCGCTTGAACACCTCGGCCTCCAGGGCCTTGGTGCCGAGCACGAGCACAGTGGAACGCTTCGGCAGACGTTCGGCCAGCATGGCCGCGCCCGCCTGCGAGGAGGTGCTCACCTCGTCGACGCTCGTGTCGAACCCGAGCTCGACGAGGTGATCCGCGACCGCCTGCGGTGAGCGAGATGCGTTGTTGGTGACGTACCGGATCCCGACGCCTGTCTTTCTGGCCTCGGCGATGGCTTCCGCCGCGCCGGGTACAGCAACGGGTCCGCGGTACACGGTGCCGTCGAGATCGATCAGCAACGCGTCGTACCGGTCAACCAACGTCTCGCTCACTGCTGCGCGGTCTCCTCCTGGGTCAACTCGAACGCGCGCTCGGCGGCGTCCGTCTCCCCTTCGTCGTCAGCCTCGGCGGCGTTGAGGAACCACTTGACCGCTTCCTCGATGCGACCGGCCGCGGCCAGGTTGTCGGCGTAAGCGTAGAAGAGTCGCGCGGAGTAAGGAGTGCGCTGCCCCGGATCGAGATCCGGACCCTGCAACGCCACCACGGCCGCCTCGAGCTGACCCATGTCCCGGCGAGCAGCGGCCGCGACGATCCGCAGCTCGATCTCGTCCTCCTGGGAGAGGTCCTTGACGGACGGGTCCTTGGCCAGGTCGATGGCCCGCTCCGGCCGCCCGAGCGCCCGCTCGCAGTCGGCCATGATCGCGAGGTGGCCCGGCCCGGCCATCATCCGGCGCGCGGCCCGCAGCTCGCTGAGCGCCTCGGCCCACTCGTCCGCGAAGTAAGCGGTCAGCCCAGCCGCTTCCCGGACCACGCCGACCCGCGCCGCCTTGCTGCGCGCGTACCGGGCGTGCTCCAGAGCCAGCTCCGGCTCCTCGTCGATCAGCAGCCCGGCCGCGGCCAGGTGCCTGCCGACGATCTCCGCGAGTCCCTTGGGCAGGCTGCGCAGCTCGGCCCGGATCTCCGGGTCGAGGGCCGACAGGTCGGCCTCCTCCGGCAGCTCGGGACGTCCGCCACGGGGCGCGGGCGCCTCGTCGCTGCTGCCGCTGCCGGCGGCGTCGTCACTGCCGGCACTGTCGTCGCTGCCGGCGGCGTCGTCACGGGTGTCGCGAGCATCGCTGTCATCGCGGACGTCCGAGTCGCGGTCGTCGGCGTCGACGACACCGGCGTTGCTGTCGGCGTCGGCCCGGTCGCTGCTGTCGGCCTCGTTGTCGTCAGCGTCGACGTCGGCGTCAGCGTCGACGTCGGCGCGAGCACCACTGCCGGTCTCGTCTGCGCCCTCGACACTGCCGTCGGAGTCGTCGCCGGCCGCCACCGCGTCGGTGGAGTCGGCGAGCTCGTCGTCGGAGGTCGTGCTGCCGGCGTTCTGCTCGCGACCTGCGGCGGCACGCGTGGCCGCGGCGCCGTCGCCCAGGCGGTAGCCGGCACGCTCGCCGTCAGCCGTCACGCCAGAGGTGCCCTCAGCGCTCTCGGCCTCGGTGCCGTCCTGGTCGGAGATCCGGTCCTGGAAACGCGCCGCACGCTCACGGCTGCGCTCGTCACGGCGGTCGTCGCGCTGGTAGGCGGGACGGTCGCTCGAACTTCCGCCGGCGCGAGGCGCGCTGCGGTCGCTGGAACGGTCGTCCTTGCGGTAGCCACCGCGGTCGCTCGAGCGGTCGTCCTTGCGGTACCCGCCACGGTCGCTGGAACGGTCGTCCTTGCGGAAACCGCCACGGTCACTGGAACCCTCACGACGCTGGTAACCACCACGGTCGCTGGAGCCGCCACGGTCGCTGCTGCCGCGATACCCGCCACGGTCGCTCGAACCACTGCGGTCGCTGCTGCCGCGGTAACCACCACGGTCGCTGGAGCCTTCGCGACGCTGGTAACCGCCGCGGTCGCTCGAACCTTCGCTGCGCGAGCCGGAACGGTCGTCGCGCGGCTTGAACTCACGACGGTCGCCGGAGCGGTCGTCCTTGCGGTAGCCACCGCGGTCGCTGGAACGGTCGTCCTTGCGGAAACCGCCACGGTCGCTGGAACCCTCACGACGCTGGTAACCACCACGGTCGCTGGAGCCGCCACGGTCCTCGCGCGACTTGAAGTCACGACGATCGCTGGAGCCGGAACGGTCACTGCTGCCCCGGTAGCCACCACGGTCACCGGAGCTCTCGCCGCCGCGGTAACCACCGCGATCGCTCGAGCCCTCACGACGCTGGTAGCCGTCACGGTCACTGGAACCTTCACGACGCTGGTAACCACCGCGGTCGCCGGAGCCCTCGCCGCCGCGGTAACCACCGCGATCGCTCGAACCTTCGCGACGCTGGTAACCACCACGGTCGCTGGAGCCCTCGCGGCGCTGGTAGCCGCCGCGGTCTTCACGGGGCTTGAAGTCACGACGGTCGCTGGAGCCACCGCGGTCCTCGCGGGGCTTGAAGTCACGGCGGTCGCCGCCACGGTCGTCCTTGCGGAAACCGCCACGGTCGCTGGAACCCTCACGACGCTGGTAGCCGCCGCGGTCGCTGGAGCCGGAACGGTCACTGCTGCCGCGATACCCGCCACGGTCACTCGAACCACTGCGGTCGCTGCTGCCGCGGTAGCCACCGCGGTCGGAACGCTCGCCGGAGCCCTCGCTCTTGCGGTAGCCCGGACGGTCGCTGGAGCCGGAACGGTCACTGCTACCGCGGTAGCCACCACGGTCGCTCGAACTGCTGCGGTCGCTGCTGCCGCGGTAGCCACCGCGGTCGCTGGAGCCGGTGCGGTTGCCTGCGCGGTCGTCTCGACGGTCTCCGCTGCGGTTGCGGTCGCCGGAGCCCTCACCACGCGGGTAGCCACCGCGGTCTTCGCGGGGCTTGAAGTCACGGCCGCCGGCGGCACCGCCGCGGTCGTCACGCTTGTTGTTGCTTACCTTGCGATCGCCTGTTGGGCGGCCACCGTCGGAATGGCGCGGTCGGTCTCCCTGGCCACGCTGACGGTCGCCGGGACGATCCCCGAACCTGGACACCAAATCCTCCTATAGACACGCTGAAAGGGGCTTGTGATCGAAGCACTGTAGTTGTGCCCCGCGATCACAAGCCCCTTCAGGGAAGTA
>NZ_JAXAVW010000079.1:0-5996 GCF_033949945.1 Lentzea miocenica
CTAGGCGCGGACAAAGTCCGTCGAACGTTCACCACGGCGGACGGCCTGCCGGGGCAGATAAACCCTCGGAGGTGGCGGTTGCGCGTGGGAGTCGGAAGGCGGCGACACCGGATCGTTCGCCAGGCGCCAGTCGGGGTAGTTGCGCTCCAAATAGCGGTTCACTGCACGATAAATATCGGTGTTATCAACCCATGTCTTATCAAGCTCATCACGCGCGATGACCGGGAACTCTCGGCTGACGTTGAAGTCGCCTCGAATTACTTCCTGAAAAGTATTCGGCTGAGTCCACCTGAAGCTGATATTCAGATCCCTCACGAAGACATAGGAAACAACCCCGGCCATCTTGTGCCTCCTAAGTTCAATCGCAAACGCCAAATCGGCGCTGGGCTGTGCCCCTGAGGGGACTCGAACCACCACTGAGACTCTTTTAAGGAGCCTGCCTCTTCCAATTGGGCTACAGGGACCGGGTGGTGCGCCTGACCGGGGATAGAGTCGGTCAGGCGCACCGGCTAAACGGTCGGGCTGTTAAGCAACGGCGCGGCTGTCGCGCTCCAGCGCTTCCGCGTCGTCGAAGTCGCCGCAGTCGCGCATCAGCTTCTTGACGACATGCAGGTGCGGCCCGACGCCGGTCCACACCCCTGCGCCCTGACCGCCCTGCGGGTTCGTCGTGCACACGTTCGGACGCATCTCGCCGTCATCGCCGTCTCCGCGGGTCACGCCGACCAGGACCTCACGGCCGTGCTGTTCCTCGACCTGCGGCCCACCGGAATCTCCGACGCAGGCCTGCTTGTTCTGGCCGTCGCGGCTGACCGTGCAGATCTCCGACTTCGGATCGAACCACCCGCACTTGCTGGCCAGCGTCACGACGGTGGCCAGCTCCTGCAAGTTCACCGGGTTCTTCCAACAGGCCGGATCGTCAGGGTTGCTGTCGCAATCCTTGCCCCAGCCAAGAATCCGCGTCGGCGTGCCCGCCTTGGGCAAACCGCGCGAGAGCGCCACCGGCTTGTTCCACACCGGTCGGTCCAGCTGAATCACGGCGATGTCGTTGTGATCCCCTTCCGGGATCCACTCCGGGTGCGCCTTCGTCTTCTTCACGCCGACCAGAACGCCGCCCTTGGTGCGATCGAGCGAGCCGATCCGCACCTTGGTCTCGCCCGGCTTGACCGCGACGAGACAGTGCGCCGCAGTCAGCACCCACTGCGGCCTGATCAGCTCACCGCCGCAACGGTGCCGGTCGCCGAGCTGGATGCTCGCCATCCACGACCGTGCCCGCTTCGCGTCGTCTCCGCCGATGATGAACGGCGACACATCGTCACCGCTCTGACCAACGGGCGCGGCTGCGACGGAAGCAGCAGACGGAATCAGCACCGCCATGCTGGCTGCGAGCACGGCGAAGACACGCCTGAAACTGGTTCTCAAGACGAAAAACCTTCTTCAGTAGTTGGTTACTTTTCTTTCGCCCCGGACGGATCGTCCGGGGAGTCTGAGAGAGCGGAGTCCCCGACGAGTTCGGGGAACGCCCCGTTCGAGATCTCGCGGTACAGGCCGACCGGAAGGTGGTGGCCCTGCCGGGCGATCAGCCACAGGTGACCCGCTGCGGCCAGCAGGGTCAACGCACCAAGCCAGCTCAGTACCACCGGTGCCGCGGGCCAGAGGAACGATCCTGTGTCGACAAGCCCGAGCACGAGCAGAACAGTTCCCAGCGGGATCGCAACCGAGTGCCGGCGAAGCCACAACTCCCAGGACTGGAACGTCGGGCTGTCCGCACGCAACCGGTCGCTGATGATCCGCCGATCTGGTTCGTCAGCCGCGGCGCTCGACTGGAGAAACCGCTCGACGTAGATCGCGGTCGTGACCGCGGCCATGTCACGGTCCTTGCCCACGGAGCCGCTCATGCGATCGCCAAGCTGTTCACCAGCGAGGTGAGCATCACGTCAGAAAACGTGAAGGTCACCTCCACGTCGTTGCCGACCACCTTGGCGAATCCGGCGTCACACCATGCTTGCCCCAGAACGTTCGGAACATCGACGACGCCCTTGCCCAGCATCGGGTGACCGCCCGTCCCCTCAACCCTCATGACCACCGTCCGGTTGGCTGCTGCCTGAAGTGTGGATAGACGGCGGGGTCGAAAGTCCGGGGCCTTCCGGCCCCGCCGTCACCTCGAAACGGCCAATCGACGGAGCGCTTTTGCTGGCACCGCTCGGAACATCGTCAGCCGTATGAAACCCCGGAGCCGCGCTGTCCGGGGGCCTGGAGTGGTTCGGTTCAAGAGCTTGCAGCGCTCGCAGCGCAGTTTTGACCTCGCGAAGGTCGGACATGCCGATGCTGAGCGGAACGGCGGGAGGTTGGCTTGTGCTCACCGCGGACAGCACGAACACGTCCCCGCCAACGTCGCGAAGCGCTTGGTACTGCGCTGGTGTGATCTGATCCAGGTCAGGGATCAGCACCTTCTTGATGGTCGGGAAGCGTGCCATCTGGTAGACGAGGCCACTGAACCCGACGAACCCCCACAGGTCTTCGGGACCGGGCTGTCCGGGGTCCGCGAACAGGCCGAAGAACTGGAGACTGTTCGACTCGCAGAACCGAATCATCCGAAGCGTCAACAGCTCAAGCTCGTCGTGATCCTTGAATCGTGCATAGCCGATTGCCTTTGGCTGCAACGGGTTGCCGGCATTTGCCGGGATCGGTTGCGGCATCATCGCGATCACGCTCCAGTCTCTCGGAAGCCCGCCGGTTCGTTCGGGACCACGAACACCTCTCGCTTGAGGCTGGTGATCCACTGCAACCGGAGGGCTTGAACCGTCTTGTTCGGCGAGAGATGCGCCAGCTCGGGCATCACCACCCCGTAGACCGGCTCCAGCTCCAGCGCGCACGTCAGCTCCAGGAACGAGCCACAGGGAGCGATCTCGTCCGACTGGCACGGGTCCTCGATGATGCGAACGAGGTCGATGTTCATGCGCTGGCAGAACCCTTGGATGCTGCGCCGCTCCAACGCCAACTGGTACGGGTCGAAGGCACGCACATAGCCGTAGACCCGTTGTCGGGCGCTGCATGGCACGCGGCCCGGCTCGCCGAAATGGATTCCACTCGTCATGACGGCACCGCTTCGGAGTCGCGGGTTGCGCAGCTCATCTGTGCACATGCCGCCTGACTGAGTCGAGTGGGGACGCGAGACATGCCAATGACCGTGCACCCGGCGTGGCCTGCTGGGAACCCCAGCGAGCTGATCTTTCTGGGGGCAGATTGGGGGCAGATTGGACAGTGTCGCGGAATTCCCAAAGAGCCTGCTGCGGTGCGAAACTGCGGAAGACGGTAGGGAGGCACGGCCTTGGGTGGACCAAACCGCGAGTTCGAGCAGGCTCGTCTGCGCACTGAGTCGCCGAACGCCACCGGTGTGCCGCTCTCACGCCAGGAGTTGGCCGAGATGGTCAACGCATGGATCTACGCCAACACTTCACTCAAACGGGTGGGCAAGCTTGACGCGCGGTATATCGGCAAGCTAGAGCGGGGCGATGTTCGGTGGCCCGGACAGTACTATCGAGATGGGCTGCGTGCTGTCCTGCGGGTCAATGCCGATGCTGATCTCGGATTCCGGCCCCCAGATAGAAGCAGCCCGCGCGGCGAACTCGTTTTGCCTGCTGGCTTGCCTCACGGTGCAGGCGTAGTTCCGTTTGGCGGGCGTTCGGCGAGCAGCTACCTTGCCCAAGTTGCACCAACAGAAGTGCCCTCGGTAATAGGTCCAGAGGACATCGCTGGGGTGCGTACTGCTGCTGATCTGTTTAGGAACTGGGACGCCGAATACGGGGGCAACTTCGCGCGTGTTTCGGTTGTTGCACAGCTTCAATATGCCGCCCAGTTGCATGATGTCAAATGTCCGCCCAACTTGAAGAGGGCTCTTTACTCCGCGGTTGGACGGCTCGGCCAGGCTGCCGCGTTCATGGCATTCGATGCTCAAGCGAATGACGACGCGCTTAGAATGTTCTGCTTTGCGCTGGCGCAGGCTGAGGAAGGTGCGGATTGGCATTTGCGGGCAAACATTCTGTCGTCGATGGCCCGCCAATCGTTCTGGATGAACGATCCTGACCGTGGTCTGACCTATATTGAACTGGCAATGGTCAGGTCGGATCGGCTTTCTCATACCGAGCGCGCAATGCTCGCGGCAGTGCGCGCTCGTGCGCTAGCGCAGTTGGGCCGCGTCGAAGAAGCGGTGGCGGCAGTCGGTCAAGCGGATGAGGAATTTAGTCTATCGAACCCTGCTGATTCCATGTATGCCGCCTACTACGATGCTGCTGAGCATGCCGGCGAGACCGGCCATGCATTGTCGGATCTGGCACTTCGTGGAAAGTTCATCAGTGCCGCAACGGACCGTCTTAGGTTCGCTATCGAGAGCCACGGAGATGAGTACGCGCGTGCACGGGCGTTTTGCCAGATTCGCCTAGCGTCCCAGTTGATGGTGACCGGTGATCCACGGGAGGCTGCGGCGCTTGGGGGCAGCGCAACGTCGGCAGCTGCCAAGATCCGCTCAAACCGCGTGATCAAGAACCTTCGTGAGTTGCAGCAGTTCGCAGCCGGGCACCATGCCATCCCGGAGGCTGCTGAGCTGCATCGAAAGATCGGCGCTGTAGTGTCGACCTAGTGAACGCAGATCACCTCCACGCGGTGCTCAACGATGCGGTGTCTCGGGCTGGCCTAACTTCGGATAGGCCTGCGGCGATCAGGATTGGCGAGAACGCGATTTTTCGGTTGCGACCGGGGGTAGTGGCGCGCATTTCGCGACAGGGGCAACTAGAAACTGCCCGCAAGGAAGTTGCCGTCGCGCGTTGGCTGCAAAAGGAAAGTGTGCAGGCAGTTCGAGTTCTGGGTGAAATTCAGCAGCCCATCTCTGTGTGCGGCCATGCGGTAACCTTCTGGCATGAGCTGCCTCCGCATGAGAACGGTTCGCGGGTAGAACTTGCCGCCTCGCTTCGGTCGCTACACCAGCTTCCGGTGCCAAGGGAGTTTGAACTCCCACTCTTAGCGCCGTTTGAGGGGCTTGCGGAACGCATTGAGAGTGCGGCAACGTTTTCGGATGCTGAGCGGCAATGGCTTCGTCGTCATCTTGATGACCTTCGTGCCGAATATGATCGACTCCCTCAAGGTAAGCCCCATTCTGTGCTGCATGGTGACGCATGGCCAGGCAACATAGTTCGGTCCACCGGTGACGGTGAGATACTTGTTATCGATCTTGAGCGCTTCTCGGTTGGGCCGCCTGAATGGGATCTGCTTCATACTGCGATCAGCTACGCTACGGTGGGCAAGCTTTCGCATGTCGAATATGCCGAGTTCGTTGATGTCTATGGACTTGATGTACTGGACTGGTCGGGTTACCCGACCCTTCGTGATATTCGCGAGCTTCGGTTGACCTTGTTCGCTGCGCAGATGGCTGCGGAGAACTCCCAAAGCACTGGCCAGGCGTCACATAGGCTCGCTTGTCTCAAGGGCGAGCTGGGTGAGCGGCCTTGGAAGGGCTGGGAGGCTGTGCCGTGACCATCTGGGCTTCGACATGTGCCGCAGCCTGAGGTCTCGTCGATGGTCTGATGAGACGCCGAAGCGCCTCCGGCCGTGGCCGGAGGCGCTCCCGCTAGCAGACGATCAAGCTTCAACCGTGCTGACTTGGTGCTGACTTTGCCCCTGCTCGACCCCGTCTGACCAGGTAGGGGGCGTTGTCGTGGAGTTCCGCTTCAACGTCTGACGACGAAGCATGTTCCAGAGCTTTCACTGAACAGGCTGTCGAGATCGATGGTGATGGGGAACGGCACGGTTAGCTGGAGAGTGCCGCGGAAGATGCCGACCGGTGCGTAGGCGCCGGTCGGTTCGTCCAGCTCGTAGATGTGCGCGACGGGCTGGTCGACCTCTTCTTCGATCAGCCAGTAGTGGCGGATGCCCGCCTCGGCGTACTTGCGGAGTTTGACGGTCCGATCGCGATGCGCAGACTCTGGCGAGACGACCTCTACGAC
>NZ_JAXAVW010000008.1:0-265539 GCF_033949945.1 Lentzea miocenica
CCTTCGGGTGCAGCAAGAGCTGAGGCACGACTCGTGACGGGACCACCCACCGGAACCTCCCGTTCCAAGCGTTAAAGACGCCTCGGCTTCGCCATCGGGTCGCCTCGCCTGCGGCCTCGGCGTGGGCTCGCCTACGGCATCGCGTGCTAGGTGGCGCGGTCGAGGGCGTCTAGTTGGGCCTGGATGCGTTGTGCCTCTTCGGTTCGGCCCTGCTGTTGGTAGATCTCCAGTGCTTCTTGCCAGGCCGCGCGGGCCTCGTCGTGCTGGCCCAGGGCGGCGTGTGGGGCGCCTAGGCCTGCGAGGGCTTCGGCGATTGCGTAGTCGTAGATGAGTTCGCGTTGCAGGGCCAGGGATTCGCGGTAGTGGTCCACGGCTTCCTCGTGGTCGCCTGCGAGGTGGGCGATGTAGCCGAGGCTGTCGAGCGTGCCTGCTTCGCCGGAGGGGTCGTGGTGTGCGCGGTAGAGGGACAGGGCGGCTTGGCAGTGTTCGCGGGCCTGTTCGTGGTTGCCGAGGCGGGCGTAGAACCAGCCGACGCCGTTCAGGGCCCCTGCTTGCCAGACCGGGTTGTCCAGGGAGCGGCTGAGAGTTAAGGAGTGGAGGGAGTGTTCCAGGGCTTGCTGGTCGTTGCCCTGTTGTTCGTAGGCCCTGGCCAGGACTGTGTGGGTGTGGGTTTGGGCGGTTTCGTCGCCCTGTTGTTCGGCTAGGGACAGGGCCTGTTGCAGGTGGGTCATGGCTTGCTCGTGCTGGCCCAGTTCGGCGTGGACGAGGCCTAGCTGGCGGTGGCCCAGCACTAGGACGGCTGGGGCTGGGAGGTGTTCGGCGGCGGGGAGGGCGGTTTGCCAGGTGTTGATCTGGTCGCGGTGGTGGCCGCGTAGTTGGTGGTAGGTGGAGAGGGACCAGGCCAGTTGCCACACGGGCCGGTGCCACTCCTGGGTTGCGGCGGTGTGTTGGGCGGCCAGCAGGCAGAGGTGTTCGGTTTGGAACCAGTCCATGGCCGCCGCCGCGTCTGGGAGCGGGTGGGGTGGGGAGGTTGGTGGGTCCAGTTCGATGTCTACGCGGTGCAGGTGCACCAGGCGGTCGGCGGTGTGGGCTGTGTGCAGGTAGAAGTCGATCGCGCGGCGTAGTGCTGCTTCGCGTGCGTCTGGTGGCAGGGGTTGGGACGCGGCGTAGTGGCGGATCAGGTCGTGCATGCCGTAGCGGCCGGAGGTGTCCTGGGTGATCAGGGAGGCCTGCTCCAGGGCGCGGAGCACGGTTCGGGTTTGGGGTGGAGAGAGGGCGGTCAGGGATGCGGCGGCGGGGAGGGTGATGTCGGGGCCCGGGGCGATGGACAGCAGGCGGAAGACTGTGGACTGTTCGTCGGTGAGTGCGTTGTAGGACAAGGAGAGGACGGCGGGCAGGCTTGCCACTGGGTCGCCCTCGTCCAGGACGTCGAGCAGGCTTTCGCGTAGTTCGGTGGCGATCGCGGGGAGGGACGAGCGGGAGTAGGTGTGGACTCGGCCCGCGATGATGCTCAACGCAAGCGGGAAACCGCCGCACAGGCGTACTAGTTCGTCCACCGCAGCGGGTTCGGCGGCTACTGCGGTGGTGCCGAGCCGGGCGGCCAGGAGGTTGCGGGCTGCGGGCTCGTCGAGGACGTCCACGGACACGTGCCGGGCGTTGTGGCTGGTGATCAGGCCTGGCAGGCGGTTGCGGCTGGTCACCAGGACGGTGCAGGACCTGCTGCCTGGTAGCAGTGGGGTGATCTGGGTGGTGTCGGCGGCGTTGTCGAGCAGCAGGAGCATCCGTTTGTTCGCCATCAGGCTGCGGAACAGTGCTGTCTGGGCGTGTGGGTCGACCGGGATGCGGCCGGACTCGACTCCCAGGGCGTCCAGGAAACCGCGTACTGCCACCGTCGGGTGCAGCTGGTCGCCGTCGGGGCTGAAGCCGCGCAGGTCCACGTGGAGCTGGCCGTCGGGGAAGCGGTGGGCGTGCTGGTGGGCCCAGTGCAGGGCCAGCCAGGTCTTGCCCACGCCGCCCGAACCGGCGATGGCGGTGATGACCGTCGTGGCCGAGGGGTCCAGGGCGGTGTTCAGGGCGTCCAGTTCGTCCTGACGGCCTACGAACGGTGCGGGTGGCATCGGGAGCTGGCGGGGCACGACCGGTTCCGCGAGCGTGTTGCGGAACGCGCCGGCCAGGGCGGAGTCGGCGTTCAGCAGTTGCTGGTGCAGGTCCTGCAGTGCGGCGCCGGGTTCGGTGCCCAGTTCTTCGACCAGGCGTGCGCGGACCTGGCGGTAGTGCTCCAGGGCGTCGATGGTGCGGCCTGCCTGGTGCAGGGCGAGCATGTACTGGCCCGCCACCCGCTCGTCCAGCGGCTGGTCTGCGCTGCGCGCGGACAGCTCGCTCACCAGCTGACCGCCTTTTCCGAGACGCAGCAGGGCATCGGCCAGGTCGTGCTCGGCGGCCAGCCGTTCCTGGCACAGCCGGTCGCGTTCGGCTTCGGCCCACGCACCGTCGACGCCGGTCAGCGGTTGTCCCTGCCACAGCGCCAGTGCCTCGGTCCACGCCCGCACCGCCTGGCCGTCGTCACCTCGGGCGCGCGAGCACAGATCGCGGAACTGGTGCAGGTCCGTCACCGGTTCGGCCGTGTCGGTGATCAGGGCATAACCGCCGGAGCGGCGCACGATGTTCACGTTGTCGGCGGCGGCCAGCGCGCGGCGCAGGCGGGAGATGTAGCTCTGCAGCGTCGCCCGCGACCGTTGTGCCACATCGGCACCCGACACCCGCTCGACGAGGCGGTCCACCGGCACCACGCGGCCCGCGTCCACGGCCAGCGCGGCGAGCACGCAGCGCTGCTTGGGTGTGCCGAGGTCGACGCGCCGGCCGTCGATCTCCGTGCTGACCTCGCCCAGCAGGCGCACCACCACCGCCACGCAACACCGCCCCCTCGCCTTCGTCCATGACACCACAGACGAAGGCGAGGGACGCGGGCTTTCCCCCTGGCTGGTGAGCGGAGATCACCCGCACGCCACCTTGATGCTGTTGGACGTGCGGATCCACGCGTGGGTGCCGATGCCGCTCTTGATGAGCGCGCGGTACGTCTTCGTCTTCGTGCCGTTGCAGGTGTACGTGGTGACGGCGTACTGGTTGGTCTTCCACACGCCGGACCGGACCACGTGGTCCTTCCAGCTCAGCGTCGTCTTCTCCTGGACCATGATCGTGAAGCCGGTGGTCGCCTGGTCGCAGTTGAAGAACCCGCCGAGCCCGTCGATGAAGTTGCCGCGCTTCTGCACGTGGATGTTCACGTTCTTGTCCGGGTTGCACGCGGCCTGCACGCCCAGGTCCTGCGCCGACGCGCTTCCCGGCACGAGCAGCGCCGCCGCGGTGAGCGCGGCGGCCGTGGCGGTCACGAGAATCTTCCTCAAGGCTTTCTCCCCTTCTCGGCAGGTGTGAGGCCACCTTGACCGAGGGGTCGTGCAGGTTTCTTGCACGCTTTCTGCATTGCGCAGGTCATGAACCAGGCGGAAAACCGGCTGACCACGGGCTCGCGCCTTGCTAGCTTCCGCTCATGACGCGCCTGACAGAACTCAGGAACGGATTCCTCGACGGCCTCCACGGGAGGTCCGTCCGGCAGTTCTCCACCATCGAGGAGCTCCGGGCGGAACTCGGTGCGGAGAAGGTCGTCGCGTTGATCACGGCCACCGGTGCGCGGCGGCGCGCGGATCGCGTGCGGGAAGCGGACGTGCGCAGCAGCACCGGGCCGAGGTCACGCGATCGGTTCGCCGGCCTGGGGATGCTCACCAGGGCTCGTCGAACTCCCCGTCTTTGGCGCCCGCTACGAAAGCGTCCCACTCGGCCATCGTGAACACGAGGACCGGTTCGAGCTGCTTGGAGTTGCGCATGGCGACGTAGGTGGCGCCGTCGGTGTGCGGCACGAAGGCGATCTCGACGTGGCCGTCCTCCGGTTCGGGCTCCGGCGGGCGCTTCCACTCCGCGTCGCGGAGGTCCAGGTTTCCGCGCACATGGGCTTTGTCGTCGTAGATCGGCGCGCTGTCGGTCATGCGAAAGAAACTATCGGATATGAGCGAGGGGCCCGCAGCGGCATGCTGCGGGCCCCTCGCGGGAAAGAAGATCAGGCGGTCTCGGTGATCGGCCGGTCGACCCACGACATCATGTCGCGGAGCTTCTTGCCGGTCGCTTCGATGGGGTGGTTCTCACCCTCCTGCTGAAGCTTCTTGTAGTTCGCGCGGCCGTTGTCGTCTTCGGCCACCCACTCGTTGGCGAAGGTGCCGTCCTGGATCTCGCCCAGGATCTTCTTCATCTCCTCCTTCACCGCGGGGGTGATGACGCGCGGGCCGCGGGTCAGGTCACCGAACTCGGCGGTGTCGGAGATCGAGTAGCGCATGCGGGCGATGCCGCCCTCGTACATGAGGTCGACGATCAGCTTGAGCTCGTGGAGGCACTCGAAGTACGCGACCTCGGGGGCGTAGCCCGCCTCGGTCAGCACCTCGAAGCCCGCCTGGACGAGAGCCGACGCGCCACCGCACAGAACGGCCTGCTCGCCGAAGAGGTCGGTCTCGGTCTCTTCCTTGAACGTCGTCTTGATGACGCCGGCGCGGGTGCCGCCGATGCCCTTCGCGTAGGACAGGGCGAGGGCCTGCGCGTTGCCGGAGGCGTCCTGCTCGACCGCGATGAGAGCGGGCACACCCTTGCCGTCCACGAACTGGCGGCGGACCAGGTGACCGGGACCCTTCGGCGCGACCATCGCAACGTCCACACCGGACGGTGCGGTGATGAGGCCGTAGCGGATGTTGAAGCCGTGGCCGAAGAAGATCGCGTCGCCCTGCTTGAGGTTCGCGGCGATCTCGTTCGCGTAGATGTGGCGCTGCGCGGTGTCCGGCGCCAGGATCATGATGACGTCGGCCCACTCGGAGACCTCGGCCGGCGTACCGACCTCCAGGCCCTCTTCCTCGGCCTTGGCGCGGGACTTCGAGCCCTCCTGCAGGCCGATGCGGACCTCGACGCCCGAGTCGCGCAGGGACAGCGCGTGGGCGTGGCCCTGGCTGCCGTAGCCGATCACGGCCACCTTGCGGCCCTGGATGATGCTCAGGTCGGCATCGTCGTCGTAGAAGATCTCGACGCTCACTGTAATTCCCTACTCTCTGGATTTATCGAACCGCGGTGGCGGTGATGGAACGAGCGCCACGGCCGATGGCGACCATGCCGGACTGGACGATCTCGCGAAGCCCGTAGGGCTCCAGCATGCGCAACAACGCGTCGAGTTTTTCAGACGTGCCGGTGGCCTCGATCGTGACCGCCTCGGGCGACACGTCGACGACCTTCGCGCGGAAGAGCTGAACGGTCTCGAGGACCTGGGACCGCACCGTCGCGTCGGCCCGGACCTTGATCAGAACCAGTTGCCGCTGAACGGAAGCGGCCGGCTCCAGTTCAACGATCTTGATGACGTTGATGAGCTTGTTGAGCTGCTTGGTCACCTGCTCCAGCGGCAGCTCGTCGACCGACACCACGATGGTCATGCGGGAGATGTCGGGGTACTCGGTGCGGCCGACCGCCAGCGACTCGATGTTGAAGCCACGGCGGGAGAACAGGCCGGCGACGCGCGCGAGCACACCGGGCTTGTCCTCGACCAAAACGCTCAGCGTGTGCCTGGTCATCACAGATCCTCGTCGAACAGGGGGCGGATGCCGCGGGCGGCCATGATCTCGGAGTTGCCGGTGCCCGCCGCGACCATCGGCCACACCTGGGCGTCCTTGCCGACGACGAAGTCGATCACGACCGGCCGGTCGTTGATCTCCAGCGCCTTCGCGATCACCTCGTCCACCTCCTCGCGCGACTCGGCCCGCAGGCCGACGCACCCGAGTGCCTCCGCCAGGAGCTTGAAGTCTGGGATGCGGTGCTTGTGCGTCCCCAGATCCGTGTTGGAGTACCGCTCGCCGTAGAACAGCGTCTGCCACTGCCGGACCATGCCCAGGTTGCCGTTGTTGATCACGGCGATCTTCACCGGCAGGCCCTCGATGGCGCAGGTGGCGAGCTCCTGGTTGGTCATCTGGAAGCAGCCGTCGCCGTCGATGGCCCACACCGTGCGGTCCGGCACACCGGCCTTGATGCCCATCGCGGCGGGAACCGCGAAGCCCATCGTGCCGAGGCCGCCGGAGTTGATCCAGGTGCGCGGGTGCTCGTACTTCACGAACTGCGCGGCCCACATCTGGTGCTGGCCGACGCCCGCCGTGTAGATCGTGTCGGCCGGCGACAGCACGCCGATCCGTTCGATGGCGTACTGCGGCGACAGCGTGCCGTCCTCCGGCCAGTCGTAGCCGAGCGGGAACGTCTCGCGGATCGAGTTCAGCGTCGCCCACCACGGCGCGAGGTCGACCTTCGTCGCCGTCTCGCGCTCGGTGCGCAGCGCGTCGATCAGCTCGGTGATGATCTCCTTGCAGTCACCGACGATCGGCACGTCGGCGCGGCGGTTCTTGGAGATCTCGGCCGGGTCGATGTCCGCGTGGATGATCTGCGCGTCCGGCGCGAACGAGTTCAGCTGGCCGGTGACGCGGTCGTCGAAGCGGGCGCCCAGTGCGATCAGCAGGTCCGACTTCTGCATCGCCGCGACGGCCGCGACGGTGCCGTGCATGCCGGGCATGCCCATGTGCTGCTCGTGCGAGTCCGGGAACGCGCCGCGCGCCATCAGCGTCGTGACGACCGGAATGCCGCTCTCCTCGGCGAGGCGCAGCAGTTCGGCGTGGGCGTCCGCCTTGATCACGCCGCCGCCCACGTAGAGAACGGGCTTGTGGGCGTTGACGATCAGCTTGGCGGCTTCGCGGACCTGCTTGCCGTGCGGCCGGGTCGTCGGCCGGTAACCGGGCAGGCGCATGTCGGGCGGCCACGAGAAGCTGGTCTGCTCCTGCAGCACGTCCTTCGGGATGTCGACGAGGACCGGGCCGGGTCGGCCGGTCGACGCGATGTGGAACGCCTCCGCGATCGCCCGCGGGATGTCCGCCGGGTCGGTCACGAGGACGTTGTGCTTGGTGATCGGCATCGTGATGCCGCAGATGTCCGCCTCCTGGAAGGCGTCCGTGCCGATCAGCGGCCGCGACTGCTGGCCGGTGATCGCGACGATGGGCACGGAGTCCATGTTCGCGTCCGCGATCGGGGTGACGAGGTTGGTCGCACCCGGTCCCGAGGTCGCCATGCAGACCCCGACCTTGCCGGTGGCCTGCGCGTATCCGGTCGCCGCGTGTCCAGCGCCCTGCTCGTGGCGGACGAGGATGTGCCGGACCTTCGTGGAGTCCAGCAGCGGGTCGTACGCGGGAAGGATCGTCCCGCCGGGAATGCCGAACACCACTTCGCAGCCGACCGCCTCCAGCGATCGCACAAGCGACTGAGCACCGGTTACACGAATCGGTGCGCCACTGGGCGGGGCCGGTTTGGGCCGCGGACCTGGACGTGGCGACGTGGGCTCGGAAGCCTGTCGCGATGGTGCGCTGGTCATCTCATTGCCTCGTGGGTATCGGGGTCCGGACACGAAAAAACCCTCGACAACCCGAAGTTGGGTCGTGCGAGGGTCGCGCGTCGACGCAGGCTGTTCGGCTCAGGCGTCGACGCGCCTGAGAAGTACGAGAACGAGCGTGCGCTGCATGAAGCGGACGTTATCGCCTCGCGCAAGAGTGCGTCAACTCTGCGGGATGGAATTCCCGGATCGTGGACGTGGAACAATCGTCCGGGTGAAGAAGCTGGTCTTTCGCATCCCGGCGACAGCGCTGCTCGCAGCGGGTCTGATCGCCATCTGCGTGACCCCTGTGGCGTGGGTCGCTCCGGGACTGCAAGCGCTCTACGTTCTCCCCCTCGGGTACGCGTACTGGATCCTGCGCAACCGCACGACGGTCACGGAGGACACGCTCGTCGCACGTGGCGTCTTCGGCTCGACGACGCTGAAGTGGTCCGAGGTGAAGTCCATCCGCCTGGTGCGGAAGGGCTGGCTCAAGGCCGTCAAGGAGGACGACACCGAGGTGACGCTGCCCGCGGTGCGGTTCATGCACCTGCCGGCGCTGTCACTGGTGAGCGGTGGGCGGGTGCCGGACCCGACGATCAAAGAAGTGCCGGAAGCCGTCGCCGAGGACGTCACCGAAGACGCGGCCGACGAGGTTGCGGAAGAAGTCGTGGAAGAGTCCGTACAGTCGGAGAAGTGATCAAACGGGTTCCGCTGCTGAGCCTGCTGCTGTCCATCGCAGGCCTGCTGACCTCGGCTTATCTGACGTACACGCACTTCAACGCGAGTGCGCTGCTGTGCTCGGCGGACGCGGTCATCGACTGTGAGACCGTGACCACGAGCGATCAGTCGGAGCTGCTGGGCATCCCCGTCGCGTTCCTCGGTCTGGCGTTCTTCGCGTTCCTGACCGTCATCTGCCTCCCGTTCGCGTGGCGGATCGACGCGCTGAGGTGGGTGCGGCTGGGAGCGGTCGGCGTCGGCGTGCTGATGGTCGTGTACCTGGTCGCCGCCGAGATCCTCATCATCGGCAAGATCTGCCTGTGGTGCACCGTCGTGCACGTGATCACGCTCGCACTGGCCTATCTGCTGGTGGCCGCGAGTCTGCGCACAAGTAACCTTTGAGGCACCGCTCCCAGACTGATGGACGCCCTCACCCCCGCGTCCCGCGCGTTTTTTCTTGAACTGAATCTGGAGGAGCAGTGCCTCAGCTCCGCTCTCGCACCACCACTCACGGCCGCAACGCAGCGGGTGCCCGCGCCCTCTGGCGCGCGACCGGCATGACCGACAGCGACTTCGGCAAGCCCATCATCGCGATCGCCAACTCCTACACGCAGTTCGTGCCCGGCCACGTGCACCTGCGCGATCTCGGGGACATCGTGGCCGAGGCGGTGCGCGAGGCGGGTGGCGTGGCACGCGAGTTCCACACCATCGCGGTCGACGACGGCATCGCCATGGGCCACAGCGGAATGCTCTACTCGCTGCCCAGCCGCGAGATCATCGCCGACTCCGTCGAGTACATGGTCAACGCGCACCAGGCCGACGCGATCGTGTGCATCTCGAACTGCGACAAGATCACCCCCGGCATGCTGAACGCGGCGATGCGGCTCAACATCCCCGTCGTGTTCGTGTCCGGCGGGCCGATGGAGGCCGGCAAGGCCGTCGTCGTCGAGGGTGTCGCCGTCGCGCCGACCGACCTGATCACCGCGATCTCCGCCTCGGCCTCCCCCGCCGTGAGCGAGGACGGGCTCTCCGAGGTCGAGCGCTCCGCGTGCCCGACGTGCGGTTCCTGCTCCGGCATGTTCACCGCGAACTCGATGAACTGCCTCACCGAGGCCCTGGGCCTGTCGTTGCCGGGCAACGGTTCCACGCTCGCCACCCACGCCGCGCGCCGCGAGCTGTTCTCCGAGGCCGGCCGCGTCGTGGTGGAGCTGTGCAGGCGCTGGTACGGCGAGGACGACGAGTCGGCGCTGCCGCGGTCGATCGCGAACCGCAAGGCGTTCGAGAACGCGATGGCGCTCGACATGGCCATGGGCGGCTCGACGAACACCGTGCTGCACATCCTCGCCGCCGCGCAGGAGGGCGAGATCGAGTTCACGCTGCAGGACATCGACGACCTGTCCCGCCGCGTGCCGTGCCTGTCCAAGGTGTCGCCGAACTCCGACTACCACATGGAGGACGTGCACCGGGCCGGCGGAATTCCCGCACTGCTGGGCGAGCTCTACCGCGCCGGGCTGCTGCACGACGACGTCACCTCGGTGCACACGCCGACGATGGCCGAGTGGCTCGGCAAGTGGGACATCCGCGCGGAGAACCCGTCCGCGGAGGCTCTGGAACTGTTCCACGCGGCCCCTGGTGGCGTGCGCACCACCGAGGCGTTCTCCACGTCGAACCGCTGGTCCTCTTTGGACACCGACGCGGCCGGCGGCTGCATCCGCGACTTCGAGCACGCCTACACCCGTGACGGCGGCCTGGCCGTGCTGCGCGGCAACCTGGCCGAGCGCGGCGCGATCATCAAGGCCGCCGGCATCGACGAGGAGCTGTGGCACTTCGAGGGCCCGGCGCGCGTCGTCGAGTCCCAGGAGCAGGCCGTCTCGGCGATCCTGAACAAGGAGATCCAGGCAGGCGAGGTGCTGGTCGTGCGCTACGAGGGCCCGTCCGGCGGCCCCGGCATGCAGGAGATGCTGCACCCGACCGCGTTCCTGAAGGGCTCCGGCCTCGGCAAGAAGTGCGCGCTGATCACGGACGGCCGGTTCTCCGGCGGTTCGTCGGGCCTGTCGATCGGTCACATCTCGCCGGAGGCGGCGGGCGGCGGCACGATCGGTCTGGTCGAGAACGGCGACCGGATCCTGATCGACGTGCACGAGCGGCGCCTCGAGCTGCTGGTGGACGACGAGGTGCTGGCCGAGCGCCGCGCCAAGATGGAGGCCTCCGAACGGCCGTGGCAGCCGGTGGACCGCGTTCGTCCCGTCACGGCCGCGCTGCGGGCCTACGCGCGGATGGCGACCGACGCGTCGACCGGCGCGGTGCGCGACCCGAGCCGTTAAAGAACTGCCGCGAGCGCCAAGCAGGCGCCGAACACGAGCCAGCCCGTCAGCGGACCGCTGACGGGCTGGCTCGTTCTCTTGACCATGGCGCCGCCGACGATGAGGCCCGCGAGCAGACCCAGCGGCGGTAGCAGGGATTTGGCGGTGAGACCGAACGGGAACGCCACCAGGTAGACGATCGGAATCCCGATCACCAGCAGGGCGAGCTGGAGCACCGCTCCCGTCAGGTTCTTCCGCATTCAGCAGTTCTTACCGGAACACGAAGAAGGTCACCGCCGCACCACCGGCTCCGAGCAGGAGTGCGATGAAACCGGCCGCCAGCGGGTGGCGGAACCAGCTGCGGTTGTAGTCCAGTGCCGCCCGGCCGGGTCCGGCGAACAGCGCCGCGAACGCCATGCCCGCGAGCGCCAGTTCCAGCTCCACGCCGTTCGGGCCGAAGAAGCCGCCCTTGTACTGGAGCGCGATGACGTTGGCCATCACGGCCAGCAGGCCCGCCGCGGCCAGGGGCGTGAAGAGGCCGAGGACGAGCAGCCCGCCGCCGGCCAGTTCCGTGATGCCGGTGACCCAGGCGAGGACGACCGACTCGCGGTAGCCCATCTTCTCCAGCGACTGCGCGAAGCCGTTGATGCCGGGGCCGCCGAACAGACCGAACACCTTCTGCAGGCCGTGCAGCACGAAGATGCCGCCGAGCACGGCACGCAGCCCGAGCAGGCCGATGTCCGGCCCCGCCGTCCAGCCGAACTTCTTGCGGTCGTCGTCGAACGGGTCGTCGTCCGCGTACGCCGGGCTGTCCACAGTGGACTTGTCCAGTGGCGTGTAGCCCGTCGTGTCGAACGCCTTGGTCGACGAGTCGTACGGCGATCCGGCGCCTTCGCCGACTCTGGTGGTGCCGTCGTCGAAGTGGTGCACTCCCCCTCCGCTGCTCGAGTAGAACGAGTCGTCGGAGAAAGCGCTCGATGTGGTCGAGCCTTTGTCGTGAGTAGCCACGCCCGCACGCTAGGAGACCCCGCGCGGGCGCGCGAGGGCCGAACGGCAGCCCAGTTTCACCCAGATGGACTAGCGGCCGTCAGTAACTCCCGTTCACAAGATTGCGCGGACGCTCCCCCGCGGCGTAGCGAGCGACCTCCGACGCGACGATCGCGTAGGCGCGTTGTGCGTGTCCCGTGCAGGATCCGGCCACGTGCGGGGTCAGCAGCAGGCCCGGTGCGGTCCACAGTGGATGATCCGCCGGCAGTGGCTCGGGATCGGTCACGTCGAGGGCCGCGCGCAGTCGCCTGGAATTCAGCTCCGCGAGCAGTGCGTCGGTGTCCACGACCGGGCCGCGGGCGCCGTTGACCAAGATCGCGTCGTCCTTCATCGCGGCCAGGAACTTGGCGTCGACGAGGTGCCGGGTCTCCTCGGTCATCGGCGTGAAGATCACCACCGCGTCGAACTCCGGCAGCAGGTCCGGCAGCTCGTCGACGCCGTGCACGCCGTCACGGGCGGTGCGGCCGACCAGCACGGCGGTGGCGTCGAACGGTTCGAGGCGCCGCCGCAGCTGATCGCCGAGGTCGCCGGCGCCGACGATCAGAACCTTCTTGTCCTGCAAGGTGTCCGTCAGGTGGTAGTCCCAGTGGCCCTCGACGCGGGACTTTTCGAAAACGAGGAACTCCCGGTAGATCGCCAGCAACGCGCCGATGGCCCACTCCGCCGTGCTGCCGCCATGCGCGCCACGGCAAGTGGACAGCATCACACCGTCCGGCACCTTGCCGACGAAGTTCTCCGCGCCCGCGCTCAGCAACTGCACGAGTTTGAGATTCGGCAGCTGCGCGAAGACGTCGCGCGGATCGGTGCCGGCGAGGAACTTCGGCACCAGGACCTCGGCGTCGATCCCGTCTGACGGCAGCGGTTGCCCCGGCGTGTAGCGAACAGGCCGGACACCGTCCACCTGAGACAGCGCCTGAACTCCGAAATCATCTGGCACGAGCACGGTGAGCGTCACCAGTGCAAAGTACGTCAGAATGTCGACCATGCGGGAGCACGACGTCACCTCCTGGGACGGTACGAAGATCCGAACGTGGCAGGCGCCGGGCGAGGGCCCGCCGGTGCTGCTGTGTCCCGGCGTGGGTTCCGGCCCGGAGTCGTGGCCGTCGCTGTCCGAGCGCGGTGGCCTGCTCGGCTGGTACATGCGCGGCACGATGGGCTCGGACCGGCCGGTCGACGAGCGGAACATCTCGCTGGACGACCACGTGTCGGACGCGATCGCCGTGCTGGACGACGCGGGCATCGAGCGGTGCGTCGTCATGGGCTGGTCGATGGGCGTCACGATCGCGGCCGAACTGGCGTTGCGTCATCCCGAACGGGTGGCGGGCCTGCTGCTCGTCGCGGGCGCGCCGGGCGACTCGTTCGACGCGATGCTGCCGGTGATCCCGAAGAACGCGCGCCGGTTCGCCGGCCACCTGGCCACGCGGATGCTCAGGCAGGCCGGACCGTTGCTCGACAGGGTGCTGCACCGCGTCCCGGTGACCGACCTGACGACGTTCCTGCTGCGGCACAGCGGGGTGATCAAGCCGAGCAGCGACCCGAAGGCCGTGACGAACGCCGTCGCCCGGTTCCTGCAGCACGACTGGCGCTGGTACTTCACGCTGGCGCTCGCGCTCGGCGAGGCCGCGCGCCAGGACCTCAGCCCGATCGTGTGCCCGATCACACTGCTGGCCGGTCGCGACGACGTGCTGACGACCGCGGAGAGCATGTCCGGCCCCGTCGGCGCGCTGCCCCAGGCACGGCTGAGGGTGCTGCCGTGCAGCCACTACGTGCCGTTGGAGGCACCGGAGGTCGTGGCGGCCGAGCTGGACCTGTTGCTCGACCGGGTGCGTGCCGTCGACTTCGCGATCGAGACGACGGTCGGAGGGACGTTCACCTGATGGTGACCGGCGGAATCTCGGCCGATTCGCGGCCGAGAGGAAGCCGAAGCAGCGAAGGAACCTGGCGAACACACGTTCGATACGATCCTTCGCGTGAAGCTGGTGGTGCAGGTGAAGCTGCTACCGACGCCGGTCCAGGCGGCGGCGCTGGCGGCAACCCTGCATGCCTGCAACGAGGCCGCGGATTACACGTCAGGGGTGGCGTTCGAGCGGAACGTGAAGTCTCGCAACGAGTTGCAGAAACTCTGCTACCGCGAGATCAAGAATCGGTTCGGTCTGTCGGCGCAGCCCTCGGTGCGGGTGGTGAAGAAAGTCGTCGATGCCTACACCGCCCTGCATGCCACGATCCGGGCAGGAAACCTCGGCGGAGAGAAGTCCAAGCGCCGCATCAAGGCCGAGTCGAAGCCGATCGAGTACCGGGCGACGGCAGCGCAGCCGTTCGACGATCGGTGCCTGTCGTGGTGGCTGGACGCGCGGAGGGTAAGCATCTGGACGACCGCGGGCAGGTTGAAAGACATCCAGTTCGCCTGCTCGCCGGACCAGTTGACGACGCTGCACGCCCACCGCCGGGGTGAGTCGGACTTGCTGTTCCGCGACGGCATGTGGTTCCTGATCGCCACTTGCGAGATCCCAGAACCCGAGGTGTTCGAGCCTGCCGACTGGATCGGCGTCGACCGCGGCATCACCAACCTGGCCACCACCTCGGACCTGGACAACTTCCAAGGCCGCCGCCTGCAACGCTACCGCCGCTGGCACGCCCGCAAGCGCGCCGAACTCCAGGCCCAGCGGACGAAATCAGCGAACCGTCGCCTGAAGAGGCGGGCACGTAAAGAGGCCCGTCACGCCACCCACATCAACCACCGCATCGCCAAGCAGATCGTGGCTGTTGCCGAACGCACCGGCCGCGGCATCGCCCTGGAGGAACTCCACGGCATCCGCGGCCGGGTACGGCTCCACCGGCACCAGCGAGCCACACAGTCATCCTGGCCGTTCCACCAGCTCGAACAGCACATCACCTACAAGGCCCGCCGGGCTGGTGTACCGGTGCTGCTGGTCGACGCCCACCACACATCGCAAATGTGCCCCAGGTGCACGCACACATCCCGCTCGAACCGTCCCACCAGGGACACGTTCTCGTGTCGCCGATGCGGTCTCGCTGGACCCGCCGACGTCGTCGCCGCCGTGAACATCCGTGACCGCGCACGGCGCGCGTGGGTATTCGTCAACATGCCCTTACCCACAGCTGCCTGAGCAGTTGTGGGTAGATGCGGCCCCGCACGTCACAGCCAGTGGCGGACGAGGAACGCGACTTGGCTTGGAGGAATCGACCGCAAGCTCGTTTTCTTCGCTAACCAGGAGTTGACGGTCTCGCACCTAGCCTGGGCACCGTGGTTCGTTCCGTCGCGTTGTTGGCCGCCGCCTGCCTGCTGGCAGGGGGCTGCGCGAGCTTTCCTGACGAGCCGGCCCCCACGAGCTGGAGCGCACAACCACAGCTGACCCCGCAGGCGGGCCCGAAGCCCGAGCTGCCGGGCGAGTTCCGGCCGACGCCGGGCGAGCAGGGCCGCAACCCCGCCCCGACGAGCGTGCCGCCGCCGCAGGGCTGCAAGGACTTCAGCCCCCTGGTGATAGCCACGTGCCTCAACACCGTCACCGGGGTCGCCCCGATCGGCGCGGACGCCCAGGGCGGTGTCGCGGCGTACGCGACGGAACGCGGCGGACGCCTGGTCAAGGTCACCAAGGACGTCGACCCGGTCGTGATCGCCCAGCTGGAGGTCGACGCGACGACCGACGGCGGCCTGACCGGCCTCGCCTTGTCCGCCACGTTCGCCGAAGATCAGCTCGCCTACGTCTACGTGACGACCGCGACGGACAACCGGGTGCTGCGCATCGCGCCCGGTGACGCCCCGAAGCCCATCCTCACCGGCATCCCCAAGGGCCCTACCGGCAACCGCGGCGCGCTGGCCAGCGACCGCAAGGGCGCGATCCTCGTGGCCACCGGCGACGCGGGGAACCCGGCACTCGCTGCCGACCCGAACTCGCTCGCCGGCAAGGTGCTGCGCATCGACGGATCAGGCCAGCCCGCCCAGGGCAACCCCACGGCCGGCAGCGCCGTCGTCACCTCCGGCCTGCGGCTACCGGGCGGCCTGTGCGTGTCCGCGGACGCCGCGATGATCTGGGTGACGGACTGGTCGGCGAACGCCGACGCCATCTACAAGGTCACCCCCGGCAAGCTCGGTGACGCGGCGTGGACCTGGCCGGACCGGCCGGGCGTGATGGGCTGCGCGTCCCTGTCGAACGTGCTCTGGGTGAGCACGGCGAAGACTCCCGGCCTGCAGAACCTGCCGATGAACCCCACCGGCGCGTTCACGGGCAAGCCGACCGTCACCATGGACGAAGCCAACGGCCTCGGCAGGATGGGGCCGATGGAGCAGCTGAACGACTCGGCCGCGCTCGTCGGCACGATCAACAAGGTCGGCGGCCAGCCCGTGTCGTCGGACGACAGGGTGGCGATCGTGGTGCGTTCGGACAGCGAGATCCCGGGCAAGGACTAAGTCCCTCAGGTCGCGAACGCTTCGCCACCTGTGCGCCACCACCGCGCGTAGACGTCGCTCTCCTCCACCAGCTTCAGGTACCCGGCCGCGACCTGCTCGCACAGGTCGTCGATCTCCTCGGCGACCGGCGCGTCGCGACGCCAGGCCAGCACGACCTCGCGGACCAGCGGGTTCCCGGCGATCGGCAGCCGCGCGACGCCCGGCGGGGTGCCGCCGACCGGGTAGAGCGGGCACACCGCGCCGGACTCCCTGATCAACGTCAGCACGACGTGCGCCTCGCTGCTGAAGTGCGCGATCCGCTGCTCGAACCCGGCCGCCGCGCACTCGCGGGCGAAGTGGGCGTTCATGCCGCTGTCGTCCGGCTCCGGCATGACCCACTTGTCGCCGGCGAGTGCGCTGAGCCGGATCTCGGGCTCGGCCGCGTGCGGGTGGTGCTCTGGCACGCCGACGAACAGCGGCTCGCGGGTGAGCAGGCGATGTCCCACGTTCGGCGGCAATGTGAGCGGAGTACCGGGAAACTGACGCAGGACAGCTATGTCGAGTTCGCCGGTGGTGAGCAACGCGGTGAGCGTGCCGGTTTCCTTGACGGTGCGGCTCGTGACGTTGTCGCCTAAGGCGGCCACGAGTAGTCCGAAGTGATGAGCGGGGATTCCCGCGAGCCTGGTAGGAGCGCCGGAACTGTGCGCGTTACGGCGCGTTACGAGTTCCAGCGAGTGCAACTGCGCGAGCATCGACCGCGCTTCCCGCACGAAATCCTGACCGGTCGGCGTGAGCCTCGCACCATCGGCCGTGCGCAGGAACAGCGCCCCGCCCAGATGGTCCTCGATGCGTTTGAGCTGCGTCGTCACAGCGGGCTGGGTGAGGTGCAGGCGTGCGGCCGCCTTGCGCATGCTGCCGCAGTCGGCGATCGCCACGACCAGTTCGAGGTGCCGCACTTCGAGACGCATGCGCCCGATGTTATCGCTGAATGTAATAGCCCCAACACCCTCCGGAATCTCGCGTGAGACATCGCGGTCTCGATACGTTCGCCAGCGTGATGAAATTGGCCGAGCGCCCGACGCACACCGAGGCGGTGCTGTTTTCGGATCGCGCAGTGAAAACGTTTCTGGAGGCCGCGTCCGCCGAATACTCCTTCATCACCGAGGACGAACCGAGACCGTGTTTCGCGGTGTTGCTCGGCCGCTGCGCCGACGCGGAGGCCGTGGTCCAGGAGGTGGCGTTCGGCCGCAACGCGCGGCTGACCGACCCCTCCGCGCGTGAGGAGTTCGCGTCGACGATCGTGCCGCGGTTCGGCACGGCGTACGAGAACCCGGTGCGGGCGTGGTGGCTCGACCCCGCCGACCTGCTGGCGATCACGCGCTCGGCGGACTCACGGGACCTGGACGTTCTCGGCTCGATCCACCTGCACCCGGACTGGCACCGGCTGGGGCCCGAGTGCGAGCGCGACCGGCCGTTGAGCGACAACCCGACGCCGATGGACGAGCACATGTTCCGCAACAGCGGGTGGCCCGTGAACGTCGTCTGTTACCTCGAACGCCGCCATGGCGGTCTCTACTACTCGCTTGCCGCGTGGGACGCCGAGTGCCTGCGCCTGCCGTTGAGGATGAACCACGCATGAGCGAACAGATCTACTCGTTGTGGCAGCGCATGGAGCAGGGCTGGGCCAACGGCGACAGCGAGGCGTTCGCCGGTGTCTTCGCCGAGGACGTCGACTTCGTGACCGTGCGCGGTGAGGAGCTGTTCGGGCGGCGGGCCGTGGCTGCGGGCCACGCGCAACTGTTCGCCGGGCCGTACCGCGCCACCTTGCTCACCGCGGAGATCAGCCTGATCAGGCCGCTGACCGACGGGATCTCGGTCGTCCACGTGACGTCCTCCATCGCCCCGGCTGGCATCACCACCCACGCGCAGGCCGTCGTGGTGCAGCGTGCCGACGGGTGGGAGATCGCCGCGTTCCACAACATGATCCCGAAGGGAACGTCATGACCAGGCCTCGGTTGCGGCACATCGCGTTCGTCGTGCAGGACGCGAAGCAGATGGCGGACTTCTACACCTCGCGGTTCGGGATGGAGCTGTTCCACACCGACCCGGACGGCAGCCACTTCGTCACCGACGGATACCTCAACCTGGCGTTGATCCAGCAGCGGCTGGACGGTGACGTGCCGACCGGGTTCAACCACTTCGGGTTCCAGGTCGAGTCCGTCGAGCCGTACCTGGAGTCGCTGGAACCTCGTCCGGCGCTGCGTGGCGGTGACCGGCCGTTCGCGGAGTACCGGGCGATCGACCCCGAGGGCAACTGGTTCGATCTGTCCGCGCACGGCTTCCTGCCGCCGGGCGCCGGGGAGTCCTGAGGGGCGTTTTCGCTGCTCAGAGGCTTCGGTGTTTTGCCGGCCGGGAGCGGGGAACCCTGGCGCGGGGTACTGATGAGCAGGGCGGGGAAGGCTGTCGGGGCCTCCCCGCCCTGCTCTGTTCCGTGCTAGCGGGTGCCGGTCCAGAAGATGGCCCGCGCCACCTGCGCGTACAGGCCCTTCGGGTGGTTGCGGAACATCGGCTCGGTGCCGAACAGCACGACCTTCGCGCCGTTCGCCGACGTACCGGACACCACCGCCGCCTGACCCACAGCGGCGTCCTGACCACCCGTGCCGTCGTCACGTGGACGCCAGTGACCTGCGGCGATCACGGTGCTTCCGTAGCGCTGCTCGACCGTCACGCCCGTGCCGAGGTTCGTGAACCACTGCGGTGAGTAGACGAACGAGTGCGGCAGCGCGCCAGTGCCGATCGGGCCGGTGCCGTTGACCATGTTCACCACACCGTTGGCGTCCTCCCAGCCCGCGACCGGGGTGGCCTGCAGCAACTTGGCGTCGACGTTGAACTTGCCGCCCGTCGCGCCGCGGGTGACCACGCCACCGCGCTTCAGGAACTCGTCGAGCGCCGCCTTGGCCGTGGCGTTGAGCTGCGCGTAGTTCAGACCGGACGACACGAACAGCACGTCGATCCGCGACCAGTCGAAGCCCGCGTTGAGCACGTTCGTGGAGATCGTGCGGACGTCGAAACCGGACTCCCGCAGCACCTGCAGCTCGTCCGGGCCGACCGCGGCCGCGATCGTCTTGCGCTGCAACGCCGTTCCGCCCGGCTTGGCGGTGGTGAACCGGACGCCGTAGCGGTCGGCGACCTCCTTCGCGGCGAGCCGTTCGGCTGCCGGGACCACGATCGTGCCGTCGTCCTGGCGGCGCAAGACGATGCCACGGCCGAGGAGATCGTTGACGGCGTTGGCGTCCTTGGCGTCGTTCAACGTCAGGGCGAGGTCGGCACCGGGAACAGCGTCGACGTTGCCGGTCGGGGCCGCCGCGACGACGTCCTTGCCGTTGAAGTGGAACGCGCCGTTCTTGTAGATGTCGATCGACGCACCCCAGAGCAGGCGATGGCTCCAGCCGGAGATGTCGTACATGACCGGCACCTTGGCGCTGATGTCGCTGCCCTGCTCCAGCATCACGTTCGCGAGCGCGCGCTTCGGCTGGTGCATGTCGACCACGTACGACCCGGCCGAATAACGCTTACCGCCCAGCGTGAACGGCTTTTCCGCGCGTTCGACCCGGACGTCGTGCGAGACCAGGAGGTCGACGAGCCGGGCAGCGGCGGGCCCCGACCGGTCGTTCGTGATCACGTAGGCGCGCGGGAACTCCGTGCGGTAGCGGTCTTCCGGTCCGAATCCCGGCACGAACCCGTCCGGGATCTCGCGCTGCGGCTCACCGGCCTTGCCACGGCGGAACATCTCGACCTGGTTGGAGATCAGCTCACCGCGGTGGTCGTCCACGTAGTCGATCGTGGTCTTGATGGTGGACTCGACGACGTCGGTGTTGATCTTCGCCCGGCGCTGCAGCTCGGCCGCGGGCAACGTCTCGTACGCCTGCCGGTTGACCTGCTGCGGGATCTCGATCGTGTACGAGATGGCGCCGTGGTACATCGAGTACTGGGCGGTGTAGATCGGTGCCCAGCCGTCCCACACGCCGGGGTCGTAGTCGCGGAACGGGATCTCCGGCTTCGCCGCCTCCGGGTGCCCCAGCGACTGCACGCCCTTCTCCATCACGAGCCCGTTGGCCAGGCCGTGCTTGATGTAGAGGTCGAAGTCGTAGTTCTGGCCGTGCGGCGGCGTGGTCGGCTCGATGAGCGTGTTCTGCACATAGCCGTGCTCGTCCAGCATCATCAACGGCTGGGTGTTCTCGACCATCTCGCGCATGGCCCGGTTCTCCGGCTGCGAGCTCGTGACGAAGTCGCGGTTGAGGTCGAAACCCGCGTTGTTCTGCCGGGTGCCGGCCACGCGACCGTCCGGGTTCGCCGTGAGGTTGAAGTAGATCCTGCTGCGGCGCAACAGGTTCTGCGTCTCGCGGTCGTTGGACGTGGCGAGGTGCTCGATGACCCGGAGCGCGCCGTCGGTGCCCTCCCACTCGTCACCGTGGATGTTGTTGTTGATCCACACCGGCGCCTTGTACAGACCCGCGGGGACCTTGCGCCCCTCTTCGACGTTCGCCCGGAACTGTTCCTGCAGACGGGTTTCCGCCGGACTCTCGGGCGCGGTCAGCGTGACCAGGTACAGGTCGCGGCCGAGCCCCGACTGGCCGGCGACCTCGACCGAGATCCGGTTGCTCTTCTGCTGCAACGCGTTCAGCTTCGGCGCGAGCGAGTGGTACGGCGCCAGGTTGAGCTTGATGGTCTTGTCGGCGGGGTTCTCGGGATACGTCCGCAACTTCGTCCGGCGCGGATAGCCCTGGTAGCGGTCGGCCTGGTTCTCCCCCTGAGCCAGGACGAGGTTGGCGCCGACCGTGTCCACGGCCGCGATTTCGTTGCGCTCGGGCCCGTTTCCAGGCTCTCGATCGGGGTTCGGTGGTTGTGCCGTACCACTGACGGGCGCCGCCACCGCCGCGGTGACCGCCAGAAGCAAAGCGAGCAGAGTTCTGCGCATCGGTCGTTTCTCGCACAACGGCCCGCTCATCGACTAGAGCCGATAGGCGGGCCGTTGTTTCCCCTCGGTCAAGACCTGAACCAAGAGAGTGACACAGAACCGCGCAGGCGAACGAGAAAAGTTCACCAACCGCCGCCACAAGTGTGGATACAAATCACTACTGACCAGGCCGTTCATTTCACTGAACGCCCACAACCACTCGAACGGCCTAGCCAGACCCCAGACACAGGAACGGCCTGCGGAAAGGATCCTTCGCCATCGCCTCGGCCAGCGCGACCGCCGGCGCGGCCCCCGCGGCCAGCGCCCGGTGGTAGTCGGCCATGGCCGCCGCACTCGCCTCGTCCCCGACCTTGCTGGCCGCGGCGACCACCGTCCGCGTACCACCGGCCAGCATCGCACCGGCGAACCCGAGCGCCTCGTCACCAGGCCTGATGCGGTTCAACGCCAACGAACAGGCGGCCAGCACGACATGCGCCGGCGGCTTCCGGAGCCTGCCCAACTCATGCGCGAACAACGGCCCGTCAACCAGCTCGAGCCGGGAGAACAGCGCGTTCTCGTTCTCGTGCTCACCGTGCGCCGCAACGTGCACGAGGTCCGCCCCGTCGAGATGAGCGAGCACCTCCGCGGCTGTCGCGTCCTCACCCGAAAGCACTGTGGCCTTGTCGTGGTGCGCGGCCAGCCGGTCCAACTCGCTGTCCGGGAACTGCAGACTCGGCCCCCGCACCAGCAACACCCGGTCGGTCCGCGGGTTGTCCGACTGCGCGGCAGCCAGCCAGGCCGTGGCGCTGGGCGCCGTGACGACAGGCCTGCCGTGCAAGCTCGGGATGACGCCCCACGGCACCGCGTACAGCGTCCCAGTGGGTACCACGACCAACTCGCGCTCGCCGATGAGCGCCCTGAGCGGCTTGACCAACAAGTCGTCGAGGCGATCGGCCTGTCTACGCGCAGATGCACCGATGACCTGCACCAGGGGCGGTGGCAAGTGGTCGGGTGCCAAGGCGTTGAGATCGAAGTGCAGCTTCCTGGCACTTTCCAAGGCGTCGTGCGCATCTCCCAGCCGCACCATCCGCACCTTGGCACCGGCGATGACCACGGCCACCATCTCGCCGCCAGATACGACGAAACTAGCCATGGCCCGCTCACCGAGCTCGGTGATGACTTCGTTGATACGGGCCATCGGCCGAGGGCGGCCCCAACGCTGCGCGTTCCATCCGAGCCGGTTGGCCTCACGCTGCGCCTTCGCCAGCTTGGCCCGCAGTTCGGTGGTGGGCCTGCCGTCCAGACCGGCACGCATCAGGTCGCGGCCGAGACCACGAACCTCGATGATCCGTTCGGCCAGGTCCGGGTTCTCGACGTGTTCCAGTGGTTCGTAGCGATAGGTCTGGGCTCGTGTGCGCTCCAGCCACACGAACAACTGCCGCGCGTCGTTCCTCGCCAGTACCAAGCGGATGGCCAGCTCACCCAGTTCGCGGCTGTGCACGGCTGCCGCGGACACCAGTTCGAGACCGCCGAGCTGGTCCCGCACCTGACTCAGTTCGTCCAGACCCTTGCTCGTGTGCAACAGCGCGGCACGGCGATTTCCTTTGGCCAGAGCGAGTTCGGCCAACACGAGACGGCGTTGCATGCGGTGGTCGATCGGGGTGACCGCACGCGGGCCCGGCAGGTGCCGCAACAGCTCTTCGCTGTCGGCGAGGCGGCCTCGCCGGATCTCAAGCCGCGCGGCCAGCAACTTCGCCAGCCTGGCTTCGTCAATGAGGTGATTGGCAGCCAAATGATCAGAAAGGGCCAGTGCCTTCTGCACAAGCGAATTCGTCACGCGTTTCGCTTGCATGGCGTGAGCCCAGAGTTCGATCAAGGCAGCCATCATCCACCAGGTGCTGCCGCGCTTTTCCAGCTTGCGCATCGAGGCTTTCGCCATCCGGCGGGCGAGGTCGAACTGGTCGTCCAGCAAGGCGGCCGACGCGCGGAACATCTCGACCTCCGCGACGTCCTGCTTGCGCTTCTCCCTGCGCATCACCGGCAACGCCTCGTCCAGATGCCGACCGGCCTCATCGGACAGTCCGACCATCAGCATCAGCTCGGCCTGGTCGAGCTGAACGCCTGCGAGCAACGAGAACTGCTCGTCGGAACGGAGGATGCGCACCGTCTCCTCGTAGCGGCGCAACGCTTCGGCGAGATCTCCACTTTGCTTGTGAATGTTGGCGAGTGCGTGGACCGCGTACGGGCGGAGGTCATCCAGCTGATGTTCGCTGGACAGCGAGATGGCACGTTCGAGGTCGGCGATCGCGGGTTCACGCCTGCGGATCGCGGCGCAGGCGAACGCGCGAGCGATCAACGACGACGCGACCTTCATCCAGAACTCGGAGTCGATGCGCTCGGACGACTGCGCTATCTCCTGCTCGGCCCAGGTGATGTGGATGCTGAACCACTGGACGGCCTGCTCGGGCTGCCCCATGCGCATGATCACAACGCCCTGGCTGTAAGCGATGCTCCCGTTCAACTGGGCGCGCGTCCACAGGTCGGGCAACCGCTCGAGCTCCCGCCGAGCCTCGTCGAAGGCATCGACCGCGACCTCCATGCCGCTGGTCTCACCAAGGCAGCGGCCGAGGGTGTAAAGGATGCGAACCCGCAACTCCGACCGCTCCGGCGTATCGGGAGCGCGGTCAGCGTGCGCGAGTGCGCGCTTCAGCAGGCGGATGGCGGCTGGCAGGCGGTACCTGGAGTGGTCCGCCCATCCCCTTTTGAACAACTCGCGCGCTGTGTCCAATGCACGAGCGGGCATGTGATCATCACACCACATGCCTCCAAACGGCGCTGTCCGCCAACCAGGCGCAGACCTGGTCGACGGACACCGCAGAGTGTGACTAGCTGGCTACTTCTTCCTTCACCACGTTGTCCGGGTGGTTCGGGCAGTCGAGGTCGTGCTCGACCGGCCCTTCGGAGAGCAACCGCGGTTCGCCGACCAAGGGGTGACCGGGAGGCTGCCCGCAGCACTGCGGAGTCAGCGGCGGGTCTTCCTGCGGCGGCTTCGGATCCTTCTTGGGTTCGTCATCCGTGATCAGGTCCTTGACCTTGTCCAGGATGTCGCCCAAGAACCCTTCGCGCTGGCTGGTCATGAGGTTTCCCCCCTCGTTTGGACTATTTACTTCCCATCCCCCCAGATGGGTGCGTCAGAAAGAGTCGCACACACGGCTACAGGTATACGTCTCATTTAGCTAACAGCCACTCGGTCGGCCTAAGATCACAAAGGGCCACCTGCACAAACAGGTGACCCTTTGTGATTTTTATGGCGAATGTGTATCTACGAGCAGCGTTCGAGCACGATCTCGCGCACGCGGGCCGCGTCGGCCTGACCCTTCGTCGCCTTCATGACCGCGCCGACGATGGCGCCGGCGGCCTGGACCTTGCCGTCGCGGATCTTCTGCGCGACGTCCGGCTGGGCGGCGAGGGCCTCGTCGACAGCCTTCTCCAGGGACGAGTCGTCGGACACGACCTTGAGGCCGCGCTTCTCGACGACGTCGTCCGGGGAGCCTTCGCCCTCGAGGACGCCGTTGACGGCCTCGCGGGCGAGCTTGTTGGTCAGCGCGCCGGTGTTGACCAGCTCGATCACCCTGGCGACCTGGGCCGGGGTGATGGGCAGGTCGGTCAGCTCGACGCCGCGGGTGTTGGCCTGCTGGGCCAGGTACGACACCCACCAGGGGCGGGCCTCGTCCGGCTTCGCACCTGCCTCGACGGTCGCGATGATGAGGTCGAGCGCGCCCGCGTTGACCAGGTCGCGCAGGACCTCGTCGGTGAGGTTCCACTCCTTCTGGATGCGCGCGCGGCGCTCCCAGGGGAGTTCGGGCAGCGTGCCGCGGAGTTCCTCGACCCACTCGCGCGCCGGCGCGATCGGGACCAGGTCGGGCTCCGGGAAGTAGCGGTAGTCCTCCGCCGTCTCCTTCTTGCGGCCCGGCGACGTCGAACCCGAGGACTCGTCGAAGTGACGGGTCTCCTGGATGACCTCGCCGCCGGACTCGAGCACCGCGGCCTGGCGCGTCATCTCGAAGCGGACAGCGCGTTCGACGCTGCGCAGGGAGTTGACGTTCTTGGTCTCGGTGCGGGTGCCCAGCGCGCCGGTGGTCTTCGGCGAGAGCGAGACGTTCGCGTCGCAGCGCAGCGAGCCCTGGTCCATGCGGACGTCGGACACGTCGAGCGCCTTGAGCAGGTCGCGCAGCGCCGCCACGTACGCGCGGGCCACCTCGGGAGCGCGTTCCTTGGTGCCGGGGATCATCTTCGTGACGATCTCGATCAGCGGCACGCCGGCGCGGTTGTAGTCGAGCAGCGAGTGCTCCGCGCCGTGGATGCGACCGGTCGCGCCGCCGACGTGCAGCGACTTGCCCGTGTCCTCCTCCATGTGCGCGCGCTCGATCTCGATCCGCACGACCTCGCCGTCGTCCAGCGTCACGTCGAGCCAGCCGTTGAACGCGATCGGCTCGTCGTACTGCGACGTCTGGAAGTTCTTCGGCATGTCCGGGTAGAAGTAGTTCTTCCGCGCGAACCGGCACCACTCGGCGATCTCGCAGTTCAGCGCGAGGCCGATGCGGATCGCCGACTCGATCGCCTTGGCGTTCACCACCGGCAACGCGCCCGGCATGCCGAGGCAGGTCGGGCAGGTGTTCGTGTTCGGCTCGCCGCCGAAGATGTTGGCGCAGCCGCAGAACATCTTCGTGTTGGTGTGCAGCTCGACGTGCACCTCGAGGCCCAGGACGGGGTCGTACTTCTCGATGACCTCGTCGTAGTCCATCAGCTCAACCAGAGAGGTCATGCCAACTCGTCCTTCCGCAGAGCACGAACGGCCATCGCCGCACCGGTGATCGCCACGGCGATGCTCGCGATCGCGTTCGCCAGGGCCAGCTTGTCCTTCTTCTCCCGGGCGGCCCGGAAGCCGGAGAACGCGCCCACGGCTCCTGCCACGGCGCCGGCGAGACCGAGGAAGCCCCGTGCCTTCTTGATGTTCACAGCGACGGACCTCCGAACGCGCCACGCGCCGCCTCGTACGCGGCGGCCACGCGGTACATGCGGTGGTCCTGCAGCGCGGGAGCCATGATCTGCAGACCGACCGGCATTCCGTCCTCATCGGACAGACCGCTCGGCACGCTCATGGCAGGCGTGCCCGCGAGGTTCGCGGGAATGGTGCAGAGGTCGGCCTGGTACATGGCCATCGGGTCGTCCGTGCGCTCACCGATCTTGAACGCCGTGGTCGGCGTGGTCGGGGAGATGAGCACGTCGAACTTCTCGAACGCCTTCGCGAAGTCCTGCGTGATCAGCGTGCGGACCTTCTGGGCCGAGCCGTAGTACGCGTCGTAGTAGCCGGACGACAGCGCGTACGTGCCGATCATGATGCGGCGCTTGACCTCCGGGCCGAAACCGGCCTCGCGGGTCAGCGACATGACCTCCTCGGTGCTGCGCGTGCCGTCGTCGCCGACGCGCAGGCCGTAGCGCATGGCGTCGAACCGGGCGAGGTTCGACGAGCACTCGCTCGGCGCGATGAGGTAGTAGGCGGGCAGCGCGTAGTCGAAGCTCGGGCACGACACGTCCGCGATCTCCGCGCCGAGCTCCTTGAGCTGCGACACGGCGGCCTCGAAGCTGCGCGCCACGCCCTGCTGGTAGCCCTCACCGCTGAACTGCGTGACGACACCGATGCGCAGGCCGGACAGGTCGCCGTTCAGACCCTCGCGGGCGGCGGCGACGACCGGCGGCACCGGGGCGTTGATCGAGGTGGAGTCCATCTCGTCGTAGCCCGCGATGATCTCGTGCAGCAGCGCGGCGTCGAGCACCGTGCGCGCACACGGACCGGCCTGGTCGAGGCTCGACGAGAACGCGACGAGCCCGTAACGGCTGACACCGCCGTAGGTCGGCTTCACACCGACGGTGCCGGTGACCGCACCGGGCTGGCGGATCGAGCCACCGGTGTCGGTGCCGATCGCGAGCGGCGCCTGCAGGGAGGCCAGCGCGGCGGACGAGCCACCGCCGGAGCCACCGGGGATGCGGTCGAGGTCCCACGGGTTGTGCGTGGGGCCGTACGCCGAGTTCTCGGTCGACGAACCCATGGCGAACTCGTCCATGTTCGTCTTGCCGAGGATGACGACGCCGGCTTCCTTGAGCTTGCGCGTCACCGTGGCGTCGTACGGCGGGATCCAGCCTTCGAGGATCTTGGAACCGACCGTGGTCGGCACCCCCTCGGTCGTCATGACGTCCTTGAGCGCGAGCGGCACACCGGCGAGCGCGGAGACCTTCTCGCCCGCCTTGACGGCCTCGTCGACCTTGCGGGCCTGCGCGAGCGCGCCCTCGGTGTCGACGTGCAGGAAGGCGTGGACCTTGCCGTCGGTCTCGGCGATGCGGTTCAGGTGGGCCTGCGTGACCTCGACACTGGAGACCTCACCGCTGTGGATCTTCGCGGCGAGTTCGGCCGCGGTGGCGTGGATCAGGTCGTTGGTCATGCTTCCTCACCCAGGATGCGGGGCACGCGGAACCGGCCGTCCTCGGCTTCAGGAGCGCCTGAGAGCGCCTGCTGCTGACCGAGGCTCGGACGGACCACGTCCTCGCGGAAGACGTTGGTCAGCGGAACGGCGTGCGACGTCGGCGGGATGTCGGCCGTGGCGATGTCGCCAACCGAGGCCACCGACTGGAGGATCACGTCGAGCTGTCCGGCGAACAAGTCGAGCTCGTCGTCGGTAACAGCCAGCCTGGCGAGCTTCGCCAGGTGCGCGACCTCGTCGCGGGAGATGCTGGGCACTCCTGTCAACCCCCGTAGGGTCGGGATACGAATCGGGAACCCCGTGAGTCTATGGGCTGGTCAGTGCCGTCCTCGAACCGGTTACTGCCTGGCGAATCAACTTAACCGTTCCGCAACGCGGACAGCGGGTCATGAGTACAGGCTGCGTCTGCGAGAATCACCGACCGGCAACGGCGCAAGACGCGGGGTCTCGCGCACGAGCTATGGAGGCGTTCACCTTGTCGTTCCTGATCCGGGTCCAGCTCCCGGACCGTCCCGGCACCCTCGGCGCGGTCGCAACGGCTTTGGGCGCGATCGGGGCGGACATACTCAGCGTCGACGTGGTGGAACGCGGTTCCGGCCTGGCCATCGACGACCTCGTGGTGGAACTGCCCTCGGGCCGCCTGCCCGACACGTTGATCACCGCGGCCGAATCCGTCGAAGGCGTCGAGGTCGACGCCGTGCGGCCGTACGCAGGGATTTTGGACACCCACCGCGAGCTGGAACTCGTCGAGGAGATCGCCGACGACCCGCGCAAGGGCCTCGAGATCTTCACCGAGGGCGTCCCGAAGATCATCCGCGCCGGCTGGGCCGTCGTCGTAGGTCCGGAAGGCACCGGCATCAACCGGCTGACCGCCTCTTCCGCCGCCCCGGAGACCCGGATGGCCGACGTGCCGTGGTTCCCGCTGGAGCGCGCGACCGTGCTCGACGGCGAGGAGGAGTGGGTACCGGAGACCTGGCGCGAGCTGGGCACCGAACTCGCCGCGACGCCGCTGGGAAAGCCGGACCGCGTGCTGGTCGTCGGACGTCCCGGCGGACCGATGTTCCGCGCGGCAGAGGTGGCGCGCCTGGCTCATCTGGCCGGAATCGTCGCGGTCGTGCTGCCGGACTAGCTAGCTGGGGGCCTTGGCCCTGCGCTGCCGTCTGGCCATCGCGATCAGCTCGGCGTTGTTCCTGGCCCGGCGGCCGTCGGGCATCAGCAGGGTGTCTTCCAAACCCATGCGCACGTGGTGTTCGAGCGTCGCGGCGTACCCGAAGACCAACCAGGCGTCGTCGTCCTTGCCGTGCAACAGGATCGGCAGGCCGAGCGGTTCCACGTGCAGAAGCAGCTGTGCCGCGGCCTGACGGGTCGCGCTGACGGTGATCCTCGTGATGCCCAGCGGTAGTTCGGTCAGGTCCGCGGGCGATTCCACGACGAGTTCGACACCGACGTTGACCCGGTGCAGTGCTTCGGCCAGCTCACGCCAGCCAGGCTGGTTCACGTGCACGCCGGCGATGTCCGGCCGCCCCGCCGCGAGCGGTGCCCAGCTGCCGATCAACGTGGTGCGGTTGCCGGGAACGTTCGTCGACACGCTGATCTCGATGCCCGGCACCGCCGCCCGGACGGTGGCGATCGTGGTGGCGATCTCGGGACCGGCCAGCGTCAGCGCGCCGATGACGTCCCGCGGCTGGATGTGCACCGAGGTGACGCCGAGCGCGGCGACGTCGGCGGCGTCCTCGGCCAGGCGCTCGGGTGACAGCGGCAGGGCCGGGTGCTCCTCGGCTGTGCGGGAGCCGTTCAGACAGGCTTGCAGCACACTTCACACGGTCCCACACAAACCTCGCGGTCGCGTTGCTCCAACGGCTAGCTTGGGGACATGCGACTGGCCCTGGTGCTCGCCCAAGAGACGACTGGTCTGGCGATCGGCGATCTGGCGCTGGGTGTGGCCGGGGTGATCGCGGTCGCGGCGGTGATCGTGGTCGCGCTCAAGCGGAAGCGGTGAGCGTCGCCGTTCTGCGGGCTCGCTGATCTGCCACCAGAATCGTCCGTGATCGCCCCCACCTTTCTGGAGGTAAGAAGATCATGGCCGTGACCGTGAACCTCGACATGCTCCTCGACAAGGCTTACGAGAACCTCCCGCTCAGCGAGATCCTGGACGCCCCCGTCGACGCGCTGCAGGGCGTGAGCGCGGGTGACGCGGAGAAGCTGAAGTCCGCGTTCAACATCAAGACGGTGCGCGACCTGGGCACCAACAAGTTCTTCCGCGCTGCCGTGACGTTGCTCGACCTGGAGGCGACGGCTCGTTAGAGCACGATGCGGTAGTGGACGAACGGCGTCTTCTCCGCGACCTGGTCGTAGAGCTTGCGGGCGGTTTCGTTCCACTCGCTGGTGTGCCAGTAGACGCGGGCGCAGTCCTGTTCGCGAGCCCACTCCGTCACCGCCTCGATGAGCGCGCGGCCGGCACCACGGCCGCGCGCCTCGGGTGCGGTGAAGAGGTCCTGCAGGTAGCAGACGTCCGGGCCGGACGTGCTGGGGTGTTTGAAGAAGTGGGTGATGCCGACGATGTTGCTCTCGTCGCGGGCGCATAGGGCGTGGATGCTTTTGCCCGCCTGGAACGCTTCCCACTTCTCGTCGTAGGTTTCCGCTGGCAGCGTGCGTTCGTAGAAGGTGTTGTAGCCCTCGAAGAGCTCCTGCCACCTGGCGCGGTCCTCTGGTTCCAGTGGGCCGATCGCGATCATGTTGATCCTTTCTGGTGTCACCCGGTTGGATGACCCCCGTGTCGACGACCCTCACCACCGAGCTGCTGCTGCACCGCGCGGGCACCAAGTCGTACTGGCGCGGGCTCACCTACCGCGACTCCGTGCAGTCCTTGCGGGTGCACAGCAGGCACGTGGCGGCGCGGGTGCGGGGCGGTGACGACGCGGCGTACGTGGTGCAGCTTTCGTGGTCGGGCACGCATCTGGTGGGCGCCTGCAGTTGTCCGCACGGGTCCGAGGGGTTCTTCTGCAAGCACTGCGTGGCCGTTGGGCTGGTGTTGCTGGACCGCGGTGAGACGGTGCCGCCGCCGGACGCGGAGGACCTGGAGCTCAAGGACGCGCTGAGATCGCTGCCCGCGGAGGTCCTGCGCGACCTGCTGTACGAGCAGGCGGCTGGTGATTCCAAACTGCGGGGGCGGATCATCTCAGCACTCTGACGGTTGCTGGGTTTCCGGCAGCAGCGCGCAGTGCTTGTAGTGCCCCAATGCCACGTCGGCGAGCACCCAGCCCTCGTTGGTGCGGTTGAAGGTCAGCAGGTGTGGCAGGCCGTAGCCGGTGTACTGGGTCGTGCCGGCATCGGTGAAGTTCAGCTCGGCGTGCTCGTGGACGCGTGCCACGACGACCCTGCGGTTCTGGTCGACGTCGAACCGGTCCACGCGCGTCTTGATCTCCGCGGACCGGTAACGCGTGCGAGCCGGGGACCTCCTGGCGGCGTCCAGCTTCGCCTCGTGGACGTCGAGTTTCGCGGCCAGAGCCGGCGTGACCGGCACGCCGAAGCCAGGAGTCTGCGGGCCGGTGGTGACTTTCCGGGCCCGGTTCTCCAGGTAGCGCTGGGCGATGCCGGCGATCTGGCGCTGGTCCGGGCCGGCCAGGACGATCGGGCCGGCCGAGGCTCCCAGCGCCAACGCCGGCACGAGCAGGACCACGGCCCATCTCATCTCGCGAACCCCCATTCGCCGGCTGTCCGGTGGACGCGCGGCTCGCGACGTGGTTGCTCAGAGCGGCATTCCGTAGGCGTAGGCGACCAGGTTGACGCCGGGCAACGGGGTCCAGTCGCGG
Source organism: Lentzea miocenica (assembly GCF_033949945.1). Lineage (NCBI taxonomy): Bacteria > Bacillati > Actinomycetota > Actinomycetes > Pseudonocardiales > Pseudonocardiaceae > Lentzea > Lentzea miocenica. Next base: position 31,267 of record NZ_JAXAVW010000008.1, read on the forward strand.
TCCGGCAGGCGCGTGAACCCGAGCCGCTCGTACAACCGGTGCGCCGCCAGCATCTTCTCCGACGACGACAGCACCACCTGGCCGATGCCGGCGGCCCGCGCCCGGTCGATCACCACGCGCACCAGGGCCTCGCCCACGCCTCGGCCGCGCGCCGAGGACGCGACCGAGAGCATGCGGAACTCCAGCTCGCCCGGCTGCGAGATCTCCGCGTAGGGCGTCGCGGGACGCACGACCGTGACGGAGCCGAGGATCTCGCCGGTGGCGCTGTCGACGGCGACCAGGAGTTCGGCGTCGCGGAAGCGGGACGCGGCGTCGGCGAGGGTCTTGGCGTAGTCGTCGTGCGCGTCCACGAAGCCGTCGACGCTGTACGCCTCGACGGTGATCGCTCCGACCGCCGGCAGGTCGGCCTCGCGAGCCGGGCGGATGATCAGGTCAGCCATCTGAGCCTTCTTCCCCGGTGAGGGCCACCTCCCTCGCCGCGTCCGGGCCCTGTTCCAGCAGGACGCGGAAGCCCGCCTCGTCGAGAACCGGGACCTTCAGGGAGATGGCCTTGTCGTACTTGGATCCTGGTGAGTCGCCGACCACCACGAAAGCGGTTTTCTTGGAGACCGAACCCGCCGCCTTGCCGCCGCGGGCCAGGATCGACTCCTTGGCGGAGTCGCGGGAGTACTCGGTCAGCGAGCCGGTGACCACGATCGACAGGCCTTCGAGGTTGCGGGTGATGGACGCGTCTCGCTCGTCCTCCATGCGCACGCCCGCGGCCCGCCAGCGCTCCACGACTCCTTGGCGCCACTCCGTTTCCCGCCATTCGACCACCGCCGTCGCGATGGTCGGGCCGACGCCCTCTGCGCTGGCCAGCACGTCTTCCTCAGCGGCGATGATCGCGTCCATCGAACCGAACTGGAGCGCCAGCGCGCGGGCGGCGGTCGGGCCCACGTGCCGGATCGACAGCGCGACCAGCACCCTCCACAGAGGACGGGACTTGGCGGCTACCAGGTTGTCCAGCAGCTTCACCGCGTTCGCTGAGAGCTCGCCGTTCTTGGTCTTGAAGCGCTCGATCTGCTGCAGGTCCTCGGCGTCGAGGTCGAACAGGTCGGCCTCGTTCGTGTACACCGTGGACTCGGTGATCGCGGCGGCGGCCTCGTAGCCGAGCACCTCGATGTCGAGCGCGGAACGGGAAGCCAGGTACGCCAGGCGTTCGCGCAGCTGGCCGGGGCACGTCTCCGCGTTGGGGCAGCGGATGTCGACGTCGCCCTCCTTCATGGCACGCAACTCGGCGTTGCACTCCGGGCAACGGGTCGGCATCACGAACTCGCGCGCGTCGGCCGGCCGTGCGGCCAGCACCGGGCCCAGCACCTCGGGGATCACGTCGCCCGCCTTGCGGATGACGATGCGATCGCCGATCAGCACGCCCTTGCGCTTGACCTCGGAGCCGTTGTGCAGCGTGGCCCGGGCCACCGTCGATCCGGCCACCTTCACCGGTTCCATCAGGGCGAACGGCGTGACGCGGCCCGTGCGGCCCACCTGGACCTGGATGTCCAGCAACGTGGTGGTGGCTTCCTCCGGCGGGTACTTGTACGCGATCGCCCACCGCGGGGCGCGCGACGTGGTCCCGAGGCGGCGTTGCAGCGACACCTCGTCGACCTTGATGACCAGGCCGTCGATCTCGTGGACCGCGTCGTGCCGGTGCTCGCCCCAGTACTCGACCTTCTCGCGGATCTCCACCGGGTCGGTCAGCACGGCGGTGTGCGGGGAGGTCGGGAGGCCCCACGACTTCAGCGCCTCATAAGCGAGCGACTGGCGCGCCACTTCGAAGCCCGCGGTCTTGCCGATGCCGTGGCAGATCATCCGCAGCTTGCGCGCCGCGGTGACCTTCGGATCCTTCTGCCGCAACGAGCCCGCGGCGGTGTTGCGCGGGTTCGCGAACGGCGGTTTGCCCTGCTCGACCAGCGAAGCGTTCAACGCCAGGAAGTCCTCGACCGCGAAGAAGACCTCGCCGCGCACCTCGACCAGATCCGGCACCGGGTACTCGTCGGAGCCCTTCAGGACCTCCGGCACGTCCGCGATCGTGCGGACGTTCAACGTCACGTCCTCGCCCGTGCGGCCGTCGCCACGGGTCAACGCGCGCGTGAGCCTGCCCTTCTCGTACAGCAGGTTGATCGCCAGGCCGTCGATCTTCAGCTCGCACAGGAAGTGCGTGCCCGCGCCGATGTCCTTCTGGACGCGCTCGAACCACGCCGTCAGCTCGTCCTGGGCGAAGACGTTGTCCAGGCTGAGCATGCGCTCCAGGTGGTCGACCGCCTTGAACTCGGTCGAGAACGTGCCACCGACGAGCTGCGTCGGTGAGTCCGGTGTGGCCAGACCCGGATGCTCGGCCTCGAGCGCCTCCAGCGACTTGAGCAACGCGTCGAACTCACCATCGGTGACGATCGGGTCGTCCAGCACGTAGTAGCGGAACTGGTGCGAGCGCAGCTCTTCCGCGAGCAAGGCATGCCGCTCGCGGACCTCTGCGGGAACGTCTTCAAGGCCTTCGCTGGTCACGTCACACAGCTTAGTGACCAGGTCCGACAGTTTTCAGCCGTCCGAAACCCCGGCGAGTTCCCGGACGAGCGAGCGCAGCTCCAGCAGGCTGATCGTGCCCTCCGGCTCCAGCTGCGCGGTCTCCACGCGCCGCAACCGCTCCCCCGCCAGCCGCTCGCCGAGAGTGACGTCCAGCGGCAGGAACGTCATCGTCTGGCGCTGCTGGTCGCTCAGCTCCGCGAGGGCCGGGTGGTAGACCGCGACGTCCACCACGTCACCGTCCACCTGGGCCACCACGCGGTAGTCGCCGAGCCGCATGCGCACCTCGCCGAGGTTGACGATCACCTCGGTCGGGTCCGGCACCGGCGGCACCGAGTCGTGGAACTCCCACACCATGTCCGACGGCGGCGCGGCCTTGATCCACGCGTCGGTGTACGGCCGCAGCCGCGGGTCCTCCTGGCCGGTGATCACCAGCGCGTAGATCGCCATGTGGCCCTGTTCGAGCGAGAACATCAGGTCCGGGTGCAACGCCTGCACCAGGTCCTTCAGCTCGTCCTCGACCCGGTGCGGTTCCCCGTCACCGAGCGCCGCGCTCACCACCGGCACCAGCTCGAACCACCGCTCCCAGAAGCGCTGCGCGGCCTCCTCGGCGTTCGGCAGATGGGTGGGCGTGACGTCTTCGGCTTTGCGGCGGCGGAACCACTTCATGATGTTCAAGCGTAGAGCTTGCGTCCGTCGGCCAGCATGTCGACGAACTGGGCGATGCGCCTCTGCCGCGTCTCCGCGCGCTTGGCGTCGTGGATGCGCAGCAGGATCGCGTACCTGTTCTGGCTGTTCAGCGTCTCGAAGAACGCGGCGGCCTTCGGGTTCGCCTTGAGCGCCTCGACGAGGTCGTCCGGCACCTCGATCGTCGCCGGGCCCGCGTACGCCGCCTCCCAGCGCCCGTCCGCCTTCGCCTTCTCGATCTCGGCGAGCCCCGCCGGCAGCATCTTGCCGGCCGCGATCAGCTCCTCGACCTTGGCGCAGTTGCGCTTCGACCACTTGCTGCGGGGGCGCCGAGGCGTCCACCGTTGCGAGTAGTAGGAGTCGTCCACGGACCGTGTGAGCCCGTCAATCCATCCGTGGCACAACGCGATGTCCAGCGCCTCGGCGTAGGTGATCGACTTCAGCCCCGAGCCCTTCTTGGCGTACTTGATCCAGAGCTCGGTCTCCTTCGCACCGTTCTCGTGCAGCCACGCGTCGAACTGCGCGGGTTCCTCGAAGACGATCAACGCACCCTCCTCAGGCAGAGCGTCATGTCCTCATAGGGAACACCGAGTTCGGCCTCCTCGGGGCAACTTTCCCGCACTATGCCGACGACCTGCACGTTCACCCGTGGCGCCGCGCAGTCGAACTTGGACACCACGGACCGTTGGAGATCCTCGGTGTCCAGCTCGAAGCAGTCGCCCCGCTCGGCGTTGGGCAGCAGGCACAGCGCCGCGTTGTGCCTGGTGTCGCGCAACACCTTGTACTCACCGCGCGGGCATTGCGCACTCGTCTCGGTGAGCACGGTCCCGATCTTCAACGCCGCCCGCTCGCCCTTGCAGTCGATGACCGTCAGGCCCAGGTCGTTCTCGCCGGGGCCGGTGAACTTGACGCAGCTGCCCTTCGCCGCCTTCGAGTAGTCCGTGAGGAACAGGGATTCCGGTGCCGCTGGCGCTGGTTCGTCCGCTTCGCTGAACGCCCACCACAGTCCGAGGTAGGCCAACACGGCGAGTACGCACACCATCACGGTCTGTCTGACGACCACGCAGCGGATTATGGCGGCGAAAACTGGGTGGCGCGCGACGACTTACCGGGACACAGTGCGCGTCATGCTGATCCGGCGGGAGACGCCCGCAGACATCGACGCCATCCGCACCGTCACGAACCTCGCGTTCAAGAACGGACCCGAGGCCCCGCTGGTCGACCGGCTGCGCGCCGACGAGGGCTGGATCCCGGAGTTCTCCCTGGTCGCCGACGGCGTGATCGGGCACGTGGTCGGCACTCGCGGGTACATCGGCGACGATTTCCCCGCGCTCGGGATCGGGCCGCTCAGCGTGCACCCCGACCACCAGCGCAGCGGCGTCGGCAAAGCGCTGATGCACGCCGTTCTGGGCGCGGCGGAGGCTCGTGGCGAACGCGCCGTCATCCTGTTGGGCGACCCGAACTACTACTCGCGGTTCGGTTTCCGGCTCGCGGCGGAGTTCGGGATCACGCCGCCTGTTCCGGAGTGGGCGCCGCACTTCCAGGCCCGGCTGTTCGGTGACGTGCCGGCGGGGGCGTTCCGGTACGCGGAGCCGTTCAACCGACTTTGAGCACGTCGCCGTCGGCCGTGCGCGCGTGGACCGTGCCGTCTGGATGAGCTGACACGGTGTCGATGAACCTGGCCTCGCTCAACGGTTCCCAGGCCGTGCCGAGGCGGTGCACGCGTCCGCCGATCAGGGTGTGGACGCCGACCGTCCCATCAGGACGGAGAACCGCCTCGGGCGAGGCTTCCAGGCCTTGGGCGATCTCGCGCCACGCACCCGCGCCGCCTGCCACGAGCGTGGTGCCGGAGCGGAGGTACAGGGTGATGGACCCGTCCGGGTAGGTGATCGCGGACGGCTTGCCGGTGGCGAATCCGGGCGGGCTGAGCGCCTGCCAACTCGAAATCGTTTCGGTTTCGCCATTGGGATGGAAGGGCGCCGCGGGGTTCCCGCAGAGCCGGCCGTTGGCGTCTGCAAGTACCGCCAACTCAACATCACCTGGCGTTTTCCTACTACCAACATGACCTTCGCGGTCGAGCGGGCTCACAGGTCGGGTGTGGTTGGCGGCGGTTTGATCACGAGTTGGTGGTACTTGCACACGCCGATCAGCAGGAGCGACTTCGTTGGAGCACTGCGGAGCGCCCGAGGCTTCCGCTCCGATCATCGCAGAGGGGTCTGACAGTTTCGCCACGCTGCCATCGGCCAGCACGGCGTAGAGATCGACCGTCCCATCAGGACGAACCACGGCCTCGGGGTCACCACCCACGCCTGACGCCACCAACCGCCACACCTCGTTGGCCAGCACCATGACCTCACCGCGAACAGTCCGCGCATAGACGAACCGGCCCGCCACCGAAGGACGTCCGACGAAGTCACCAGAAGTGCTCAACCGCGTGCGATCAACCCGGACATCGCCGTCCTCCACCACGTACACGCCACCGGCCACCACCTCCGGTCCACCCTGCCAAGCCTGGCGGAGCATGGACGAGGCCCGATCCAACGCCTGGTCGTAGCGCTCCGGACAGCAGGACCGCTGCACCGCGTCGGCGAGCATCCCGGCGGAGAGATCCGGCCGGTCCACCTTCACCGCGTACTCGAAGAACCGGCGCGCGGCGTACGAGACGTCCATGATCTCGGCGGGCGTGCCCCACCCCATCGAGGGCCGCTGCTGGAACACGCCCAGTGAGTCCGCGTCGCCGCAGTCCAGGTTGTTCATGTGCGACTCGACCCACCCGGCCTCGAAGCCGGCGAGCATCACCTTCTCGCTGACCTTCAGAGACAAGCCGACGGCGTGCACGACGCGGATCACGTCCGCGTCGTGCACGCCGGGAACCCGGCAGGCCACGTTCACCGGCAGCGCGTGAGCGGCACCAGCCGTACCAGCCGAAACGAGCAGCGAGAAGACCAGCGCGAGCCTGAGCACAAGTCCGAATTGGACACCCGGGCTCGCGCCGGCGCCACTCAGGAGTTGGCGATCAGCGAGAAGCCCAGCACGCCCGTCGCCGTGAAGTCGATGGCGGGCTCGGAGCTCGGCCACGACCGGAGGTCGTCGGCGAACACGGACTTCGCGGAGTCGAACTCCTTGGTGTACGGCTTGGTGCAGTCCACCGCGCCCGGCGGCATCTCGCCGAGGTCACCGAACAGGGAGGCGTCGTTCGGGCCGTTGATCACGGCGCCGACCAGCACCTTCGAGCCACCGTTCGGCGAGCCGGAGAGGTTCGCGGCCTGGTGGTGCGGGCACTCGGGGAACCTCGCGCCGACGCCGACGATCAGCGAGGTGCCCCAGGCGTTCGTGCCGAGAGCGAAGCCGCGCTGCTGCGTGCCGAAGGTTTCGTACTTCTTGTCGCCGGTCAGCTTCTGGTACAGCGCCGCGGTGGTGATGAAGCCGAACGTGCGCGAGCCGACGTCCCAGGTCTCGACGTTGGCGGCGGTGCGGAACGGCGAGGTCTGCGCGGCGACCGCGCCCTTCTCCAGCTGGCGCTGGATGTCGCCGACGACCTGCTTCTCGGTCACCTCGGCGCCGGGGACGCCCTTCTTCAGCAATGGAGCAAGGTCGGCGTGGCCGAGCGCGGAGATGTTGTAGACGTTCAACGTGTCGGGGTCACCGGTGGCCAGGAACTCCTTGGCCCAGTGCGCGGCCGCGCGAGCGAACTGGTTGTAGCGCTTGTCGTTCAACGCCTTCGCGGCCAGCGCGAGCTGGGTGGCGCCGAACTCCAGGTCGTCGGTCCACGACTCTTCCGGGTAGTACGCGTGCGGGAACGCCGTCACGAGCTCGCCGGGGTTCTCGGTCTTGGCCAGCGCGAACAGCTGAGCGGCCTTGTTCAGGTACTCGCACGCGAGACGCGGGTTGCGACGAGCCTCGATCTGCGCGGCCAGTGCGAACGAGCCCGCGACGCGGCCGACCAGGTTCGGGCTGATCTTCTCGCCGGCCTTGTTCGCGCTGAACACCGGCCGGTACTTGATGTAGTACTCGCTGTCGCCCGGCTTCACGTTCAGCTTGTCGTCGGCCTCCGGCAGGCGCCACACGTCGTGGTCGCCGACGAAGCCGAACTCCTCGGAGCCGGTGCCGATGCCGACCTGGGCGTACAGCACCCCGGTCTTCTCGTCCCACGCCTTGTCGAGCCACTTGAGGCCGAACTTGGCCTCCTCGTACAGCGCGTCGTTGTGCTTGTTGCGCAACGCCAGCAGCATCGAGGCGGTCGAGTAGGACGAGGCGTGCGTGAACTTCACGAAGTCACCGGCGTCGAACCAGCCGCCTTCGAGGTCGACCTGCACACCCGTGGGCTTCAGCGGCGCCGCGATCTCGTCGCCGCCCTCGCCCTTGAACACCGGCGTCTCGTAGACCGCGGCCGAGCGGTCGGTGAGGTGCGCGGGCTTGCGGTTCAGGCGGCCGGGGATGACGTTCGCGCCGTCGCGCTGCGCCTGGAAGAACTCGACGGTGTTGTTCGCGACCGGCTGGAACAGCTTGGTCAGCGAGTCGACCTTGAACGCCGTCGAGGTCGTCGAGCCGACCTTGATCCGGTACGTGCCGGACTTCTTCAAGGCGGAGAAGTCGATCGGGTGCACCGCGGGGAACGTGTCGCTCCACGAGCCCGTCGAGGCGCCCGTCCTCCCGGTCAGCACGGTGCTGCCGCGGCTGTCGACAACCGTGAACTTGGTGTTCGCGGCCCCACCGAGCACGTACGCGTGCTTCGCCTCGGTGGTGCCGAAACCGACCTGATCCAGCCTGATCTGCCCGGTGGGGGCGGCCTGAGCGGGCGCCACGACCACACCGGAAAGCACTGCGGCGACTAGGACTGCACGTCTGATGCGCATGAGGGGGAACTCCCGATCCAGGCCCGGCGGAAGCCTACGGTTAAGAAAGTTTCCTAATAGTTCGCAGCAGACTAGCCGCCCAAACCGGACATCACCAGCCCTCAGGCGGTTCCAGAAAGGACGAGGAGAGATCACGGGTCAACGACAGCGCGCGCTTCACCCAACCGGACGTCGCACCGGCTAGTCCGCACGTCGGAGTGGCCATCGCCTTCTCCGCGAGAATCGACCGCGGGAAGCCGAGGCGGTCGACCAGGCCGAACGCCCGCTGCCCCACGTCCTTCAACGTCACGGGTGTGCCGGGATCGGTGCTGGGCACCAGACCAAGCGCGAGCGTCGTGCCCGCCTCCCACGTCTCGCCGATCTCGTCGAGCGCCGCTGCCCCCTTGATCAGCGTCGCGTCGAACGCGATCGCCGCCGCGCCCGCCTCCCTGAGCAGCGTCAACGGCGGGTGCGGCGCACAGCAGTGGACGATCACCTCGTGGTCCTTCAAGGCCTCGATCACGACGGCCAGCACGCCGCGGGCGTCCGGTTCGGGCACGGCGGCCACGGTGCCGAGCTTCGACGGCGTCGGCAGCAGGCCCTGCAGCACGGCGGGCAGCCCCGGTTCGTCGAGCTGCACCACGACCTTCGCCTTGGTGCGCTTGGCGACCTCGGCGGCGTGCAGCTTGAGGCCCTCGGCGAGCGACTCGGAGAACTCCTTCACCGCGCCGCGGTCCGTGAGCACCCGATGGCCGCGCATCAGCTCGATGTTCGACATCAACGTCCACGGCCCGACGGCCTGCACCTTGACGGTCTCCGGCTGCGCACCCGCACGTTCCAACGCCTCGTCGAACGCGTCCAGGTCGCCCCGCAGCAGATCGACGGCCAGGCGGTGGTCCCGGCCGGGGCGCGGGTTCACGCGGTAGCCGGAGGTGATGACCTCGATCGCGAGGTCGACGAGCAGGCCGGCGGTACGGCCGATCATGTCCGCGCCAACTCCCCGGGCAGGCAGCTCCGGTACGTGCGGCAGGTCCGGCAGCTCGCCGACGACGATCTTCGCCGCCTCGTCGATGTCGGTTCCGGGCAGCGATCCGATTCCAGTGGCTCCATGCACCCACCGAATTGTTCCACTGTCCGCCGGACAGAAGAGGTCTAGACCCATTGACGCTGTGGTCTAGGCCACTTAACGTGATTGAGCAGGCGCTCTCAGTACGAAGCGCCCACAGTCGTGGTGTGGGAACGCGACGCGCCCCGTGTTCCCACACCACCCCTTCCTCCCCTGCCGGAAGGACCACCCGATGGCCCGCTTCGCCCTTTTCGCCGCCGGGGCCGCCACCGCCCTGGTGGCCGGACTCGTCGCCATCGCTCCCGCTTCCGCCGCCGGCGAATCCGCGGTGTTCAGCCAGGACTCGGCCTGGGGCTCCGGCTACCAGGGCAAGTACACGATCACCGCGGGCACCACCGCACTCGCCGGCTGGAAGCTCGAGTTCGACCTCCCAGGAGCCACCATGGGCTCCTTCTGGGACGCCACGCTGACCAGCAGCGGCAACCACCACACGTTCACCAACCGCGAGTACAACGGCAACGTCTCCGCCGGCGCCTCGACGAGCTTCGGCTTCCTGGTGAGCGGCTCCGCGGTGCCGTCCAACTGCAAGCTCAACGGCGTTCCGTGCGGCGGTGGCACGCCACCAACGTCGACCACCACCACAACGCCCACCACCACTACGACGTCCGACGTGCCACCCACGCCCGGTAGCGCACGCGTCGCGCCGTACATCGACATCACGATGCCTACGCCGTCACTGCTCGACGTAGCCAACGCGACCGGCCAGAAGCACTTCACGCTCGCGTTCGCCCTGGGCTCCTCCGCCGGCTGCGCACCCGCGTGGGGCGGCACGGTCCCGTTGAACGACAGCCGCATCGTGAACGACGCCAAAGCGCTGAAAGCACAGGGCGGCAGCGTCATCGTGGCGACCGGCGGCGCGATGGGCCCGTACCTGGAGCACGTCTGCTCGACGGCTGACTCCCTGTACAACGCCTACGTCGCCGTGCTGGACGCCGTGGGGTCGAACAGCATCGACGTCGACGTGGAAGCAACGATCCCGCAGGCGATCGTGAACACGGCGCTGAAGAAGCTGCAGACCACCCGCGGCACCACCGTCAGCTACACGATGCGCATCCAGGGCCAGGACTACGGGATGGACCCGTACTCGGTCGACGTTCTGAAGGACGCGGCCGCCAAGGGCCTCGACGTGCTGGTGAACCCGATGCTGATGAACTTCGGCTACACGGGCAACTGGGGCGACGCGATGGTCGCCGCCTCCAACGCCACCCTCGGACAGATGCGCGCCATCTGGCCGTCGAAGTCCGACGCGCAGTTGAAGGCCTCACTCGGCCTCACGCCGATGATCGGACGCAACGACACGGGCCCGACGACGACCCAGGCCGACGCACGCAAGGTCGTCGACTACGCGAAGGCCAACCACGTCGGGCGGATCGCGTTCTGGTCCGCCGGCCGTGACAACGGTTCGTGCCCCGGCGGCGGAGTTTCGCCCACGTGCAGTGGAATCTCGCAGGCCAACTGGGAATTCACGAACCTGTTCAAGACCTACACGGGCTGATTCACCCTGCGGAGCAAAGGCCGGCGCGGGATCTTCCGTCCCCGCACCGGCCTTTGCTCGTTCGCCCGAGGCTTCTAACAGCCGCTGCAGCACCCGCAGCCCGGACCCGTGCACGAGCCGCAGCAAGAGCATCCAGCCATGATGACCACCTCCGATTTTGAGCGATCAAGCTCTCGGACAGTAAGGCGCGCTCAACTCGGCGTGACACCACCTTCAGAGTGATTGCGCTGCCACGATTGGCTTGTCTTCCGGCCAAAGGCCCACGACCGAGCGACAGGCGCGTGGTGATCGACGCGGCGGCCGGGACCACACGACCGCCAACGGCTCGGTCGGAGCGCCGATCTGGTGTACTCCGCTGATGCGCGAGCCTTCTTGCGCGACTTGAAACGGGGATGCTGTGCACGGTTGTCGTGCTTGGAGTGGCGAATGAACGGTCCTGCTGAGATGTTGGCCGCCGACAAGGCCTCGACCGCGCTCGGCATCGCGCCGATCGAGTTGCGCGACGGCTATGCGTTGCTGCGGATGACGGTCGTGGAAAACATGATCAACGGCCACGGCATCGCGCACGGCGGTTACGTCTTCCTGCTGGCGGACACGGCGTTCGCGTGCGCCTGCAACCGAGCCGGGTCCGTCACCGTCGCCGCCACGGCCGAGATCGACTTCATCAAGCCCGTGCACGAGGGCGACGAGCTGGTGGCGGAGGCGGTGGAACGGACCCGGTTCGGCCGCAGCGGGATCTACGACATCACGGTCAGGCGAGGGACCGAGATCGTGGCTGAGTTCCGCGGTCGCTCGCGGACCCTGCGCGCTTGAGGCCGATGAACTGCAGCACCGCGAAGCCGATCACGGCCAGCCCCTGCGCGAGGACCATCGCGACGCCGGCGTCGGTGAGCGGGAACCACTTCAGCTCGGCCGTGAGAATGCTGTCCAGGCCCCAGACCAGGTTGCCGATGATGACCAGCAGCACAATTCGGCGGTCCGGGGTGGCGCGGGTGCCCAAGGCGAAGACGAGCACGCCGTAGACCACGCAGAAAAGGCCGAGGCCGATCTGCCAGCCCGTCGGCATGCCGACTTCCGGGCGAATGAGCACGGTCAGCAGACCCAGTGCGAACGAAGCGACACCGTCGAGTTTCAAGGCGAATTTCAACATGGCCCGACCATCACCGGTTCAACGCTGCCAGAACCACGTCAAGCGCTGCCAACTCCTGCCATCAGGTCGGCCGCGACCAGCCGTGCGGCGGCGTTCTGCCAGTTGTGCAGCGTCCGCTCCGGCACCTGTGTCACAAACCACTGCAGCGCGCGGCGATCCTCGGCGTCCAGGTCCTCGCGCTTGGTCCGGACCGAATACGGCCGGATGCCCTTGACGTAATAGAAGTACAGCGCGTTGTAGTAGCGCCATTCATCGCTGGTGCCGAAATCGCCATCCGCGGGCTTCAGCCGTTGAATGCTGACGAACAGCATTCTTTTCAACTGCGCGGCGCGATCAAGCGGCGGGGCCTCGTCCGTGAGCGCGATCAACGGACTGGCCACGAGCTTCCCGAGATCCCCGTAGTGACTCAACGCCTTGCGCGTCAGCCGAGCGAACTCCGCCTCGTCCTCGGTGACCAGCGCCCGCCGCCTGGGCAACGACTCGGCGGCGTCCCGCAACTCGGCCCGCTCGGCGGCGACCGCGGGCACCGCGAGCCGGTCGACCACAGCCGCCAGCGGGTTCGCCAGCACCTGAACCGCGATAGCCGCCGCCACGGTCGTATAAGCCAGCAGGTCCGGCCCACCGAACAACACCACCTGCGACCCGAACAGCACCGCCGTGAAGCCCGCGATCACGAGCGACCGCAGCATGTCCGCCCGGATCGCCTCGCCCTCCTCGACCGCGTCCGTGACGGCCACCAGCACCCCGAACACCACGAGGTCGAAGCCGATCATCGGCAGCGTCACCGCGTCTGGCAGAAGTTGCAGCAGGAAGGCAGCGGCCGACAGGCCGAACATCACTCCAACGAGTGAAAAGTAGACGCGTTTCCTTATGGCTAGGACTGTCGACACGGCCAAAGGAACCAACACGATCCACGGCACCCACCACGAAGCAACGAAGATCAGTGGGAGCGCGACCAGCCACCACCTGATCAACTCGGGCCGTGAGAGCAACAGGATCGCACCCGTCCAGGCCAGCGCGGGTACCCCGAGCAGCACGGGATGCGGCACGACGACCGCCGCCGAATAGCCGATCATCCCCGCGCCCGCGAACCACAACAGCGGCTTGCGCGGATCGCGAGCCAACAGGTACAGCCCGAGCCACCAGGCGAGGCCGGAGACCAGCAGCGATAGGCCAAACACGGGTCAAAGCTAGCCCTACCTGCAAAACTAATCTTCATGCCGGTAGAGCTGACGCTCCACAAAGCGGCCGAGGAGTTGCGACGAGGCGACCTCGCGAGCGTGCTTCGCGCACGTCAGCGCGTCGCCGGGCTGGTAGGCACCTACCCGCACCGCCTCGATCTGCGCGAGCGCCTCGCCGAGGTCTACCGAACCCTCGGCCAACCAGCCCAAGCCGGCCGCTGGACGTACCTCTCCGAAGAACGCGACCCAGAAGAAACCCTGGCCTTCGAACGCGCCTACCGCAAAGCAGAGTCCCGCCTGGTGGCCCTCAGCTGGCAGGGCCGCGTGGACGAGGCCCCCACCGAAGCCGCACGAACCCGCCTGGCGTCCCTCTACCTGGAAGCCCGCATAGAGCTCCAGCACGACCTCGACGCCACCCCGAACGAGGAAACGTCCTGGGGCGCCTGCCTGATCGTCATGGTCGGCGGCACCTTCGTCCTGGTGTGTTTCATCCTGGGCATCGTGACTCTCGTCCAGTTCTTGTGGAAGCTGGTCACATGAGAACGCTGTCGCAGTACGTCCGCCGCACCCCGACCATGCACGCCACTGTCGACGGCCGACCCCTGGTGCTCAAACTCGAACACCTCCAGCTGACCGGCTCGTTCAAGATCCGCGGAGCCGTCAACAAGCTCCTCTCCCTGAACGTCTCCGAAGTGGTCACAGCCTCCGGCGGCAACCACGGCATCGCAGTGGCCCAAGCCGCGCAACTACTGGGCGCCCACGCCACCGTCTTCGTCCCCGTGACCGCCCCGGAAACCAAGACCAAGCGCATCGAAGCCCTGGGCGCCAAGCTGATCCGCCACGGCACCACCTACGCGGAAGCCGCCCTGGCCGCCCGCGACTTCGGCCCGGCCTACATCGAGGCCTACAACGACCGAACCGTGATCGAAGGCCAGTCCACAGTCACCCAGGAAATCGTCGAAGACGCCCCCGAAGTCGACACCATCTACGTCGCGGTAGGCGGCGGAGGCCTGATCGCCGGTGCCGCACTGGCCTCAGGCGGCCGCCACATCATCGCCGTGGAACCAGAAACCTGCTGCGCCATGCACAACGCCCTGGCCGCCGGTGAGCCAGTCGACTCCGAGGTGAAGTCAGTAGCAGCCGACGCACTGGGCGCCACCCGAGCAGGCGAACTGTCGCTGGAAATCCTTCAGCAGCACAACGTCACGTCAGCCCTGGTCTCCGACGAGGAGATCCTCGCGGCCCGAGACCGCCTGTGGGCAGACTTCCGCCTGGCCGTGGAACCAGCGGGCGCAGCGGCGTTCGCGTCATTCCTCAAGGGAGACAAGCAAAGCGAGCTCCCCTGCGTAATCCTCTGCGGTGCAAACTCGGAGTGGCAACCCCGCTAACCCATGAGCGAGCGTTTCCGGTGGTGTGGTCCCGTCACGAGTCGTGCCACGGCTATTGCTGCCTCGCTCCTGGTACGGCTTGTGACGAGACCACACCACCGACGCAACTACCTACGCGCGCCGCCGCCCAACGTCAGGCGTGCCGCCGAAAGCCCAGATCAGGAAGTAGCGTCGATCGTCGCGCTGGCCAGCACCAGATCCCCCGCCACGTCCTCGCGGTAAATCGCCACAGCCTGCCCCGGCGCGACACCCTTCAACGGCTCCCGCAGCTGCACCTGCAACACCCCGTCAACCAGCTCCGCGACAGCAGGAGCCGTCCCCCCATGCGCCCGAACCTGAGCCACACACTCAACCGGCCCGTCCAGCACCACGTGCGCAACCGGGTCAGACGCGGAAATCCCAGTCACAGCAAGCTTCTCCACGGCCCCGACCCGGACGTTCCCAGAAACCGGCTCCAACGCCAGCACGTACCGAGGCCGCCCATCAGCAGCCGGCCCGTCAATCCCGAGCCCCTTCCGCTGCCCCACAGTGAATTCGTGCACCCCAGCATGCCGCCCCAGCACAGCACCGGTCTCATCGTCGATCAGCAACCCAGGCCGAGTCTCCATCCGCCCAGCCAGGAACTTCTGCGTGTCCCCATCCGGAATGAAGCAGATGTCGTGGCTGTCCGGCTTCTTGGCCACCGACAACCCACGCGAAGCAGCCTCGACCCGCACGTCGTCCTTCATGGTGTCCCCCAACGGGAACATCGCATGAGCCAACTGGTCCGCCGTCAAGGAAGCCAGCACGTACGACTGGTCCTTCCCGAGGTCGACCGAACGACGCAACTCCGGCCGCCCGTCAACAACCTCAAGCCGTGCATAGTGCCCAGTGCAGACCGCGTCGAACCCCAGCGCGATCGCCTTGTCCAGCAACGCCTCGAACTTGATCCGCTCGTTGCACCGCAGGCAGGGGTTGGGCGTCCGCCCAGCCGCGTACTCCGCGACGAAGTCCTCGACGACCTCTTCGGTGAACCGCTCAGCGAAGTCCCAGACGTAGAACGGGATCCCCATCAGATCCGCGGCACGACGAGCGTCGTGCGAGTCCTCAATGGTGCAACACCCACGAGCACCGGTGCGCAATGTGCCGGGCTTGGCCGACAACGCGAGGTGCACGCCCGTCACGTCGTGTCCCGCTTCGACGGCTCGTGCCGCCGCCACCGCGGAATCGACACCACCGCTCATCGCCGCGAGGACCTTCACTGCTTGACCACCTTCCGAGAACGCCTCATACCTGCCAGCCCCGCCGTGCGAGCCCTCTCCACCACCGGCCCGATGGCCGACACCAACTGCTCAACGTCCGCGAGCGTCGACGTATGCCCGAGCGAGAACCGCAGTGATCCGCGGGCCAGGGCCGGTTCGACGTCCATCGCCAGCAGCACGTGGCTCGGTTGCGCGACTCCGGCGGTGCACGCGGAACCCGTCGAGCACTCGATGCCGCGCGCGTCGAGCAGCATCAGCAGGCTGTCGCCCTCGCAGCCGGGGAACGTCAGGTGCGCGTTGCCGGGCAGGCGGTCGACCGGGTCGCCGTTCACGATCACGTCCGGTACCACCGAACGCACCGACGCGATCAGTTCCTCGCGCAACGCGGTCAACTCCACGGCACGAGTGGCCTGCTCCTCGACCGCGATCCGCACCGCGCTGGCCAGACCGACGATCGACGGCGCGTCCAGCGTGCCGGACCGCACGTCCCGCTCCTGGCCGCCGCCGTGCAGCAGCGGCGCGCACTTCACGTCGCGTGCCAGCAGCAGCACGCCCACGCCGTACGGGCCGCCGACCTTGTGGCCGGTCATGGTCAACGCGGAAGCGCCGGAAGCGGCGAAATCAACGGGCACGGCGCCCACGGCCTGCACGGCGTCCGTGTGGAACGGCACACCGCGTTCCGCACACACGCGTGCGATGTCGTGCACCGGGTTGATGGTGCCGACCTCGTTGTTCGCCCACATCGTCGTGACGAGCGCGACGTCGTCGGAGGAGCCCAAAGCCTCGGAAACGGACTCCGCCGACACACGGCCGTAGGAGTCGGTCGGCAGCCACGTGACGTCCGCGCCCTGCTGCTCCAGCCACTCGACGGCGTCCAGCACGGCGTGGTGCTCGACGGCGGAGGCCAGGACGCGGCGCTTGCCGCTCGCCCAGTAGATGCCCTTGACCGCGAGGTTGTCGCTCTCCGTGCCGCCGCCGGTGAAGAGCACCTCGGACGGCCGGGCGCCGAGGGCGTCGGCGATGTTCTCGCGGGCCTCTTCGATCGCCCGCCGCGCTCGCCTGCCGGAGGTGTGCAGCGACGAGGCGTTGCCCGTGGTGGACAACGCCTCGGTCATGGCCGCGATCGCCTGCGGGTGCATGGGGGTCGTGGCGGCATGGTCGAGATAAGCCATCAGGGCTCAAGGGTAGCCCGCATGCGGGGTCCGGTCAGAATCGCTCCCACCACGGCCAACGCGGCCATCGACAGGTTCAGCACCACCACGCCCGCGGTCGGCGCGGTCGCCACCACGAGCACGCCGCCGATCCCGATCATGGTCGCGGAGAAGAGCATGTCGGAGATCTGCAGCGCCGCCGAGTTGAACCCGCGGTCGGCCTCGGGTGACGCGGCCATCATCAGCACGCCGACGCTGGACGTCGCCATGCCCATGCCCGCGCCGGCGACGGCCCACAGCACCGGGGTGAGGAAGGCGGGGCCCCACGTGGGTGCGATGAGCGTCACGGCCGCGATACCGGTCGCCGTGAACAGGAAGCCGGTCCGCACGAGCGTGTGGCGCTCGATCTCCGGGTGCCGCGACGCCCACATCGAGGCGCCGGCCCAGCCGAGCGCGCTCAGCGTCAGCGGAATGCCCGCCTCCAGGGGCGAGTAGCCGTGCACGACGGTCAGCGTGAGCGGGATGAAGCCCTCAACCGCGAAGAACGTGCCGGCCAGCAGACCACGCGCGAGGATCGTGACGGGCAGGCCGCGCCGGGCGATCAGCGTGCCCTTCGGCAGCAGGATGCGCAGTGCGGGCGCCAGCAGCAGCAACGCCACCGCGATCAACCACCACGTGCGGTGTTGCAACCCCCAGCTCAGACCCGCCACGCCCAGACCGATCGCCACCGCTGCCAACGGCAGGTACTTGCGTTGTGGCGGCGTCGCGGCGTGTGGAGGCAGCTTCCTGAGCACCGGGATGAGCAACACGCTGCCGACGAGCACCAACGGCACGATCGCGAGGAACACCCACCGCCAGCTCAGGTGCTCGGTCGCCCAGCCCGCGACCGCCGGACCCACCAGCGACGGCACCACCCACGCCGCCGACAGCGCGCCGAACACCGCGGGCCGGTCGCTCTCCGGGTACGCGAGCGCGATCAGCACGTAGATCGCGACGATCAGGAAGCCCGCGCCGAAACCCTGCAGCACCCGCCCGACCAGCAACACCGTCATGGTCTCCGCCACGCCCGCGACGACCAGCCCGGCGAGGAACAGCACCACGCCGATCAGCACCGCGGGCCTCGGTCCGCGCCGGTCGGAGAGCCGTCCGGAGAAGACCGTCGCGATGACGCTCGCCGCGAGGTTCGCGAGGAACGGCCACGCGTACAGCGCCTCGCCCTCGAGCTCGCTGACCATGGTGGGCATCGCCGTGCCGACACCCATCGCCTCGAAGGCGAGGAGGGTGACCAGCAGGAGGATGCCCGTCGTGGGCCAGCGGCGGTCAGGCGACCAGAGGCGTGATGGAACGGGCGCGGTGAGAGTCACCTGTAGATGGTGCAAGCTCCAGCTCGGTCGAGGTCAAGCGGTTTGATTGCTCTTCGGCAAGTTTTGCCAGTTCCCTGCGGGTCGCCGCACGGCCGGGAGCGATCTCGTCGAGCACGTGCACCTCGACCACGAGGTCCCTGATTCTCAGCACGCGGCGGATCGAGTCGACGAGCGTGTCGCTGCCGATGAACGCCGGCTGCGTGGTCAGGTGGTCGCCGATCCGGTAGCGCAGCACGATCGGCCGCACCGGCACACCGGCGTCAAGCGCGGCCTGGAACAGCGCCGGCTTGTAGTGCCCGGACGCCATCCCGCACCACGTCGTGCCCTCGGCGTGGATGCCGACCGCGCTGCCGTTGCGCAACGACGTGGCCAGCTCGTTCACGGCCTGAGGCAGCTCGCGGAGCTTCTCGCGGTCGAGGTAGACCGTGCCCGCCGCCGTGATGATCCTGCCGAGCACCGGCCAGCTCTTGATGTCCTTCTTGGCCACGAGCCGGATCGGCTGCACCGAGTCGATCGCGAGCTCGTCCAGCCACGACACGTGGTTGCTCACGACGAGCACGCCGCGCTTGGGGATCTCCTGGAACTTCCGGGCGCCGTGCACCCGCAGCCGGACCCCGAACGCCCGCAGGACCGCGTGGAACCAGAGGCGGATGGCGCTCTCCCGCTGCCTGGCCGGCAGCAGGAGCGCGACCGCGATCCACACACCGCAGAGGAGGGCCGTGAGGGCCGTGACCGCCCGCCAGGTCTGCCTGAACGCGCTGACCTGGCCCGGCGTACCGCTGACGCACCCGTCACCGCAGGGCGAGGCGGGCATCCAGGCGTGACTCATGCTGTCTCCCCCAGGAAGAACTTGAGGTAGCGCTGGTCCACGTGGTCCATGCCGAGCAGGATGAACAGGTCGGCGACCCCGAAGTCCGCGTCGAGCGCGGGCCGGCCGCAGATCTTGGCGCCGAGCCGCAGGTACCCCTTGAGCAGCGGCGGCATCACCGTCCTGGCCGGCCGCTCGATCTCGTCGACGTTCCACGGCGTGTGCGGCGTGACGCGGTACTGCTCGGGCGCGTAGTGCTTGGCGTGCACCGTGTCCCACACACCGGCCGCGAGGCTTCCGCCGTCCTGCAACGGAATCGACGCGCACCCGACGAGCCACTTGTGACCGCTCAGCAGCATGTACCGCGCGATGCCCGCCCACACGAGGCTGACGACGGCGCCGTTGCGGTGGTCGGGGTGCACGCACGAGCGTCCGGTCTCGACAGTGGTGTGCCGGATGCCGGCGAGGTTGGTCAGGTCGAACTCGCCGTCGCTGTAGAGCCGGCCGGCTTCCTTGGCGCGCTCCGGCGGCAGCATGCGGTAGCCGCCGACGATCTGGCCCGTGCGGTCGTCGCGCACCACGAGGTGGTCGCAGTGCTGGTCGAACTCGTCGACGTCGTGGCCGGGCACGCCGGTGTGCAGCGTCGCCCCCATCTCACCGGCGAACACCTCGTAGCGCAGTCTCTGCGCGGCGACGACTTCTTCGCTGTCACGGGCGACGAGGAGGGAGTAGCGGGGAGCGTCCTCGCCCTGCTGGGCGGGGGTGCTGACAAGCAGTTCCGGCTGCGTCATGCGAACCAGGGTGAAGCCGGGTTGGCGAATGACAGCAGGTCAAACCGATGACGCCTCAGTGGCAGTCGGGTTAACCCACGGTGGTGCTACCTCGGGCCGCGTTGTTTCAGCCTTGCGAGATACCGGCGCAGGTACTCGTGGACCGTCCCGGCGCATCCGGCATCGTCAGGCGATGCGTGCAGCCGCTGGACTCTCCTTCACTGGTGCTGAAGCCAGTAGCGCTCTTCGGTCATGGCGTCGAGCCTAACGCTCAGATCGAGTTCGGGTTGTGGATGTACGCGCTGATCTTCGACAACATCGGCTCCCGCCAGCACCGGAACGTGATGTCCGTGGTGGGCCCGTGCACGTGGACGGCGAGCTTCTCGTCGTCCACGAGGTCCATGTCGATGGACACGTCGTTGGTGAAGCCGAAACCGCGGATCACCAGGTCCTCGACGAAGTCGAACCGGAGCCTGACCTGGACCCGGTTCATGCCCGCGGCGACCCACTCCTGGCGCGGGCGGTCCGCGAACTCGGCGAGGTTGAACCGCAGGGCGACGCTCGGGCTGTCCCGGCTCACGACGACCTCGTGCAGGTCGGCGCCGGCCAGGGACGGTGGAGTCGAGTACAGCTCGTCGACGGCTCTCCGCCCGGGGCCGGGGAGAGCGAGGTGATCAAGCCAGCTCATGCCGTTCTCCTCGTAAGACTCCGGAACAGGCGAACGGCCGCCCCATCGAGGTGGGACGGCCGTTCGGGAGAGCCGAAGTGCTCAGCCCTTGCGCTTCTTGACCTCTTCGGTCAGCTGCGGCGCGACGTTGAACAGGTCGCCCACCACGCCGAAGTCGGCGATCTCGAAGATCGGGGCCTCGGGGTCCTTGTTGACCGCGACGATCGTCTTCGAGGTCTGCATGCCCGCGCGGTGCTGGATGGCACCGGAGATGCCCAGCGCCACGTACAGCTGCGGCGAGACCGTCTTACCGGTCTGGCCGACCTGGAACTGGTGCGGGTAGTAGCCGGAGTCGACCGCGGCGCGCGAGGCACCGACGGCGGCACCCAGCGAGTCCGCGAGCTCCTCGACGGTGGAGAACTTCTCCGCCGAGCCGACGCCGCGGCCGCCGGAGACGACGACGGAGGCCTCGGTCAGCTCCGGGCGGTCGCCGCCGACGATGGCCTCACGCGAGGTCACGCGGGCGGACTTGGCGGTGTCCACGGAGATGGAGACCGACTCGTCCAGCACGGCGTCCGCGGCGGACTCCTCGGCCTCTACGCCGCCGGGGCGGACGGTGATGACCGGGGTGCCGGTGCCGACCTTGGACTTGACGACGAACGCGCCACCGAAGATGGACTGCACGCCGGTGCCGTCCGCGTCGATGTCCACGACGTCCACGAGCAGACCGCCGCCGAGGCGCACGGCGAGACGGCCCGCGACCTCCTTGCCCTCGACGGTCGCGGAGACGAGCACCGCGGACGCGTTCGGGGCCAGTGCGGCGAGGGCGTCGACCTTCGGGGTCACCAGGAAGTTGACCGCGTCGTCCGACTCGATCGCGTAGACCTTCGCGGCGCCGAAGCGGCCGAGCGACTCGCGGATCTTCGAGGCGGTGCCGGGCGCGCCCACGACCACGGCGGCCGGGGTGCCAAGGCGCCCCGCGGCCGTCAGCAGCTCGTAGCTGACCTTCTTGACCTCGCCGTCGACGTGGTCGACCAGAACCAGAACTTCAGACATGATTTCCCCTCCCTCAGATGAGCTTCTGGCCGACGAGGAACTCGGCGATCTTCTGACCGCCGTCGCCACCGTCCTCGACGCGCTGACCCGCGCTGCGCGGCGGCTTCGGGGCCGCCTCGAGCACCTGGGACCACGCACCGGACAGGCCGACCTCGGACGCGTCGATGCCCAGGTCCGCCACGGTGAGCGTGGAGACGGGCTTCTTCTTCGCGGCCATGATGCCCTTGAAGGACGGGTAACGCGGCTCGTTGATCTTCTCGGTCACCGAGACCACGGCCGGGAGCGACGCCTCGAGGAACGCGACGCCCTCGTCGGTCTCGCGCTCGCCCTTGATCGTGGAGCCCTCGACCGTGACCTTGCGCAGCTGGGTGACCTGCGGCAGGCCGAGCAGCTCGGCGACGATGGCCGGGACAGCGCCCGCGCGGCCGTCGGTCGCCTCGTTGCCGGCGATGACCAGGTCGACGTTCTCGACCGTGCCGATCGCCTTCGCGAGGACCTTCGCCGTGGCGAGCACGTCCGAGCCGTGCAACGCCTCGTCGCTCACGTGGATGGCCTTGTCGGCACCCATCGAGAGCGCCTTGCGAATGGCGTCGGTGGCGCGGTCGGGACCCATCGCGATCACGGTGACCTCACCGCCGTGGGCTTCCTGCAGCAGCAGGGCCTCTTCGACGGCGCGCTCGTTGATCTCGTCGAGCACTGCATCCGCAGATTCGCGGTCAAGGGTGTGGTCGGCGTCGGTGAGCTTGCGCTCGGACCAGGTGTCAGGCACCTGCTTGACCAGGACAACAATGTTCATAGGTCCTCTTCGACCTCCTGCGGACGGGCGGCGACGCTTACGCGGAGGACTCTAGGGATTGCGCCGCCGGGTGTTCACGACCCTGCCATCTATCCGGATGTTACCCGCCAGTAGCACCACTGCAAACGCCAGCAAGCACCCCGCAAGCGTGATGGTTCTCACCCGGTGGCGCCACCTTTTGAGACGTAACCCATTCGGGGGACTAGGCTGCGCCGACATGTACCGGCGAGTAGCTATCGTTACCGACAGCACGGCCTGCCTCCCGGCGCAGCTGACTGATCAACTCGGCATCGAGGTGGTCCAGATCCAGGTGCGGATCGGTGACCACACCGACGACGAGTCCCGCATCCCGGTCCCCGACCTGGTCTCGGCCATGCGTGCCAACGTGCCCGTGGCGACGATTCCGCCCGATCCCGGCGCGTTCTTCTGGACCTACAACGAACTGGCCGCGCAGGGCGTCCGCTCGATCGTGTCCGTGCACGTGTCGGGCCGGCAGTCCGCGACCGTCGAGGCGGCCCGTACCGCCGCCGCCCAGGTCCGCGTGCCCGTGCACGTCGTCGACACCCACACCTGCGGGATGAGCATCGGCTACGCCGTCCAGGCCGCCGCGAAGGTGGCCGAAGCAGGCTGCAACGTGGAGAAAGTGCTCGCGACCGCGCAGCGCCGGTTCGACAGATCCACCGAGCTGATCTACGTGGACACGCTCGAGTACCTGCGCCGCGGCGGTCGCATCGGCGCCGCGGCCGCACTGGTCGGCGGCGTGCTGTCGATGAAGCCGCTGCTGACCATGGCGGACGGCCAGATCACGCCGCTGGACAAGGTGATCGGCGCCGACCGCGCGCTCAACCGGATGCTGGACATCGCGATCAAGCGCGCGGGCACCGACACCGTCGACGTCGCCGTGGAGCACTTCGACGCACCGGAGAAGGCCCAGCGACTGCTGCGCAAGCTCCGGACCGGTGTGCCCAACGTCCGCCAGTTCATGTTGACGCAGGTCAGCTCGGCCATCGGGGCGCACGTGGGCCCCGGAGCGCTGGGCATCACAGTTTCGCCGGTCTGACTCCGGGAACTCCAAGTGCTGTTCCGTCCGTTGAACTGGACGTAACGGACACCTGGAGGACCGATGGCCGGTTTCATGGACAAGATCACCAGGTTCCTGCGCAGTCCGCAGGGCCACAAGCTTCAGGCCAAGGCACGGCAGATGGCCCAGGACCCGCGCAAACGTGCGCAGGCAGAGCAGCTGCTGCGCAAGTTCCGCGGCAAGAAGCACTAGAAGTTTCGAAGCGCTGGTTCAGCACTACTTGCTGAACAACGCGTTCAGCTCGCCGTAGCCCAAACCCTCGTTGGTGCTGTCGTAGGTGCCCTTCGTCAGCAACTCCTCAGCCGCCTTCTTGGCCACCGCGTACGCCGCTGAGGCGAGCGCGGTGCCCACGCTGATCCTGGCCGCGCCCGCGGTCGCCAGTTCGTGGACCGCGGGTGCGCCCGGACCTGCCAGCACGTTGAGCGGGGCGTCGATGTTCTCGGCGAGCGTCTTGATGACGTCGAGGTCGTACACGCCGGGCACGAAGATGCCGCTGGCGCCGGCCTCGAGATAGGCCTTGGCGCGGTCGATCGCCAGCTGCAGGCGGTCCTCGGGCGCGCCGACGCCCCGCAGGTACACGTCGGTCCTGGCGTTGATGAAGAGCTCCGGGGCGGCTTCCCTTGCCGCCGCAAGACGTTCCTTCTGCTCCTGCACGTCCCGGATCGAGCCGCCGTGGCCGTCCTCGATGTTCACACCGGACGCACCCGCTGCCACGACCGCCCTCGCGGTCTCGCCGACTTCCTTCGCGTCCTCGCCGAAGCCCGACTCGATGTCCGCGGTCACCGGGATGCTGACCGCCTTCGCGATCCGGGCGACGAGATCGATCGCGAGCTCGCGGTCCAGCGCGTCGCCGTCCGGGGCGCCGAGACTCCACGCGACGCCGGCGCTCGTGGTGGCGACGGCCTTGGCACCGGCGGCCTCGACGATGAGGGCCGAGGCGACGTCCCAGGCGTTGGGGAGGGCGAGCGGGGGCTGCTGGTGGAGGGCGTGGAAGAGCGTGGTGCGGTCAGCGGTGGAAGTCATGATCTGAGTGATATCAGCAGGCACCGACGAAGTCCGGCCAGTTTCGGACGTGAACCGCCGACTTCCGGACACGCCCGTCAGTTGCTGCCCGCCTTGCGGCGCACCTCTTCGAACGTCCGCAGGTACCGCTGCCGGAAGTCCTCCCGCTCCACCCACGTCGTGTGCTCGACGGGCTGGGGCGCGGCAGGCGGCGGCAACGTGGTCTCCACTACCGGCTCAGGAACAGGTTCGGGCTCAGGCTCGGGTTCGACCTCGGCGACCGGTTCCGGCTCAACGGCGACAGGTTCCGGTTCCAGCTCGGCAGCGACTGGTTCCGGTTCCACCGCAACGGGTTCCGGCTCGGGTTCCAGCTCGGCGACCGGCTCCGGCTCGGGTTCCAGCTCGACGACCGGCTCCGGCTCGGGTTCCAGCTCGACGACCGGCTCCGGCTCGACGACCTCCGCTTCGACGATCTCCGGTTCCGGCTCCACCACGGGCTCGGCCAGCACGGCCAGCGCCGGCTCCAGCTGCGGCAGCCCCATCACCGGATTGCGGTGGATCGGCCGCGTGTCGTAGTCGTCCGGCACGGGCTCGACGGCCGCGGGCTTCTCCACCCACGTCCGCTCGACCGGTTCGTCCGACGGCGAAGACGCCGAAAGCGCAGCAGCGTCCTCGCGGCGTCGAAGCACCACGTACATGAGGGCTGCCCCCAACGTGAAGGACAGCACGCACAACCCGAAGACGATTCCGATCGCCCCTGCCATGCGAAGGCTCCTAGCTGACGAGGACGTCGACCTGGGGGCCGAAGTCCGAGGGCGGGCCCCAGACGGGGTCCACGATCACCTTCGTGGTGATGACGCTGTCCACCCCTTGCTCGGCCAGGTACTGCCGCACCAGGCCGGCCCTCTCCATCGCGAGCACGTCGCAGCGGTGCGACGCCGTCTCGCCGTTCCACGCGTGCGACACCAACGTCACCGCGCCACCGGTGACGTTGCGCAGCACGCTGGCCAGCCCCCGCCGCACGTCCTCGCCGCGGCCCACCAGCGAGGCCGTGCCCGGTGCGAACGTGACGCCCTTGACCGCGTGCGAGGAGAACAGTTCGCGCACGTTCCGCTGGGCGATGTCCGCCGGCACCTGGAACGGTGCCGGGGGTTCCATCCGCAGCGGTGCCACGAAGTCCGACACCGGCACCGGGCCCTCGTGCCGCACGGGCACGGCGGGCGACGACGACAACGCCGTCTCCAGCTCGTCGCCGTACACGGAGAACCCGAACGCCGTCACCGAGGCCGGCACCATCAACGCACCGACTACCAGCGGAATCCAGCGCTTCACGACGCGGCCACCTGTTCCGGGATGTGCACCGGGGCAACGCGATCAGCGGCCACCGACAACGCCGCGCGAGCCGCGGACAGTTGCGAGTGGACGGCGCGGCGAAGCTCGTGCAGCTCGTCCGTCCGGTTGGCGACCTCCGCCAGCCTGCGGTTCGCCTCGCGGCAAGCCACCTTCACCACGAACTCGGCTCGTGCCTTGGCCAGCGCCTCCTGCTCCTGCAGGTGCTGCGCGGCCTCGTTGCGGCGCCGGGTCATGCTGAGCTCGAAGAACTGCTGGGCCTTCTCGCGCTTGCGCTCGGAGTCGGCTTCCAGGGAGTTGCACTGCAACGCGGTCTCGCGCAGCAACCGGTCGGCGTCGGCCTGGGCCTGGGCGACCGCCTCGCTGCACTCGCGCTCGACCTCGTCGGCGCGCTGGCGGTGCTGGGCCTCGAGGTCGGTGCAGCGGCGCTCCATCTCGACCTCCAGCCGCTCGACGGCGGCGGCGCGGGAGGCGCAGTC
Organism: Lentzea miocenica; assembly: GCF_033949945.1. NCBI lineage: Bacteria > Bacillati > Actinomycetota > Actinomycetes > Pseudonocardiales > Pseudonocardiaceae > Lentzea > Lentzea miocenica. The sequence continues at coordinate 57,453 of NZ_JAXAVW010000008.1, forward strand.
CTGGCGGGTCGCGTAGAGCTCGGACTCCGCCTCCGAACGCATCGCGGCCGCTTCGCGTTCGGCGTCGGCGCGCAGCGCGGCGACCTCGACGTCGGTGCGGGCGCGGAGGTCGGTGCACTCACGTTCGGCCTGCAGGTGCATCTCCGCCGCTTCGTCCTCGGCGAGGCGCAGCATGCGGTGCATCCGTTCGGTGGCGCTCGCGTGCGAACCGGAGGTCGACTCCAGGCGTTCGATCCTGGCGCGGGCGTCCTCCAGATCCTGGCGCGTCATTTCCAGGAGCTTGCGCAAATCGGCGGCCTGCGCCAGCGCCTCGGCCCGGTCGAGGCTCGTGAAGCGCAGCTGCTCCTCGAGATTCTCGATGTGGTCGATGACCTGACGCCGATGAAAACCACGGTAGACAACGTCGAAAGCGGCGTGCAGCGGAACTAGTTCCTGCTCTTTTGCACCCATGGTCACCTACTCACTCAACCAGGCTGAAGATTGTGCGAGCTTACCCACGCCAGGTGACCCCAACCAGCGTCGACAGTGGACAGAACGGGTGCGTGTAACACGTGGAATAACGCCGATTTGCAGGGCAAACGAGACACTCGTAGATCAACTCCAAAGAACGGTCAGTCACCCGATTGTGTCAAGCTGGACGCCTTTCCGAGGGGTTCACTCCGTGCGTTCGCCGTGCACGGAAAGCGACCGTCCAGGCGTAGATCACACGAATTGCCTTCGATCGTTGGTGGCTACTGCGATCACCCTTCGTTAACCTTCTCGTTCGTGCCCTCACGAGTAGCCGTCGTCACCGACTCGACAGCGTCACTTCCGGCCCGTTTGGCGGAGCGGTTCAACATCATCACGGTCCCGATGCAGCTGAAGATCGGGTCGGAGCTGATCGACGAGGCCTACGTACCGACCGACAGGCTGCTGCAGGCGATGGCGGCGCAGATCCCGATCACGACCCAGCCGCCGGCGCCCGACGCGTTCTTCTGGGCCTACCAGGACGCGTGGGCGAAGGGCGCGGAGACGATCGTGTCGGTCCACGTGACGCCGAAGCTCTCTCCCGCCACGGACGCGGCGAGGGCCGCGGCGTCCAAGTCGCGCGTGCCGGTGTTCATCGTGGACTCGCACTCGTCGGGCATGACGCTCGGTTTCGCCGCGCTCGCGGCCGCGCGGATCGTGCAGACCGGCGGCAACGTCCAGAACGCGCGCAGCGTCGCCGAGCAGCGGGGCCGCAACGCCCACGTGCTGATCTACGTCGACACGCTGCACTACCTGCGCCAGGCGGGCCGGGTGAGTGCGGCGGCGAAGCTCTTCGGCGACGCGCTGTCGGTCAAGCCGCTGCTCACCGTCGTGAACGGCGAGGTGGAGCCGTTCGACAAGGTCGTCGGCCGCGACAGAGCGCTCGGCAAGCTCGTCGAAAAGGCCGTGGCACTCGCTTACGGCCGCGACGTGGACCTCGCGGTCGAGCACTTCGCCGCCGAGAAGGAGGGCCACCTGCTGCTGCAGGAGTTGCAGAAGCGGATCCCTCACGCGCGTGACGTCGTCCTGACTCAGGTCAGTGCGGCCATCGGCGCGAACGTGGGCCCTGGCGCGCTCGCCGTCACGGTCTCGCCGTACTGATCAGAGCCGCTCCACTTCCTCCGCGAGGAGAAGTCCCGCGTCGAACCCCATGGGCGCGAAGTGCCCGGCCAGTTCGAGCGAGAGCACACCCTGCAGCCTCGTCCAGAACGACAGCGCGCGATGCACCGTCGCCGACGGCGCCGGAAGCGCACCCGCCCACTCGCGGTTCATGCCCAGAACGACGTCGAACGGCGTCTTCGGCGCGCCGTCCGACGCATCGGCGCACACCTCCAGCAGCACCGCCAGGATCTCGTCCGAGATCGCGGTGATCTCGTCCGGCGCGTGATAGCCGGGCACGGGCGTGCCGTAGATGAGCAGGTACCGGTGCGGGTCGCTCAGCGCCCACTCCCTGATGACCCCGGCGAGCGCCACGACGGTGGTGCCGGCCTCGAACGCGGCGCGCACGGTGTCGGCCAGGCTGCGGTAGGCGTCCTTGATCAGCGCGGTGATCAGCTCGTCGCGGCCCGCGAAGTACCGGTACAGGGCGGGCCCGCTCATGCCCATCTCCTTGGCGATGGCGTTGAGCGACAACGCCGTCACCCCGGCCGCGGCGATCTGCTCCCACGCGTGCCGCTTGACCTCTTCCCGCACCTGGGCCCGATAGCGCTCCCGGGGGCTCTGCACCGTCTCCATGGTTAGACCCTCTCACGTTCGCTATTGACAGTCACCCACGCCTCACTCTAGCTTCAGCATGTCACTCCAGTTAGAGGTTATAACTACCGCGACTTACCCTAACGAACGAAGGGCTCGTCATGACCGCCAAGACCCGCACCGCTGCTCACCCGTCGACGTCCGTGCTGGTGGCGGCGTGGGCCGTACCCGTCATGGTGATCGGCCAGTTCGGCCTGCTCTCGGGGATTCCGATCGCCGTCGTGCTCGTCGCGAGCCTGCGCGACCGCCGTTCCCCGGTCCTGCGGTGGTGGACAGGGGCGCTCGCGCTGGCCTACGCCACGCCGTTGACGCTCTGGCTCACCGGGCCGAGCGAGGCGCCGAGCCTGTCGAAGTACATGAGCCCCGCGATGACCGCGGCGCTCACGGCGGCCGGAGTCGCGGTCGCCATCGCGCACCAGGTAGTTCGCAGGAGGTCTACTGGCAAGTAACCTGACGGGCGTGACCCTCCCCCTGACCGGCGAACGCACGGTGCCCGGTATCGCGGAAGAGAACTACTGGTTCCGGCGGCACGAGGCGGCGTATCTGCACCTCATCGGCCACTGCGCGGACGCGGTCGTACTGGAGGCGGGCTGCGGCGAGGGCTACGGCGCCCAGCTGATCCGCACGGTCGCGCGGCGGGTGATCGCGCTCGACTACGACGAACTGACCTCGCAGCACGTCGCCCGCGCCTACCCGCAGCTCGACGTGCTGCGCGGGAACCTCGCGACGCTGCCGTTGCGCGACGGCAGCGTCGACGTCGTGGCGAACCTGCAGGTCATCGAGCACCTGTGGGACCAGGAGGGGTTCCTGGCGGAGTGTCTGCGGGTGCTGCGTCCCGGCGGCACGCTCATCGTCACGACGCCGAACAGGCTGACGTTCTCGCCGGGCCAGGACACCCCGCTGAACCCGTTCCACACCAGGGAACTCGCACCGTCCGAACTGGACGAGATGCTGCGTGAAGCTGGTTTCCGCGTTGACGAACTGACGGGACTGCGTCACGGACGAAGGCTTGACACCCTCCTGAACGGACAGATCATCAACGCACAGGTCGAAGTCGCCCTGTCCGGCGCGCCGTGGCCCGCCGAGCTGAAGGAGGCGGTGGAGTCGGTGACGGTGCGGGACTTCGACATCACCTCTGACGACATGGACACCTGCCTCGACCTCGTGGCAGTGGCGGTGCGCGCGTGACCGGGAGGACCACCGCCGGGAAGGCTTCCGAGGGCACGTTCTGCCTGGTCCTGCACAGCCATCTGCCCTGGCTAGCGCACCACGGCGCGTGGCCGGTCGGCGAGGAGTGGCTCTACCAGGCGTGGGCGCACTCGTACCTGCCCGTCGTGGACATGCTGCGGCGTTTCGCCGACGAGGGCCGTTCCGACGTGCTGACGCTCGGTGTCACGCCGATCCTGGCCGCGCAACTCGACGACCCGTACTCGTTGCGGGGCGCGCACGACTGGCTCGGCAACTGGCACCTGCGGTCGCACTACGCCGGGGAACGGCTGCGCGAGCTGTCCGCGTACGAGCACCGCGCGTCGTCGTGGGCGCTGGACCAGTTCGAAACCCATTGGCGGCACGGGTTCTCACCGATCCTGCGGTCCCTTGTGGACTCTTCGACGATCGAGCTGCTCGGCGGGCCTGCCACGCATCCCTTTCAGCCGCTGCTGGTTCCTCGGGTGCGGTCGTTCGCGCTGCGGACCGGCCTGGACGACACGGCGCTGCGCGTCGGCAAGGCCCCGGAGGGCATCTGGGCGCCGGAATGCGGTTACTCGCCGGGCATGGAGGCGGGGTACGCGGCGGCGGGCGTGCGGCGGTTCATGGTCGACGGGCCCGCGCTGCACGGCGACACCTCGTCCGCGCACCCGGTCGGCTCTTCGGACGTGCTGGCGTTCGGGCGTGATCTGGAGGTCTCGTACCGCGTCTGGTCGCCGAAGGTCGGCTATCCGGGCGATGCCGCGTACCGGGATTTTCACACCTACGACCACCCGACGGGCCTGAAGCCGTCACGGGTGACCGGCAAGAACATCGCGCCCGAGGACAAACGGCCGTACGACCCGTTGCTCGCGCGTGAGGCCGTTTCACGCCACGTCGACGACTTCGTCGAGACGGTCGTGCGCAGGCTGCGGGCGATCGACGGCGGTCTGGTCGTGGCGGCGTACGACACTGAGCTTTACGGACACTGGTGGCACGAAGGTCCCTTGTGGCTGGAGGGTGTGCTGCGCGCGCTGCCGGAAGCGGGCGTGCACGTGACGACGTTGCGCGGCGCGGTCGAGGCGGGGCACGTGGGCGCGCCGGTCGAGCTGCCGGCCTCGTCGTGGGGCAGCGGCAAGGACTGGCGGGTGTGGGACGGCGCGCAGGTGTCGGACATCGTGTCGTTGAACGAGTCGGTGCAGAAGGAACTGCTGGACCTGGACTTCTCGTCCGACGTGCGGGATCCGGTGCTGGACCAGGCGGTGCGCGAGGCGTTGCTGGCGTTGTCGAGCGACTGGGCCTTCATGGTCACCAAGGACTCGGCCGCCGACTACGCCCGCTACCGCGCGAAGATTCACAGCGATCGTTTCAGCGAGCTCGCGGCTCTGGTTCGCGGCGGTCGTGGTCATGCACGAGCGGCGGAGCTCCGCGCGGCAGACGGCCCGTTCGGGCATCTGGACGCGCGAGGAATGAGGTAACGGAATGCGCGTGCTGATGTTGTCGTGGGAGTACCCGCCGGTGGTCGTCGGCGGGCTGGGCAGGCACGTCCACGCGCTCGCGACACAGCTGGCCGCGCAAGGGCACGACGTCGTCGTGCTGTGCCGTCAACCTTCCGGCACCGACGCGATCACGCACCCCACGGTGGACGTGGTGAGCGAGGGCGTGCGGCTGATCCGCGTCGCCGAGGATCCCGCGCACTTCGTGTTCGAGAAGGACCTCCTGGCGTGGACGCTCGCGATGGGTCACGCGATGACACGCGCCGGTCTGGCGTTGAGCTCGTGGCGCCCCGACGTCGTGCACGCGCACGATTGGCTGGTCGCGCACCCGGCTGTCGCCCTGGCCGAGGCTTTCGGCGTCCCGCTGGTGGCCACGATCCACGCGACCGAGGCCGGGCGGCACTCCGGCTGGCTCTCGCACCCGTTGAACCAGCAGGTGCACTCGGTGGAGTGGTGGCTGGCGAACCGGGCCGACTCGCTGATCACCTGTTCGTCCGCGATGCGAGGCGAGGTCGCGCACCTGTTCGATGTGGACACTGCCGACGTCTCCGTGCTGCACAACGGCATCGAGCCTGGTGGGTGGAAGGTGCGGGCCAAGGACGTCGGCGCTGCCCGACGGGCGTACTCGCCGCACGGCGATCCGTTGCTGCTCTTCTTCGGCCGCATCGAGTGGGAGAAGGGCATCCAGGACCTGATCGCCGCACTCCCCCGGATCCGCCGCTTCCACCGGGGCACGCGCGTCGTCGTGGCCGGTGGCGGTTCGCAGACCGAGTGGCTGCGGGAACAGGCGCGCAAGCACCGGGTGCTGCGGGCCGTGGAGTTCGTCGGACACCTCTCCGACAGGTCCTTGGCGGCGTTGCTCACGGCCGCGAACGCCGTCGTGCTGCCGTCCCGCTACGAGCCGTTCGGGATCGTCGCCCTGGAAGCCGCCGCCGCCGGAACGCCCCTGGTCGCGTCGACCGCGGGCGGGCTCGGCGAGGTCGTGCTGGACGGGGTGACGGGTCTGTCGTTCGCACCTGGTGACGTGGACGGACTCACACGCGCCGTGCGTGCCGTGCTGTCCGATCCGGCCAGCGCTGCCGTGCGTGCGCGCGCAGCGAAAGAGCGTCTGAGCACCGACTTCGACTGGGCCAAGATCGCCGCTTCCACGGCCTCGGTCTACGCGGACGCCGTCGTGCGCGAGCCACGCGTCCTGGGACGTCCCAAGATCGCTACGGGCAATCTGTTCACCTGAGTCGGCTACAGTCGCCGGTCCCGTTAACAAGAGGTGACCGAGGACTGAATGAAATACCAACGCTTCGTGGCGCTCGGGGACAGTTGCACCGAGGGCCTGGACGACCTGTTGCCCGACGGCCGGTACCGGGGCTGGGCGGACCGCGTCGCGTCCGTGCTGGACGCGCCGGGGTTCCGCTACGCCAACCTGGGCGTGCGCGGCCGTCGTCTCGACCAGATGCTGGTGGAGCAGGTCCCGTCCGCATCGGCGTTGCGGCCAGACCTGGTCGCGATCTTCGGCGGCGGCAACGACGTGATGTCCGGTGCCTCCACCGCTCAGATCGCGCGCCGGGTCGATGCGCTGGTGAGCGCCGTGACGTCGTTCGCGCCGACCGTCGCCGTCTTCACGTTGAGCGACGTCTCACAACGGATGCCGTTCGGCTGGCGCATGCGTCCACGCATCGAGGCCCTGAACGACGCCGTGCGCGTTGCAGCAGTGCGTTACGGCGCGATCCTGGTCGACGTGTGGGACGACAACACGTGCGTGCAGGACTCACGCTACTTCGGCCCGGACCGCCTGCACCTGTCGTCGTTGGGACACAGGCGGTTGGCCGGCCACCTGCTGTCAGCGCTCGACATCCCGTTCGACGCTTCGTGGATGGCGCCCCTGGAGGGTTCGGCCGCACCCTCGTCGATGCTGGACCATCTGCGGTGGCTGCGCGATCAGGTGCTGCCCGTCGCGTACTCGCGGTCGCGCAACAAGCTGATCGGCCGCCAGCCGGGCGACGGCTTCAGGCCGAAGCGTCCGACGCTTCTTCCGTTCGCTTAGCCAGCGCCTCCTTGGCCTTGCGGGCCATGTCCGCGATGTCCGCCCGCCGCTGAGCGTCCGCCTCGTAGTCGGCGCGCCGATCCCGCACGACCCGTGCCGGCGCGCCCACCGCGATCTTGAAGTCAGGGAAGTCCCCGCGCACCACCGCGTGCGCACCGAGCACACACCCTCGCCCGACCCGCGTGCCGCGCAGCACCGTCACCTTGACCCCGAGCCAGCAGTCCGGCCCGATGCGCACCGGCGACTTCACGATGCCCTGGTCCTTGATCGGCAGGGTGATGTCCTCGGTCTTGTGGTCGAAGTCGCAGATGTAGACCCAGTCCGCGACGAGCGACGACGCGCCGATCTCGATGTCGAGGTAGCAGTTGACCGTGTTGTCCTTGCCGAACACGACCTTGTCGCCGATGCGCAGCGACCCCTCGTGGCAGCGGATGGCGTTGCCGTCGCCGATGTGCACCCAGCGCCCGATCTCCATGCGGCCGTAGCCGGGGCGGGCCATCACGTCGACCCGCTTGCCGAAGAACACCATGCCGCGCAGCACCACGTGGGGGTTGAGCAGGCGGAACTTCAGCAGCCGCCAGTACCGGACCAGGTACCACGGGCTGTAGGCGCGGTGGCGCAGGACCCAGCGCAGGGAGGCCATCGTGAGGAAGCGTGCCTGGGCGGGGTCTCGTCGCGACCTGGCCCAACGAGTCCACACCGGAGCGCCCCACATCGAAGTCATGGACGGCACTTTAACTATTCGCGAACACCGTGCCCGGCAAGGCATCGTCTGACCGGTGAACGAGGTGACGGGCTGGATCTTCGCGGAGAACCTGACGAAAGTCGTCGAGTACGTCGCGGGGCTCGTCGGCTACCGCTGGGACGACCTCGACGCCGGGGCGCTGGACGCCGGACTTCCCGCGACCGACGACGACAAGGGGCTGTGGTTCGAGTACCCGATGGCGCACCTGACCCTGCGGATCGCCAACACGGACGAAAGCGCGCACGTCGTGTTCCGGATCAGCGGCGATTTCGACGAGGTGTTCGCCGCCCGTCTCGAGACCCTCCTGGACCTGTGCTGACGAGCCGAAACGGCCCTGGAGTGTCGTGACCACGGCGAACAGAGGTGCGGCATGTGGGCGGTCATAGGCGTCTGGGAGCTCAGTCCGGAAATGCACGACGAGTGGCGGGCTCAAGTGCCGTTGATGGCGTCGAGCAAGGTGGAGCTACCGGGATTCGTGCACGGGACGTGGACGCTGGACGGCCACGCGATCCAGGTGTACGACAACGAGGGCGATGCGCGTCGCTACCACGCGGACATGCGGGAGAAGGGCTACCTCGAACGGCCGGGCTTGCGGAACGTCGTGTGGGACGTGGCCGAGGTGGGCGCCGAGTCTCAGGCACCCTAGAGGCATGGCGATTCCTCTCATCATCGACACCGACCCCGGCGTCGACGACGCGTTCGCGATCGCGCTCGCGGCCCGCAGCCCCGAGGTCGACCTCGTCGGCCTCACCACCGTCTTCGGCAACGTCGGGCTCGATCTCACGACGGCGAACGCCCTGCGCCTGCTCGCCCACCTCGGTCGCACCGACGTGCCGGTGGTACGGGGGTTCGAGGGACCGGGCGGTGCGGCGGACGTGCACGGCGAGGACGGGCTCGGCGGGCAGGCGCACACGTTGCCGGAGAACCCCAAGGGCCTCTACGGAGACGACCCTGTCCGCTTCTTCGCCGACAACCTGACGCCGGACACCGTGGTCGCCGCGATCGGGCCGCTCACCAACATCGCCGCCGCGCTCGACGGGGGCATCACGTTTCCCCGGCTGATCGTCATGGGCGGCGGGCTCGACGTCGGCAACATGACCGCGCGGGCCGAGTTCAACTTCTGGGCCGACGCGGAGGCCGCGCAGACGGTGATCCGCCGGGGCAACCCGATCATCGTGCCGCTCAACCTCACCCAGCGGTGCATCGCCGACACCGAGTTCCTCGCGAACGTCGACCCGGTGCTGAGCAACCTCACCGGCACCTACCGGGAGTACCTCGCCCGGCACTCCGAGCAGAACCTCTCGCACCGCGAGGAGGGCATCCTGGTCCACGACGCCGTCGCCGTGGCGGAGGCGATCGTCCCCGGCACGTTGCGCACCAAGCTCCACCACCTCGACATCGACGACGAGGGTGCGCTCGTCGAGGGAAAGCACCAGGTAGAGGTCGCGGAGGACACCGATTGGCCCGCGTTGAGGGCCTTCATGGAGCAGCGCTTGTCCGTTTGACGACAACTTCGCGTCGCTCTCTGGGGTTGGGCGGGCACGGAAAGTAGGGTCCGCGACCATGCAGCGAAGAGTCCTCACGACAGCTGCGGTGGCGGTGGCCATGACGTTCGGAGTGGTCCCTGCCTCCGCTCAGCCCCAGATTCAGGTGGTGCCGGATCCGGCGGCACACGTGAACCCGTTCATCGGCACGACCAACCTCGGGAACACCTTTCCCGGCGCGGTCGTGCCGTTCGGCATGTTCTCCTTCAGCCCGGAGGCGTCCCGCGGCAACACCCTGCGCGCCGCGGCGCCCGGCGGCTACCGGTACGACGCCACGAAGATCCGCGGCTTCAGCCTCACCCACATGTCCGGGACCGGGTGCGCGGGCGGAAGTGGTGACATCCCGATCTTCCCGCACGTCGGGACCGTCACGACGTCGCCGACCACGGACGCGACGGACGCGGTCTACGCCAGCGAGTTCGCGCACACGGACGAGGTGGCCAAGCCCGGCCGCTACGACGTGACGCTGAAGTCGGGTGCGAAGGCCGAACTGTCCGCCACCGAACGCACCGGCGCGGCGCGGTTCAGCTTCCCTGCCGACAAGCCGGCGACGGTGCTGATCAACACGTCGAAGTCGCAGGTCGGCAGCAGTGACGCGCAGACCGTGATCGACAAGGACAAGCGGACGATCACCGGCTCCGTGACGTCGGGCAACTTCTGCGGCTACATCAACCAGGTCGGCCGCCGCAGCTACTACACGCTGCACTTCGTGGCGGAGTTCGACCAGGACTTCACCGACGTCGGCACGTACCAGGACAACGTTGTCACGCCCGGAAGCGTCACCTCCAAGGGCGGCACGACGTACGGAACGAACGGCTGGCCGGTGCTGGGCAAGGGTTCCGGGGCCTACCTCGGCTTCGCGCCCGGCTCGCAGGTCGGCGTCAAGGTCGGCATCTCCTACGTCAGCCTGGACAACGCGCGGGCCAACCTCAGGGCCGAGAACAAGGGTCAGTCCATTGAGGACATGAGGGACAACGCGTACATCGCGTGGCAGAAGCAGCTCAAGCGCATCGAGGTCGGCGGCGGCTCCGATGACGAGCGGACCAAGTTCTACACCGCGCTGTACCACTCGCTGTTGCACCCCAACCTGTTCAGCGACGTCAACGGCGAGTACGCCGGGTTCGACGGTAAGACCCACAAGATCGACAAGAGCAGGCAGAAGGCCCAGTACGGCACTTTCTCCGGCTGGGACATCTACCGCTCGCAGCTCCAACTCGTGACGATGCTGGAACCGCAGATCGGTTCGGACATCGCGCAGTCGCTGCTCAACCAGGCCGAGCAGAACAACGGCGTGTGGGACCGCTGGACGCACAACGGCGGCGGCACGCACGTGATGAACGGCGACCCCGCGCCCATCGCGCTGGCCGCGATCTCGGCGTTCGGCGGCGACAAGTACGACATCAGGTCGTCGCTCAAGTCGTTGGTGAAGGCCGCGACCGTGCCGACGGCGCTGGACCTGAGCAAGGACGGCTGGGCCGTGATGTCCGTCGGGCAACGGCCGTCGCTCGACAAGTACCTGAAGAACAAGTTCATGCCGTCCGTGTCGAACGCGTGGGGTGGCGCGGCGGAGACCCTGGAGATCTCCGCGGCGGACTTCGCGATCAGCCAGCTGGCCGAGCGCACGGGTGACAGGAAGACCGCCAAGGCGTTCGCCGAGCGCGCACAGTGGTGGCAGAACAACTTCGACCCGGTGGCGGACAGGACCGGCGGCTACATCCGCAACCGCAACGCGGACGGCACGTGGGTCAAGGACTTCACGCCGGACACCGGCAACGGCTTCGTCGAGGGCAGCAGCGCCCAGTACACGTGGATGGTCACGCACAACGTCGCCGGGCTCGTCGAGTCGCTGGGCGGTCGCGAGCGCGCCAACAAACGGCTGGACGACTTCTTCCACAACGCCGACGGCAGCTGGGCTCTGACGGGCAAGGGCGGTGCCAAGTCCGAACTGGACAACGAGCCGTCGGTGAACGTGCCGTGGCTCTACAACTACACGGGCCAGCCGGCGAAGACGCAGGAGACGCTGCGCGAGACGATCGGCACGCTGTGGAAGAACGCCCCCGGCGGCATTCCCGGCAACGACGACCTCGGCGCGATGTCGTCGTGGTTCGTCTTCACCTCGATGGGCATCTACCCGCAGGTGCCGTCGCGCGCCGAGCTGGTGCTGAGCAGCCCGCTGTTCACGTCGGTGAAGATCAACCGCGGTGGCGGAAAGGACATCACGATCAACGCGCCCGCCGCGAACACCGCCACGAAGTACGTGCAGTCGCTGAAGGTCAACGGCCGCAGCACGTCCAAGACCTGGCTGCCCGAGTCGTTCGTGGCACGCGGCGGCAAGCTGGACTTCGTGCTCGGCAAGACGCCTTCCTCCTGGGGCACCGGTGCTTCCGACGCCCCGCCGTCGTTCCGCGACGGTGAACAGCCGATCAGGCACGACCAGCCGTACTACCTCACGGTCGAGCCGCGTCAACTCGTCGTGGAGCCCGGCAAGTCGGTCACGGCGAAAGTCAACTCGGTCAAGCTGTACGACGGCGACCCGAAGGCGACCTACACGATCACCGGCACGGACGCGTTGAAGTTCACGCCCACCAACGGTTCCGTGCCCGCGGAGTTCACCGTCTCGGCCGACCCCGCTACCCCGCAGGGGTTCTACGACTTCACCGTGACGGTGACCGTCGAGGGCGCCGCGAAGCCGGTGGTGCTGCCGCAGACGGTGAAGGTCGCGCCGGCGGGCAGCATGCTCGCCGCCGTGAACAACGTCGGCGCCTCCGCCGACGCCGACGGAGAGGGTGACTTCGACGGCGGCGGCTACAGCTTCTCGCGAGAGGCGCTGGCCAAGGCCGGCCTTCCGCCGGGCGGCACCAGCACCGTCGACGGCCTGACGTTCACCTGGCCGTCGTCGCCTCCCGGCCGTCCGGACAACGCGACCGCAGCGAAGCAAACGCTTGCACTGTCCGGAACGCGGCTCGCGTTCGTGGGTTCGGCGGCCAACGGGGCGCGCACCAAGCCGGCCACGGTGACGTTCACGGACGGCACCACGGCCACCGTCGACATCGGCTTCAGCGACTGGACGCTGGGCGGCGGCGGGGCGACCCCGAGCTTCGGCAACGTGATCATCGCGAACACGCCGTACCGCAACCAGTCCGGCGGCGGCAGCGAACAGGTCGCGACGCACATCTTCGCGACGAAGACGTACGTGGCCCCGGAAGGCAAGACGCTCGCTTCCGTGGTGCTGCCAGACGATGTGAACATGCACGTTTTTGCGGTCGCACTCGGCTAGTTCGTCAATCGTGGATGGTTTCTGTCGCCCTGGTGACAGAAACCATCCACGCCCTATCGTGTGGCATAAGCCCAAGCGCCGCCGCATCGCTGTGAGCGTGAGGCGCCATGCCCAACTGCGTGCGGTCAACGAGGATCGCGGTGCATTCGTGGGAACCCCTGGTCAGCGATGCCGTCGCGAACTGGCTGGACGCGTTGCCCGGCTGGATCGTGGTGGGTACCGCCTGCACGCGCGAAGACCTGTTGCTGCTGTGCAGTTTGCGCCCGCCGGACGTCGTGGTGGGGCAACTTTCCCCGGAACTGGTACCGGGATTTCCACTCGTGGCCCTCTCCCCGGCCTGTGGCCTCGCCTCGCTGCGGGCTTCGCTGGAGCACGTGCCGCTGACCTCGCTGCGCCGCGTCGCGCCGGGCGCGTTGACCGACCGCGAGATGGAAGTGCTCGCCCACGTCTGCTCCGGACTGTCGGCGGTGTCCGTCGCGTCCGTCCTGCGGCTCTCACCGCACACGGTGGTCAACTACAAGCGGCGGATCTTCGCCAAGCTCGGCGTGCAGAGCCGGGCGCAGGCGGCGGCGGTGGTGACCCGGCTCGGGCTTGTGCGGGTTTCCTGCCGTGACGCTGTGTTGCATGACAACGTTCCCACGCTCACTCACCGGGAGAACGACATCCTGGCCTCGATCGCCCGGGGTGAGTCGGTGCGGCAGACGGCTTCGGCGCTGGGGATCGCGGTGAAGACCGTGGAGTCCGAGCAGCGGCAGCTGTTCTTCAAGCTGCGGGTGCACAACCGGGCCCAGGCTCTTTCGGAGGCACAACGGCTCGGATTGCTAACGTAGCGCCCCCACCAGCGGATTTCAGAGTGTGACCGAGTTCGAGAAACGGCTCGTCACCGCGGCCCAGCGCGGTGAGCTGCTGGTGTGCCCGAAGTCAGCTCCCGCGGTGCGCGCCGAGCTGATCAGGGAGCTGCTGCTCGGCCGTCACGGCCAGCTGGACCCGCGAGGCGTGCAGATCGAGGGTGCGCGCATCAAGGGCGTGCTCGACCTGGACAACGTGACGGCCTCCGTCGGCCTGTACCTGTACGACTGCACCATCGACGAGCCGATCGACGCGCGCGACGCACACCTGCGGGCGTTGGTGCTCAGGGGTGGCCGGTGCGCCGGGTTGCAGGCCGACGGCGTCCACATCGACGCCGATCTGTTCCTGCAGGACGGTCTGCAGGTCGAGGGCGACCAGAAGGACGGGCTGATCAGACTGATCGGTGGCCGCATCGACGGTGACCTGAGTCTGGGCAAGGTGCAGATCACCAACGCGGCCGGTCCTGCCATCGACGCCAACCGGGTTCGCATCGGCGGCTCCGTCTTCGCCCGGCGCAGGGTCCGGATCACCGGACACGGCCGATGGGGTGCGTTCGTCCTGCTCAGCGCCCACATCGACGGAGACCTCCAGTTGGACGAGGACGTGACGATCACGAACCTCGGCGGACCGGCTCTGGACGCCGGCGACATCCGCGTTCAGGGTTCGGTGCTGCTGACGGACGGCTTCCGGGCCACCGGGCACGGCAAGGAGGGCGCGGTCTCGCTCGAAAACGCCAACGTGGTCCTGAACGTCAAAGCGGAGAAGGCGGAAATCACCAACAACCTCGGCCCCTGCCTCGACGCCACGAGCGCCCGCATCGGCGGTGACGTGCTGGTGTGGAAAGGGGTCCAGATCGCCGGGCGCGGGCCGACCGGCGCGATCGTCCTGGCAGGTGGTCACCTCGGCGGGCTTGTCGTGCTGGAGGACGCGGTGATCACCAACGAACGCGGTGCGGCGGTGAACGCGAACGGCGTCGACATCAGCGGAAGCCTGTTCCTGCGAACGGGTACCCGGTTGACCGCGCGCCATCCCGGCGGCGCGATCGACCTGATCAGCGGCCACCTCACGGGAGATCTCGACATCTCGGACGCGGTCGTCACCAACGCGCTTGGTCCGGCGGTGTCCGCCGACCAGGTCCAGATCGACGGGCGCCTGTTCCTCCTGGGACGGACGTCGCTGACCGGCGCCGGCAGATTCGGCGCGGTGAGCTTGCACGGAGCGCACATCGGCGGCCAGTTCCACGGCGAAGGCGAGGTCGCGCTCAAGATGCAGGGCGGGCGTGGCCCGGTGCTGAACCTCCAGGAGCTGGTGGTCGGGACCTCCGTGACGCTGCCGCCCACCCTGATGTGTCGTCCTCGCGGGCGTGACTGGACCTGCGCGCACAGGAACTGGGTGCGGCTGGACGGGCTCTCCTACGCCTCGCTCGGTGAGGGATGGGACTGGCAGCAGTGGCTGCATCTGATCCGCCGCCACACTCCCGCGTACCACGCGTCCGCCTACCAGCGCCTCGCCGCCGTCGAGCGGGCCGCCGGGCACGACGGCACCGTGCGCAGGATCCTCATGGCACAGCAGACCGATCTCCGGCGCCGCAACCCGCAGGCTCTGGGCGGTCCCCTGACCCAGTGGTTCCACTGGGTGTGGGGCGTGCTGGCCGGGTACGGCTACCGGGCCCGCCGCACCGCCGCGGCGCTGTTGCTGGTGCTGGTGATCGCGGGGTTCCTCGGCTGGTGGGCGGGCCAGGTCTCCACGCGTCCAGGGCATCTCGCCGCCGAACGCGTGGCGAGTGCGACCGCCGCGGCCGGAATGCCATGTTCCACAGTGGAACTCGTGGGGCTGGGGCTTGATCGCGGACTGCCGCTGGCGATGACCGGCATGCGGACCAGGTGCGATCTGGACAGCGCGGCGCTGGCGGGACAGGCGTTCACGGCGGCCATCTGGTTGGTGCAACTGGCCGTGTGGGGACTGGCGACGCTGGCGTTGGCCGGGTACACGAACCTGGTGCGCAAGCCCGGCTGAGGCCCGGCCGACCCGCAGATCGGCGTAAGAGATTTGTGTCCCCTGCATGGTTCTTCGTCCGTGCGGCAACGGGTGATCTTGCAGAACACTGCGCTGACATGGGCAATCTCACCAGACGAGGATTTCTGGGAGGCGTCGCGGGCGCCGGCGCCGTGACGCTGGCTCCCTCCCCTGCCGCCGCGCAGGTGGCCGCTGCCGACACGGCGGCCACCTCGCCCCGGTTCTTCGGGCGGATGTTTCCAGGGCTGCCACCGTTCGCCGAGAACACGCCGCGCGTGCAGGACGCGTTGCGTGCGATGGGCGCACCGGGCGGGCCGCTGGACGCCAAGGATCCGTTGCACGAAGGACCTGTCCGACTCATCACCAATCCGGAACTGAGTCCTGGCAACCTCGACAACCCCTTCAACACCGCGGGAACGACGTTCGTCGGGCAGTTCATCGATCACGACTTCACGTTCGACCTCCACTCGCGGCTCGCGGTGCCCGCCGTGCCCGAGCAGAGCCCGAACACGCGGAATCCGACCCTGTCACTGGATTCCGTGTACGGCGGCGGGCCCGTCCTGTCGCCGCAGCTGTACGACTCCGGCGACCGGGCCAAGTTCCGGGTGGAGAACGGCGGGTTGTTCGAGGACCTGCCCCGGCGCGCCGACGGCGTGGCGATCATCGGGGACCCGCGCAACGACGAGAACCTGATGATCTCCGGGCTGCACGCGGCGTTCCTGTTGTTCCACAACCGGATCGTGGATCGGCTGCGTGCAGCGGGCGTGCCGGCCGACCGAATTTTCGCGGACGCGCAAAGAACCGTTGTGTGGCACTACCAGTGGATCGTGGTGCACGAGTTCCTGCCGCAGATCATCGGCTTCGGGCTCACGCAGGACATCCTGGCGCACGGGCGGCGCTTCTACCGGCCGGCGGAGGGGCAGCACTTCATGCCGGTGGAGTTCCAGGGCGCGTGTTACCGGTTCGGGCACAGCCAGGTGCGGCCGTCCTACCGGGCGAACCTGAAGGGGGACAACGGTCAGCCGTTCTTCGGCTTCGTCTTCGACCCTGCCGCCGAGGGGCAGAGCGATCCGGTGGACCTGCGCGGCGGGCGGCGGGCGCGCCGGAGGTTCATCGGCTGGCAGACGTTCTTCGACTTCGGGGACGGCCAGGTGCGGCCGAACAAGCGGATCGACACGCACATCTCGACACCGCTGTTCCGGTTGCCGCTCGGGGCGATCGCAGACGGTTCGCCGCCTGTCTCGCTGCCACAGCGCAACCTGCTGCGGCACCTCACGTGGTCGCTGCCGTCCGGGCAGGCGGTGGCGCGGGCCATGGGCATCCCGGTGCTGGACTCGGTGCCGGAGCTGCGGGAGTTCGGCTTCGACCGCTCGACGCCGCTCTGGTACTACACGCTGCGCGAAGCCGAGACGCTCGGCGACGGCATCACACTCGCGGGCGCGAGCGCCCGGCTGATCGGTGAGGTGTTCGTCGGGCTGCTTCAGCTGGATCCCGAGTCGTACCTGAGGCAGCAACCCCAGTGGAAGCCGACGCTGCCGTCCCGCGTTGGCGGCCAGTTCGGCATGGTCGACCTGCTCAAGTTCGCCCGCGTCGATCCCGCGAGCCGAGGCCAATAAAATCAGGCGGTGTTCACAGTTTCCGAGCGCGAACAGCTGCGCCGCGACCTCGCCAACGCCGCCGACACCGACCCGCGCGTGGTCGGGGCGGCGTTGACGGGTTCGGTGGCCGTGGGCAAGGAAGACCGCTGGTCCGACATCGACTTCGCGTTGTCGATCGACCGCGAACTGGACGCGGTGATCACCGACTGGACCGCGCTGATGTACGCGTGCGGCGCGGTCAGCCACCTCGACGTGCGGCACGGCAAGGTCCTGTTCCGCGTCTACCTGATGCGCTCGACCCTGCAGGTGGACATCGCGTTCTGGCCCTCGACCGAGTTCGGCGCGACCGGTCCGACCTTCCGGCTGCTCTTCGGCGAGACCAACTCGCTGCCGCAGTCCCGGCAACCCGACCGCGCCGAACTCATCGGACTCGCCTGGCTGTACGGCCTGCACGCGCGGTCGTCCATCGCACGCGGCCGCAGCTGGCAGGCGCTCTACATGGTCAACGCCATGCGCGACCAGGTGATGGCGCTGTGGTGCGTGCGCGAGGGGGTCAACGCGGTGCAGGGGCGGGGGCTGGACGACCTGGCTGATGCCGACGCGTTCGCTGGGACGCTCGTGTTGTCCACGCACCCTGATGAGTTGCGGCGGGCGTTTCACGTGCTGACCGGGTTGTTGTTGGGGGAGATCGAGGACTCGGGGCTGGCTGAGGCTGTGCGGGCGTTGTCGCCTGGGGTTGGGGTGAAGGGGTGAGCGGGGGCGGGGCGGTCGTTGACGGCGGCCTCCACGTCGGATGAGGCTGTGCGGGCGCTGTCGCCGGGGGCGGTGCGGCGGTGAGCGGGGATGTGGGGCGGATGGGCTCGGTCGAGGACTCCGCGCTGGCTGAAGCTGGGTGAGTGCTGCCCCCTGGGGTTGTGATGCAGCCGCGAGCGGGACGGAGCCGTCGTTGACGGCGGCGGACTCCGCGTCGGCTCAGGCTGCCGGGGCCGCTGTCGCCTGGGGTGCGATGCAGCAAGAAGCAGGACGGGCCGGTCGATGACGGCGGGCACTCGGCGTGGGCCGAGGCCGTCCGGGCGCTGCCGCCTGGGGTGCGGTGCAACGGGTGAGCGGGACGAGGCGGTCGTTGACTGCGCAGGAGCCCCGCGTTGGCGGAAGCCGTGGGCGTTGCCGCGCAGCCGCGCCGAGCAGCGGCAGGGCCGATGGAGCAGTTGTTGGCCGGGATCGAGGGCTCGGGGCCGGCTGAGGCAGTGCGGGCGTTGTCTCCCGCGACTGCCCAGCCGTGGGCCGCATCGGCGCCGCTCAGTGGCTCAAGGCTGGTTGGGGCTTCGCGGGTGTTGTCTCCCGCAGCAGGAGGCCCGCCGTGAGCAGCACCAGTACGGCTGCCGAGCCGTGCACGGCTAGTGCGAAGCCGACGGTGCCGCCGTGGGTCATCACGGCCAGGCAGTCGCCGATCGGGATGATCGCGTCTGCCAGGACCACCCAGCCGAGGGCTCGGCGTTGCTTCATCAGCAGCAGGATCAGGGCTGTCAGGGCGTAGGCGATGTCGCGGACGCCCTTCACGATGTAGTAGCCGGCTGGGTCGACGATGCCGAAGCCCGCGGCCGCGCCGTGGCCGTTGAGCAGGTAGTTCAGGCCGAAGCAGAGGCCCGCCAGCACTACGAGCCAGGCCATGATCGTGGTCAAGCGCATTGCATCCTCCACAAGAATCTAGCGGTGCTAGGTACTGGAGCGACGCTAACATTAGAGGCGCTCGGATGTCTAGCGGTGCTAGATTCCGTGGGTGACCATTCAGAACAGGCGCGAGCGTGAACGCGCTGAGCGGCATCAGCTGATCATCGACGCGGCGCGGGAGTTGGCCGAGGCAGAAGGCTGGGACGCGGTCACCACGCGCCGGCTCGCGGAGAAGGTCGAGTACAGCCAGCCGGTGCTCTACAGCCACTTCAAGGGCAAGGACGCGATCGTGCGCGCGGTCGCGATCGAAGGGTGCGGCGTGCTGGCCAGGCAGTTGCGCCAAGCGCGTTCCGCACAGGGGAAGTCACGGCTGCGGGCCGCGGCGGAGGCGTACCTGGAGTTCGCGGAGACCAGGCCCGCGCTCTACGACGCGATGTTCGTGCAGCAGGTCGACATCCCATTCGGCACCGACGACGTGCCGCAGGAGTTGCGAGACGCGTTCGGAGAGCTCGTTGCGGCGGTGGAACCTGTCGTGGGGGAACGGGATCTGGAGACGCTCACCGAGGTGTTCTGGAGTGCGATGCACGGGATCGCGACGCTCACGCACGGCAAGAGGCTGCGGCCGGACCACCACGAGGCCCGGCTCGAGCTGGTGCTAGGTGCGCTCAGCCTGGCCGAGCAGAAAAACGGGCTTTGAGCCGACGCGGGTCAGCACGACCGAGGCCTCCGCGGCACCGGAGAGCTTCAGGCGCTTGCGCAACGTGTTCGGGTCGACGTCCAGGCCGCGCACCAGGATCTCCAGCCGGCCGACTCCGCGCGTCTTCAGCAGCGACTTGAGCGCTTTCTCCGTGTAGTGGCCGTGTTCGAGCACGCGGAACGCGCGGACACCGGCGGGAGGCTTGTCACCGCTCAGGTACGCGATGCGTTCGTCGAGCTGCCACAAGCCGTGTCGCGCCGCGTAGTGCCGCACCAGACCGGCACGCACGACAGCGCCGTCCGGGTCGATGATCCACGAGCCGGGGGCGAGCACCGGGCAGTCGTCGGGCTCGGCATCGGTGATCGTCCACGAGTCCGAACCGTGAAGAACCGTCGCACGGCGCGAAACACCGGGTGTGGCAAGGCCTCGCGTCCACAGGCAGGCTTCGCGGACCGCGCCGCCCAACGACACGACCTCGATCTCGTCGGCCCACGGCGCGACTGCGAAGTCGATGCCGGGAGCGCATTTCACCGCGAGATCGACACCGGCGTACACGACAGACAACTCGTCCAGCGGCGGCACGAAGTCGGAGGGATTCCACTTGCGACGCCCGGACGAGTCGCGGCGGGCCGGATCAGCGGTGACGGCCGTAGCCCGAGACACCGGCCGCAGCGCGTCGGCGACCACGACCAGCTGGCCCGGAACGTTGTTGCGCGCCATGGCAAGCCGGACCGGATCGAGGTCCGAGCCGATGCACCGCGCGGCGACCGCGCTCAAAGCGAAGAGATCCGCGCCAACGGAACACGTCACGTCGTGGACATCGCGGCCGGCGAACCGCAACGCCCGATGGCGGGCAACAGCAGAAGCGGTGGCCTGCTGCAAGGCGTCGTCGGTGAAGAGCCAGCCGCCGGAAGAGTCCAGTTTGGACGCTGCACGGCGGCGCAGCAGCACGGTTTCCACGACCGGGGCGAAGGAGGAACCGAGCAACCGACGTGCCGCCTCGACGTCACGGACACGAGAAGAGTCCGAGAAGGGCAGCGCGTCCACCTCGGCCAACGCGGCGATCCCTGCGGCAGAGCGCAAGAACGCCACGTCGGAAGAGGTGAACGCGTAGCCCAACTCAGGAAGTCTTCTTGCCGGTGATCGACACGTTGTAGAAAACCTCGCGCGGCAGCACCTTCGACAGCACGTTCTGGTCCACCCACGAGAGGTTCTGCCAGGTGCGGTAGGCGAACATCGCCCACCCGAAGCCCAGCTTCTCGCGCGGCACGGCGGACTCGAACGTGCGCACCGGCCAGCCGAACAACGCGGCCGAGAGCTCGTCGGTCGCCGCGTGCACGCCCACCGCACCCGCGCGCCGGGCCGTGGCCTCCAGCTGGTCCGGGTCGAACGTGTGCAGGTCGACGACGGCCTCGAGAGCGGCCGCACGGGAGGACTCGTCGAGCTCCTCCTGCGGACGGCGCCACCCGCCCAGCGCCGGCACGGCCTTGGTGAGGTTGGTGGTCAGCCACCACGTCGCCTGGCCGAGCTTGCGGGCGTAGAAGTTGCCGATGTTCGTCGGGTCGCCCGCGAACACGAACTTGCCGCCCGGCTTCAGCACGCGCAGCACCTCGCGCATCGCCGCCTCCACGTCCGGGATGTGGTGCAGCACCGCGTGGCCGACGACGAGGTCGAACGTGTTGTCGTCGTACGGGATGCGCTCGGCGTCGGCGACCCGGCCGTCCACGTCGAGACCGAGGTGCGAGGCATTGCGCAGCGCGACCTCGACCATGCCGGGCGAGAGGTCGGTGACCGAGCCCTTCTTGATCACGTCGCCCTGCATGAGGTTCAGCAGGAAGAAGCCCGTGCCGCAGCCCAGTTCCAGCGCGTGCTCGTACGGGCCGACGTCACCGGCGACGGCCTTGAAGCGATCCACGGCGTAAGTGATGCAACGGTCGTCGTACGAGATGGACCACTTCTCGTCGTACGTGCCGGCTTCCCAGTCGTGGTAGAGCACGTTCGCGAGCTTGGCGTCCTTGTAGGCCGCCTCGACCTCTTCGGCAGAAGCGTGCGGGTTCGGTGCCGGATCAGTTGCCACTGAACTTCGCCTTTCCGGGACCGTTCGCGATGAACGACTCCACGCCGTTCTTCTTGTCCTCCGTCGCGAACAGCGCCGCGAAGAGGTGGCTTTCGAGCTTCAGGCCCGACTCGAGGTCGGTGTCGAGACCACCGTCGACGGCGGCCTTCGTCGCGGCCAGCGCGAGCACCGGCCCACCGACGAACTGCTTGGCCCACCGAACTGCCGCGGCGTACACGTCGTCAGGCGCGACGACCTCGTCGACCATGCCGATCTCCAACGCCTCCTGGGCGCCGACGAACCGGCCGGTGTAGAGCAGGTCCTTGGTCTTCGACGGTCCGATCAACCGGGCGAGGCGCTGCGTGCCGCCACCACCGGGGATCAGGCCGAGCAGGATCTCGGGCTGGCCGACCTTCGCGTTGTCACCGGCGATCCGGCGGTCGCAGCCCAGCGCGACCTCGAAGCCGCCGCCCAGCGCGTACCCGGTGATCGCGGCGACGGTCGGCTTCGGCACCGAGGCCAGCGCGCCGAGAGCGTCCGACAGGCTCTTGGCCCGCAGCGTCATCTCGGCGTGGGAGATCTGCGCGAACTCCTTGACGTCCGCACCGGCCGCGAAGACCTTCTCGCCGCCGTAGACGATGACCGCGTAGACGTCCGAACGCTCCGAGGCCTCCTTCGCGGCGGCCTGGAGCTCGGTCTGCACCTGCCGGTTCAGGGCGTTCATCGGCGGCCGCTCCAGGCGGATCGTCCCGATCCCGTCCTCGACTTCCAGCCTCACGAACTCAGCCACGCAGCCCTCCATTTTCGTCGCGACGGCGATGTCACGTTACCCGGCGGTAGCTTCTCAGACCTTGCGGCGGGCGAAGAACCGCTCCCCCGACTTTTGCAGTTCGAGGTCCTGGCCGAACGTCTTTGAGAGGTTTTCCTCAGTGAGCACGTCGTCGAGCAGGCCCTGGGCGACGACCGAGCCCTCACGCAGCAACAACGCGTGCGTGAAGCCGGGCGGGATCTCCTCGACGTGGTGCGTGACCAGCACCATCGCCGGCGCGTCCGGGTCGAGGGCCAGCTCGGACAGCTTCGCCACGAGGTCCTCGCGGCCGCCCAGGTCGAGGCCCGCGGCGGGCTCGTCGAGCAGCAGCATCTCGGGGTCGGTCATCAACGCGCGGGCGATCAGCGTGCGCTTGCGCTCGCCCTCGCTCAACGTCCCGTACAGGCGGTCGGCCAGGTGGGCGATGCCCAGCGTGCCGAGCAGCTCGCGCGCACGGTCGGTGTCTTCCTTGCCGTAGTCCTCGCGCCACCGGCCCAGCACCGCGTAACCGGCGGACACGACCAGGTCGACGACCTTCTCGTCGCCGGGGACACGGCCGTTCAGCGCCGCGGAGCACAGCCCGATCCGAGGCTTGAGCTCCTGGACGTCCGTCTTGCCCAGACGTTCACCCAGGAGGTGGACCTTGCCCTTGGTCGGATGCAGTTCGGCACTGGAGAGCCGTAGCAGGGTCGTCTTGCCGGCTCCGTTGGGGCCGAGGACCACCCAGCGCTCATCCAGCTCCACGCTCCAGTCGATGTTGCCGACCAGCACGTTCTTCCCACGGCGGACCGACACGCCCGCCATGTGCACGACCAGATCTGTCACGTCGACGTCCGCCACGAGCCCATTGTTCCGAACGGCCTTGCACCGACCACTCATCGGGGTGGTCGACGTGATGGGCGCGCCCACTGCGCCGCCGGTGTGAACTCTCAAGTTTTTTGTCGGTCCCGGATGCCAAGATCGGAGGTATGGCTACGCGACCCGAGTCCGAGGTGCTGGCAGGCCGTCCGTTCCCACTGGGGGCACACGCCGAAGCAGGCGGTGTCCGGTTCGCGGTGACCTCGCACGTCGCCGATGCGGTCGAGGTCTGTCTCATCGACGACGACGGGGCGGAGAAGCGGGTCGAACTGACCGAGCGGACCTTCGGCGTCTGGCACGGGCTGGTGCCGGGCGTCACGCCTGGCCAGCGGTACGGGTTCCGGGTGCACGGGCCGTACGACGCGGGGCGCGGACTGCGGTGCAACCCGGCGAAACTGCTGGTCGACCCGTACGCGCGGCAGATCACCGGCAGGATCACGGACCTCGAGGCGTCGCTCGGCTACGTGGGCGACCCGATGCACGGCCCGCCGTCGGCCGTCGACTCGCTCGGCAGCGTGCCCCTCAGCGTCGTCAGCTCACCGGGCGGCGCGGACACCGGCGTGAAGCCCGAGGTGCCGTTCGAAGAGGCGGTCATCTACGAGATGCACGTCAAGGGCTTCACGAAGAACCACCCGGACATCCCGGAGAAGCTGCGCGGCACGTACCTCGGGCTGGCGCACCCGGCGGCGATCGAGCACCTCTCCCGGCTCGGCGTCACCAGCGTCGAACTGCTGCCGGTCCAGGCGTTCCAGGACGAGCCGTCGCTGCTGAGCAGGGGCGCGAGCAACTACTGGGGCTACTCGCCGCTCGGCTACTGCGCACCGCACGCGGCGTATGCGAGCGAGCCCGGCAACGAGATCCAGGAGTTCCGGACGATGGTGGCCGCGATGCACGCGGCGAACATCGAGGTGCTGATCGACGTCGTCTACAACCACACCTGCGAGGGCGGGCCGGACGGGCCGACGCTCTGCTTCCGCGGCTACGACGCGCCGGGCTACTACCTGCACACGGGCGGTGGCAGCACCGTCGACATCACCGGCTGCGGCAACACGCTGGACGCCGGGTCGCCGCAGGTCGTGCGGCTGGTCACGGACTCGCTGCGGTACTGGGCGGACGAGATGGGCGTGGACGGGTTCCGGTTCGACCTCGCCTCCACGATGGGGCGACCGGGCGGCGGGTTCTTCGACCGCGACAGCGCCCTGCTGACCGCGATCACGACGGACCCGGTGCTGTGCCGGTCGAAGCTGATCGCCGAACCGTGGGACGCGACGGGCGACGGCTACCGCGTCGGTGACTTCGGCGTGCAGTGGGCCGAGTGGAACGGCCGTTATCGCGACACGGTCCGCGACTTCTGGCGCGGCCACACGTCCGTGCGCGACCTCGCGTACCGGCTCTCCGGGTCGTCAGATCTCTACGCGGACGACCTGCGCCGGCCGTGGCAGTCGATCAACTTCATCACCGCGCACGACGGGTTCACGTTGCGCGATCTGGTGTCGTACAACGACAAGCACAACGAGGAGAACGGCGAGGAGAACCGCGACGGCACGAACGACAACCGCTCGTGGAACTGCGGGGTCGAAGGCGAGACGACGGATCCCGAGGTCCTCACGCTGCGGGCCAAGCAGGCGCGGAACCTGCTCGCCACGCTGGTGCTGTCGACCGGCACGCCGATGATGACCGCGGGCGACGAGATGTGGCGCGGTCAGGGCGGCAACAACAACCCCTACTGCCTCGACAACGCGGTGTCGTGGGTCGACTGGACGGAGACCGACGCCGGCAACGCGCTCCTCGGGTTCACCCAGCGGCTGATCGACCTGCGCTCGTCGTCGCCGGCGCTGCGGCAGCCCGAGTTCTTCGAGGGCCGCACCACGCCCAGCGGCAACCCGGACCTGGTGTGGTTCCGGCCGGACGGGCAGGAGATGGCCGAGACCGACTGGTTCGACGAGGGCCGCCGCACGCTCGGGATGTTCATCGACGGCTCGAACTGCCTGTCACGCACGCGCGACGGCGAGCTGGTGTCGGACGACTCGTGGCTGTTGCTGATGCACGCCGGTGCGGACCCGATCACCGTGACGCTGCCGCACGAGCGCTACGGGCCGTCGTACGAGCCGTACCTGGACACCACGACGGCGGACGGCTCCCCCGCCGCCCCTGGCGCGTTCGGGCCCAAGGCGAAGCTGACGGTCGAGGGGCGCTCGCTGCTGTTGCTACGCGTGCCGCAGTGATCCGGGCGGCAGTGATCTGGGCAGGTCGATGTACTCGTGCGGATCCGCCGCCGCTGGGTCGATCATGAACTTCACGCTGTGCAGACCGAGTGCGTACCTGCCGCGCCTCGGGTCCCAGCGGCCGTACTCGGCCAGCGCCTGCCGCTTGCGCGCGAACTGCTTGTCCGACAACGGAAGCACGTAGTCGGCCGTCCGCTGGTCCTGCGGCCAGGTGTAGCCGTAGACCCAGTAGTAGCGGAAGTCGCGGATCTGGCCTTCCAGCCCTTCCGCCGCCTCACGGCACGCTTTGTGGGTCAGGTTCGCGTCGCCGGGCGGGTAGCCGTAGATCACGTCGCGGTAGCCGTTGACCAGCTTGTGCGAGGCGCCCGGATACCGCGCCTCGAACTCCAGGATCGTGCTCCTGACCTCCTGCACGAAACCGGCGTAGTCACCCCACGCGGCGTCCGGCCGGTCCCTGATCACCACCCGGTCGACGCCGAGGCGCTGGGCGGCGGCTTTGAACTCCGCGGTGCGTCCCCGGACGATGTCGTCCTGCACGAGGCCGAAGCCGTGTGAACCACCGCCGGGGCAGTCCTGCCCGAGCGGACAGTCCGCCGCGCCGTTCATGATGTCGAGCAGCCCGCCGTTCTCGCCGCGGGTGAGCAGCACCAGGATCACCTGCCGGCCGGCCTCCTTGTGTTCGCGGATCGAGCCGGCCATCGCGAGCGACTCGTCGTCCTGGTGCGGCGAGTAGAAGATCGCGGGCGGCGCGGCGGAGGCGTGTGCCGTGCCTGGTAGCAACGTTGCGGCGGCACCGAGTGCGAGCGCCTTCCGGCGACTGAGCTCCATGCTCTGCTGCGTACCGGGTCCCAGCAGGTGGACGCAACCACTGGTGAAGACCACAGACCAGGCAGTGGACGCTCTAGCCACTCTCCGAGTGCGTCTGGCAACATCACGGCTGTGGTCGTCTATTGCTGGACTGACCGCACGATCGACCTCTTGCTCGTGGCGTCGTGCGGGTGTAGCTCGACGCGACGCGTGCGCTGAGGCGCCCTGCGTCGCGTCTTGATCGCTACCCCGTACCGACGTGGCATCAGGAGCGAGTACGTGACTTCGACGTTCGCCGATCAAGATCAATTCGACCTGCACCCCGAGCTGGACGGCCGGCTGCTGCGGGACGTGATCCATCCGTCCCGTTCTCTGTGGACGCCGCGCGAGCTGCGCGATCTGACCTCCTTCGTGGCCGGCGAGCTGACCACCGGCCTGCTCTCGATCCTCGACTACTCGACCGAACGCCGCTGGTGGGCGCGGCTGGGACTGACCGAGGGCGTGGAGCTGTGGCTGCTGTCGTGGCTGCCCGGCCAGGGCACCGAGCCGCACGACCACGGTGGGTCGGCGGGGTCGTTCACCGTGCTGACGGGCTCGTTGCGGGAGGACTACCGCTACCCGGCCGGTCCGATCAGGTCCGCCGTCCGCGGCACCGGTGACGCGCTGGGCTTCGGCTCCGGGCGGGCGCACCAGGTGACGAACCCGTTCGAGGCGCCGGCCGCGACCGTGCACGCCTACTCGCCGCCGCTCGTGCCGACCCGCGAGTACGCGTCGCTGCTCGACATCCCCGACTCGATCCCGCCGCTGCCCGCACAGCGCCTCCCCCTGTCCGAGCTGCGTCAGCTGGCCGACCAGGAGGGCCCGTGAGCACCGTCGACACCATCCTCGAAGAGGCCAGGTCACACCTGAAGCGGCTCGAACCGCACGAGCTGCACCAGTTGGAGAACGCTCTCGTCGTGGACATCAGGCCGATCCACAACCGGCTGGCCGAGGGCGAGATCGAGAACTCCGTCGCGGTCGAGCGGATCGTGCTGGAGTGGCGGCTCGACCCGACCGGCGACTGGCGGCTGCCCGGCTTCACCGCGGACACCACCGTCGTCGTGGTCTGCAACGAGGGGTGGGCCTCGTCGCTCGCCGCCCGTGACCTGCAGCGGATCGGGCTCGCGAACGCCACTGACCTCGTCGGCGGGTACCGCAACTGGCGCGCGGCGGGGCTGCCGATCAGGGAGGGCGGCTCCCAGGCCGTTGTGTGATGTGCCCTGTGTGGCGTGCACTGGGTGAAGTGCGCGTGGAACCGCTGTCACGCCGGTAGCGTCTGGAGACCGTGACAGTTGTGCGCTGGGCCGTGACCGCTCTGGTCGTGGCCGGAACGATCGCCTGGACCCTTTCGGAGTTCTACCTCGGACTGGCAGGGGCCCTGGCCGGGCTGTTGCTGGAGATGGCGGTGGCCCAGGCAGGTCTGGCGCTCGGCGCCGTCCTCTTCGGACTCCGGGTCACGCACGTGATCATCGGTGTCGGCAGCGAGCTCAAGTCGTGGACCAGCGCGCATCGGCGGGTCGTGCTGCGGAACATCCCCGTGCTCGTCTCGATCGGCGTCTCCGGCCTCAAGCCCGGTGTGCGCAGGCGGACCGTCCTGGCCGCGGCGTTCGCGATCGTCCTCTGCGCGGCGGTGGCGGCGGCCACCTGGCTCGCGACCGGCGCGGCGTTCGGCAAGGGCATGGCACTGGCCGCGACGGCGGTCTTCCTGTTGCAACTCGTGCCGGTCCGCAAGACCGCCTACACGACCCTGGGCTGGTTCGCGTTCGCGCTGCCGGGGCTGACCGGACGGCCGCTCAGCGAACTGGAGGCGCGGCCGCAGGTCATGGCCGGCATGGACGCGTACCACCGCGGCGACGTCGACGAGGCCGAGCGGATCTACGAGGAGCTGGTGCGGGACCACCCCGACCTGCTCACCGTGGCCGGACTCAAGGTCATGATCACGTGCGCCCGCGAGAAGTACCTGGACGCGCTGCAGACGGTGGTCGGGCTGAGCGGGCGATCCGACATCGTCGAACGCGAGCTGGCGTCCATCATGGCCACCACGGCCGGGGTCGCGGTGTACGCGGTCGAGGCCGGGCAGTTCCCCGCCGAGGTCGGTCTGCAGACGGCGCGCAGCATGCTCGGCAACGCCTACGAGGCGGGCTATCCGAAGCACCGCGCGAACGGGACGCTGGCGATCATGGCGTTGCTGGAGGGCGACACGACGACGGCCAGGCAGCTCGCGGGCTACGCCGCGGAGTCGAGCGAGAGCGGGACGGACCGAGCTGACGACCTGATCACGATCGCACGGGCGTGGATGGCGGACGGCGACAACGCGAAGGCCCGCGAGCTCGCGGCCGAGGCGCACGAGCTCGCGGGCTGGCATCCGCGGGTGGCGGCGACCCGCGCCCGTCTGGAGATCAGCTGACCTGAGGAAGGTCGGCCGGTCCGGCTGGAAGATCAGCCGCACCGGCCGGAGATCAGCTCGACGGAGATCTCGGCGGATCAGCCGGGGAAACCGGGCGAATTGTTGCCGTTCCCGCCCGTGTTGCCGGCGCCGACGTTGTTGCCGCCGCCACCATTGCTGTTGCCGTTACCTCCGTTGTTGTTGTTTCCGACGTTGTTGCCATTGCCTCCGATGTTGCCCGATCCGGTGACGTTGCCGTTGCCGGGAGTCCAGGGGTTGTGCGACAGAGCGGTGATCGAGATGGGACCGACGAGCTGCGTGTCCAGCACATCCCGGCTCTGCGCGGGAGCGGCCTGTGCGGTGGACGCGAACAGGCCCATGCCTGCGAGTGCGACTCCGAGGACGATTGCTTTCTTGATCATCTGCAGTTTTTCCGATCTGAGAGCAGCGGATCGAGCAATCGCAGGTTAACCACACCTTCTGACCGAAAACGAATCAGTCGCACCATTGTGTGCATTCAGGAAAAGCACTTGAACTGCGGCAAATGGGTGACCGTGCAGGTGGTCACGGCTATTCCGCGTTGAACGGAATACTACGCACCGCACACAGGGAAAGGGCCCGTCACCGAGACCGGTGACGGGCCCTTTCCCACCCCGCGTGGAGATCAGCTGTTCTCGACCGGCAGCGGCAGGCCGGGGAGCGCCGGCAGGCCACCCGGAGGTGCCGGCAGACCGCACTTGCTCAGCAGGTCGGTGACGGTCTTCAGCAACGTGGTCAGCAATCCGGTGATCTTGCCGACGTCCGGCAGAGCGCCGCTGGCGGCGCCGAGGATCGTGCCGCCGAGGCCCGCGATGGTCGAGATCAGGTTCAGCACGACCGGCAGGCACTGGTCGACGGGGCCGCTGTACTCGACAGCCTTCGCGGGCAGCGGTACGCCGGGCACGCTCACGGGCGGTGTCGGGAGACACCCGGAACTCTGCAACGCGGTCACCAGACCGAGCAGATCACCGATCAACGGTGTCACGGCGCCGACGTTCGGAATGGGCAACAGGCTGCCGACGACTTTCGTGAGCTTCCCGGCGAGATCAGTCACGAGACCGGCGCAGGCGGCTGGGAGTTCTGGCGCGGCAGGCGTCGCACTGGCAGCCGGGACCGATGAAGCGGTGAACAGAGCTGCGACGAGCGAGAGTGCGGTAATCGTTTTCCTCACGGCTACCTTCTTCCTCAATGCGCAATTCATTGGAGCCGCGCCGGAAAAGCCATACGGAATTCTGGTGCGGTTCATTCCATGTGGCAGAGCGTATGCCTGCACACCAGCCCCTACCAGCGGAGATCGTGAATTCACCCACTCGAAAAAGGGCTCATTCGATTGAGGGAGGGCCTGAACCGGGTATGCGCCTGGAACAGGTCACGAGCAGTGAACAGGAAACAAAGAAGACGAACACATCAGGGCATCCAGCCCGCCGTTTGAAGGCGAACTGGATGCCCTGTGTCGATCTCGTAAAACGATCAACCAGCCAGAACGACCCTGCCAAGTTCCGCAGAAGTCGCCAACAGGCCGTGACGCGGCAGCACGCGCACGGTGTAGCCGAGCGCACCGGCGTGCGGCAGCGGCACCTCTGCCTCGTAGTTGCCGTTGCCCGCGTAGTTCATCGGCGCGGACACGATGTCCTTCAGCTCGTCGGAGTCGTGGGACACCTTGCCCAGCACGACCTGGACGTCCACTTCGGACGGCTCCAGCCCGGCCAGCTCGACCCGCGCCCGCACGATGACCGGCGCACCGAGCACCGGCACCGACGAACCGCCGAGCACCAGGTCGCTGTCGAGCACCCGCACCCGCGTCCACGACGCGCGCAGCCGGTGCCGGTACGCGGACAGCTCCTTCGCGCCGCGGTAGCCCTCACCGACGACTGTCTGCGCGGACGCGGCGGCCGGCGCGTAGTAGGTCTCGACGTACTCGCGGACCATGCGGGAGGCCTGCACGACCGGGCCGAGCGAGGCCAGCGTGTGCCGGACCATCGACATCCAGCGGGTCGGCACGCCGTCCTCACCGCGGTCGTAGAACAGCGGCGCGACCTGCGAGCCGAGCAGGTCGTACAGCGCGTTGGCCTCCAGGTCGTCCCGGCGGACCGGGTCGTTGACGCCGTCCGCGGTCGGGATCGCCCAGCCGTTGGACCCGTCGTAGAGCTCGTCCCACCAACCGTCACGAATGGACAGGTTGAGGCCACCGTTGAGGGCGGCCTTCATGCCGGACGTGCCGCACGCCTCGAGGGGACGCATCGGGTTGTTCAGCCACACGTCGCAGCCCCAGTACAGGTACCGGGCCATGGACATGTCGTAGTCCGGCAGGAACACGATCCGGTGCCGCACGCCTGCCTCGTCGGCGTAGCGCACGATCTGCTGGATCAACGCCTTGCCGCCGTCGTCGGCCGGGTGCGACTTGCCCGCGACCACGAGCTGCACGGGCCGTTCGGGGTGCAGGAGGAGGGACCGCAGCCTCTCCGGGTCGCGCAGCATGAGCGTGAGGCGCTTGTACGTCGGCACGCGCCGTGCGAACCCGACGGTCAGCACGTTCGGGTCGAACACGGAGTCCGTCCAGCCCAGCTCCAACGCCGACGCGCCGCGTTGCAGCCACGACTCCCGGAGCCGGCGCCGGACCTCGGTGACCAGCCGGCCGCGCAGGGTGCTGCGCAGCTCCCACAGGCCCGCGTCGGTGACCGGCTCGAACGCGCCGATGCCCAGGCCATGGCGACTGTCTACTGTGTCCGCCTCGGACGCGCCGAGCAGCTTGCTCATCTCGGTCGCGGCCCACGTCGGCCCGTGCACGCCGTTGGTGACCGACCCGATCGGCACCTCGGTGGTGTCGAAGCCCGGCCAAAGGCCGCGGAACATGTCCCGGCTGACCTCACCGTGCAGTTTGGACACGCCGTTCGCGCGCTGGGCGAGCCGCAGACCCATGTGGGCCATGTTGAACATGCCGGGGTTGTCCTCGGCACCGAGCGCGAGGATGCGCTGCGTGTTGACGCCGGGCACGAGGTTCTCGGCGCCGAAGTAGTGCTGGACCAGGTCGACGGGGAACCTGTCGATGCCGGCGGGCACGGGCGTGTGCGTGGTGAACACCGCACCGGCGCGTGCGGCCGTGAGCGCCTGGTCGAAGTCGAGCCCGTCGTTGGTGATGTACTCGCGGATCCGCTCGAGGCCGAGGAAGCCCGCGTGGCCCTCGTTCGTGTGGAAGACCTCGGGCTGCGCGTGCCCGGTGAGCTCGCAGAACGTCCGCACGGCCCGCACGCCGCCGATGCCGGCGAGGATCTCCTGCCGGATGCGGTGGTTCTGGTCGCCGCCGTAGAGCCGGTCGGTGACGCCGCGCAGGTCCTCGTCGTTCTGCTCCACGTCGGAGTCGAGCAGCAGCAACGGGATGCGCCCGACCTGCGCCTTCCAGATCTTCGCGCGCAACATCCGGTCGCCAGGCATGGCGACGTGGACGAGCAGCGGCAACCCGGACGGCTCGGTCAGCAACTCGAGCGGCAGCCCGCGCGGGTCGAGCACCGGGTAGTGCTCGATCTGCCAGCCGTCGAGCGACAGCGACTGCCGGAAGTACCCGGACCGGTAGAGCAGGCCGACCGCGATCAACGGCACGCCGAGGTCGCTGGCCGCCTTGAGGTGGTCGCCGGCGAGGATGCCGAGACCGCCCGAGTAGTTCGGCAGCGCCTCGTGCACGCCGAACTCCATCGAGAAGTACGCGACGCTGGTCGGCAACGGTGTGTCGGGTGCTCCGTGCTCGCGGCGCTGGACGATCTCCTCCTGACGCCGCTGGTACCACCGCGGCCCCTGGACGTACCGCTCCAGGTCACTCGCGAGCGCGTGGAGCTTGAGCAGGAACTGTTCGTCTCTGGCCAGCGACTCCAGCTTCCCCGCATCGACGACGGAGAGCAGGCGCAACGCGTCGCCACCCACCTCGGACCAGACGCGGGGGTCGATCGAGGCGAAGAGTTCCTGCGTGGGCGGATGCCACGTCCAGCGCAGGTTGGTGGCGAGCGTGCTCAGCGCGGACAGGGGCTCCGGCAGGCTGGCTCGGACGGTGAACCGGCGAAGTGCTCGCATGACGAGCGAACTTACCTGCCACCCCTGAGTGCCTGACAACGTTCCCGGTCACACCTGCAACGACTTGCAGAACCGGTCAAGACGGGGACGGCCCGTGAACAGCCGATACTGGACCCATGTCCGAATTGGCGCGGGAGTTCGTCGAGCACGTCCACGAGCGCGCCGCGGACCGCGACGGCCACCGCGAGTGCTGGCACGCGCGGCGAGATGACCCTGACCGTCGGCCTCGGGCCCGGCGTGGGGTTCGCGGTGTGGACGGACGCGTGGATCACTTCGGGCGGGGTCAACGAATCGCCTGTTGAGTACGAAACGGACGAAGGAGTCACCGGGGAGTTCCCGGTGGGCTGTGAGCATCCGATCGAGGTGGTCGTCGGGGTGCTGGAGCGGTTCGTCGAGCACGGGGACCGCTCCAGCGCCGTCGGATGGGAGCCGTTCAGCCCCGCTCCTCACCCGTGATCAGCAGCTTCTCGCCCTTCCCCGAGATCGTGAGCGTGTGCTCCTCGGTCGTGACCTTGTTCGTCTCGGCCTCGGTGAGCTCCAGCGCCGTCACGACCGTGAACGTGCCGTCCTCGGCGGGCGTCACCACCGGGTTGCCCTTGACGACGACCTTCGAGTAGGCCTTCCAGTACTCGTCGTCGGCGTAGTCCTGCGGCGCGTCGTCCGGATTCCAGTCCTGGCGCGCGGACGCCGGGTTCTTCGGCAGCTTCGCGTAGTGCTGCTTCACGAACGTGACGACCTGGGCCGGGGTGAACTTGGTCGCGGGCGGCTTCGTCGACGGCGGCGGGCTCGGCTTGGTCTGCGTCGGCTTGTTCGAGGTGGGCGCCGGGGTGTTCTGGGCCGGCTTCTCCGAGGTCTCCGCCGGGGTCTCGGACGTGGTGACCGGGGTCGAGCTGGGGTCGGCCGTGTTGTTCTCGCTCTTGTTGCCCTGGACGATCGCGTAGGCGATGCCGGCGATCAGGAGCACCGCGAGGATCGAGGCGGCGATCGCGAGGCCGCGGTTCTTCGAGGAGGGCTCGGGTTCGGGTTCGGGGTCCGGCAGCGGGACGGGCGGGCGCGTGCGCGGGGGTGGGGTGCGCGGGCCTTGCGTGCCCGGTCCCGAGGACGGCATCACGGCGGTGCCGGAGCGGGGTGGCGGGCCTGGTGGGATCACGCGCGTCACCGTGGCGACGGCGCCGGACGCGATCGCCTTCAGTTCCTGGGCCGCCTGGGTGGCGGTGGGGCGTTGCGACGGCTCGTTGGAGAGCATCCGCACCAGCAGGCCCGTCAGCGGGCCCGAGCGCACCGGCGGGCGGGTCTCGCCGCGGGCGACCTTGTAGAGCAGGCCCAGGTCGTTGGTGCTCTTGCCGAACGGCGGTTCGCCCTCGGTCATCGCGTAGATCGTCGCACCCAGCGAGAACATGTCCGACGGCGGCGCGGGGTCGGCACCGCGGGCGAGTTCGGGCGCGAGGTAGGCGGGCGTGCCGGCGAGCATGCCGGTCTTGGTCACCGCGACGTCGCCGAGGGCGCGCGAGATGCCGAAGTCAGTGATCTTGACGGCGCCGTCACGTCCAATGAGGACGTTGCCGGGCTTGATGTCGCGGTGCACGATGCCCGCCTCGTGCGCGGCGGCCAGCGCCGAGGCGGCCAATGAGCCGATCCTGGCGGCTTCCTGCGGAGGCAGCGGGCCGCGCTCGTCCAGGATCGCGGAGAGGTTCTTGGACGGCAGGTACTCCATGACCAGGCACGGTTTGCCGGCCTCGACCACGACGTCGTACACGGCGATCGCGTTCGGGTGCTGCAGGCGCGCGGCGATGCGGCCCTCGCGCATGGCGCGCTGGACGGCCTCGTGCGACTCGTGCGGCTGCACGTCGTTGAGGAGCAGCTGCTTGACCGCGACGTCCCGGTGCAGGAGCTCATCACGTGCGCGCCACACGACGCCCATCGCACCCGCACCCAACTGATCGAGCAGCACGTAGCGGTCGCCAAGCTTGTTCACGCGCGGCACGGTACCCGTAGCACCCTTGTAACACCGTGAGTTGAACGGGAAGGGTCCACTGGAGATGACGTGAAGTGCCCACATCGTGGCGAGAGACCCTGGACACATGCGGCGCTCAAGGTGTGCGATCGACATCGGCGGGGTACGGATCTAGATGGGGTAACCCGCTGTCAGACGGCTTGATCGAGCAAGGCAGGATTACGAAGCGACACGGAGTGACACGGCGGAAGGGCGCTGCCGGATGAGCGGACGACTCGGTATCGACGACGTATCCCCGGTGGTGTCGGCTGGTAGGTATCCAGCCAAAGCCGTTGTGGGAGAACACATCCCGGTGGAAGCCACGGTGTGGCGCGAGGGGCACGACAAACTCGCGGCGACAGTCTCGTGGCGCGGGCCGAAGGACCGAGTCGCCAGGCAGACCAGAATGCACGAGGTCGGCATCGGCCTCGATCGCTGGGGCGCGACCATCGTTCCGGACGCGGAAGGCGCGTGGACCTTCCGGATCGATGCGTGGAGTGACCCCTGGGGCACCTGGAACCACGCAGTTGAGGTGAAGATCGCGGCCGGGCAAGGTCCCGGTGATCTC
Organism: Lentzea miocenica; assembly: GCF_033949945.1. Classification (NCBI taxonomy): domain Bacteria; kingdom Bacillati; phylum Actinomycetota; class Actinomycetes; order Pseudonocardiales; family Pseudonocardiaceae; genus Lentzea; species Lentzea miocenica. The sequence goes on from NZ_JAXAVW010000008.1 coordinate 92,672, forward strand.
GCGAATGATCTCGAAATGGGCGCGCTGCTACTCGATCGAGTGGCAAGGCGACCCGATCGAAGGCAAGAGCGAGCACTGCTCACTTCCGCGGCGACCGCACTCCGCGACGAAGACCGGCCGTTGAACGAACGCGTCGCGCCGGCCTTCGCCGACGACGTCCAGCGGATCATGTTCGAGCACCCCGTGCGCGAGCTGATCACCAAGGGCAAGACGCACAAGATCTGGTGCGACCGCAAGAAGGCCGCGTTCGGCTCCTGGTACGAGTTCTTCCCGCGCAGCACCGGCGGGATCGACGAGACCGGCCAGGCGGTGCACGGCACGTTCGCCACCGCGACCAAGGAACTCGACCGGGTCGCGGCGATGGGCTTCGACGTCGTCTACTTCCCGCCGATCCACCCGGTCGGCCGGGTGAACCGGAAGGGCCCCAACAACACACTCGTCGCGACGCCAGAGGACTGCGGCTCGCCGTGGGCCATCGGCGCGGACGAGGGCGGGCACGACGCCATCGCGCCGGAGCTCGGCACGATCGAGGACTTCGACGCGCTCGTGGAGCGTGCCCACCAGCTCGGCCTGGAAGTGGCGCTGGACTTCGCACTGCAGTGCGCGCCGGACCACCCGTGGGTGCTCAAGCACCCGGAGTGGTTCACCACCCGGCCGGACGGCACGATCGCGTACGCGGAGAACCCGCCCAAGAAGTACCAGGACATCTACCCGATCAACTTCGACCTCGACCCGCAGGGCCTCTACCACGAGGTGCTGCGCGTGGTCCTGTACTGGGCCGAGCACGGGGTGCGGATCTTCCGGGTCGACAACCCGCACACCAAGCCGCCGGACTTCTGGCAGTGGCTGATCTGGAAGGTGAAGGAGGTCTACCCGGACACGCTGTTCCTCGCGGAGGCCTTCACCCGGCCAGCCCGCCTCTACGGCCTGGCCAAGCTCGGGTTCACCCAGTCCTACACGTACTTCACGTGGCGGACGGGCAAGCAGGAGCTGATCGAGTTCGGTGAGGACGTCCGCGACCACTGGGACGAGGCGCGGCCGAACCTCTTCGTGAACACCCCGGACATCCTGCACGAGTCGCTGCAGCACGGCGGCCCGGCGATGTTCGGGCTTCGCGCGGCGCTCGCGGCCACGCTCTCCCCCACGTGGGGCGTGTACAGCGGCTACGAGCTGTTCGAGCACGAGGCCGTGAAGCCCGGCAGCGAGGAGTACCTCAACTCCGAGAAGTACCAGTTGCGGCCGCGCGACTACGCCCGTGCACTGGCGGACGGGCGAAGTCTCGAACCGTGGCTGCGCAAGCTCAACCACATCCGCAAGGCGCATCCCGCACTCCAGCAGATGCGCACGCTGAAGTTCCAGCACATCGAGAACGACGCGTTGGTCGCCTACTCCAAGCGTGACCCGGAGACCGGCGACACCGTCGTGGTCGTCGTCAGCCTCGACCCGCACAACGCGCAGGAGGGGACTCTCTACCTCGACCTGCCGGGGCTCGGGTTCGACTGGCACGAGCGCGTGATCGCGCACGACGAGGTCACCGGCGAGACCTGGGACTGGGGTCAGGCCAACTTCGTCCGCCTCGAGCCGTGGCGTGCCACCGCGCACGTCGTGAGCCTCCAGCGACGTTTTTCTTAGGGCGTGCGCTTCAGCCCGCTCAACCGCACAACCCCCGACGAGGTGGGAACCATGGCCGACGACTCCCGTCCCGACGCTGCACTCGGGTTGGAAGGAACACCGCACACCGGCGAAGCCATCGACGACGACGGCTTCCTGGTCGAACCGCAGGCAGAGGACTTCAAGTCAGCCAAACCGGCGTCGGCGAACCCGAGCTGGTTCAAGGGCGCCGTCTTCTACGAGGTCCTCGTCCGCGCGTTCAGCGACTCCAACGGCGACGGAACGGGTGACCTCAGAGGACTCGCCTCCCGACTCGACTACCTGGAGTGGCTCGGCGTCGACTGCCTCTGGCTGCCGCCGTTCTACGCGTCGCCGTTGCGCGACGGCGGGTACGACATCAGCGACTTCCGCGCGGTGCTGCCGGAGTTCGGCACCGTCGAGGACTTCGTGTACCTGCTGGAGGAGGCCCACCGGCGCGGGATCCGGGTGATCACCGACCTGGTGCTCAACCACACGTCCGACGCGCATCCGTGGTTCCAGGAGTCGCGGCAGAACCCGGACGGCCCGTACGGCGACTACTACGTGTGGAGCGACGACGACTCGCGCTACAGCGACGCGCGGATCATCTTCGTCGACACGGAGTCGTCGAACTGGACGTACGACCCGGTGCGCGGGCAGTTCTTCTGGCACCGCTTCTTCAGCCACCAGCCGGACCTCAACTACGAGAACCCGGAAGTGCAGGAGGCGATGCTCGACATCCTGCGGTTCTGGCTCGACCTGGGCATCGACGGGTTCCGCCTCGACGCCGTGCCGTACCTCTTCGAAGAGGAGGGCACGATCTGCGAGAACCTGCCGCGCACGCACGAGTTCCTGAAGAAGTGCCGCAAGGTCGTCGACGACGAGTTCCCCGGCAGGGTGCTGCTCGCCGAGGCGAACCAGTGGCCGTCGGACGTGGTCGAGTACTTCGGTGACCCGGAGATCGGCGGCGACGAGTGCCACATGGCGTTCCACTTCCCGCTGATGCCGCGCATCTTCATGGCGGTGCGGCGCGAGTCGCGGTTCCCGATCTCGGAGATCCTCGCGCAGACGCCGGCGATCCCCGAGAACGCCCAGTGGGGCATCTTCCTGCGCAACCACGACGAGCTCACGCTCGAGATGGTCACGGACGAAGAGCGCGACTACATGTACTCCGAGTACGCCAAAGACCCGCGGATGAAGGCGAACATCGGCATCCGCCGCCGCCTCGCCCCGTTGCTGGAGAACGACCGCAACCAGCACGAACTCTTCACCGCGATGCTGCTGTCCCTGCCCGGATCGCCCGTTCTCTACTACGGCGACGAGATCGGCATGGGCGACAACATCTGGCTGCAGGACCGCGACGCCGTCCGCACGCCGATGCAGTGGACCCCGGACCGCAACGCGGGCTTCTCGAGCTGCGACCCCGGCCGGATCTACCTGCCGGTGATCATGGACCCGGTCTACGGCTACCAGGGCCTGAACGTCGAGGCGCAGCTCAACAACACGTCGTCGCTGCTCAACTGGACCCGGCACATGATCGAGGTGCGCAAGCAGCACCACGCGTTCGCCGAGGGCGACTTCACCGAGCTGGGCGGGTCGAACCCGAGCGTGCTGGCGTTCAAGCGGCAGTGGAAGCGCCCGGACGGCCGCGAGGACATCGTGCTCTGCGTGAACAACCTGTCACGCTTCCCCCAACCCGTCGAGCTGGACCTCTCCGAGCACCGCGACTCCGCGCCCATGGAGCTCACCGGAGGTGTCAAATTCCCCGCGATCGGGGAACTCCCGTACCTGCTGACCCTTCCCGGTCACGGTTTCTACTGGTTCCAGCTGGTAGAGGCGGGCGACGACAGCGAGATGAGGTGAATCGCGCATGACCGATCCCCACGAGCTCGTCGAGAAACTGGTCGCCTCACTGCCTGATCTGCTCCCGGCCGCCAGGTGGTTCGGCGGCAAGGACAAGCCGATCACGGCCGTCCGTCCACTTCGGACGACAGTGGTCGACGGCGACCTGGTGCACGTGATCTTCGAGGTGGAGCAGCCCGGCCGCACCGAGTGCTACCAGGGCGCACTCAGCCTGAGCACCGGTGCGTGGGACGTGCTGCTGGACCCCGAGCACAACGGGGTGCTGCTGGACCGGATCGCGTCCGGGCACAGCACCGACGGCATCACGTTCGCGCACGAGCCCGGCGCGGAACTGCGCTCCGGCCTGCGCGGGCGGCCGATCGGCGTCGAGCAGTCCAACACGTCGCTGATCTACGGCCAGCAGTACATCCTGAAGATCTTCCGCAAGCTCGCCAGCGGCGAGAACCGCGACCTGACGATGCACCGCGCGCTGCGGTCGGTCGGCTGCGAGCACATCGCGCAGCCGCTGGGGTCGATCTCCACCGAGCTGGACGGAGAGCAGGTCACTCTCGCGATGCTGCAGGAGTTCCTGCCGGACGCGGTCGAGGGCTGGGACATGGCCAAGACCTCGGTCCGCGACCTGATGGCAGAGGCCGACCTGCACGCGTTCGAGGTCGGCGGCGACTTCGCCGGTGAGGCGCAACGCCTCGGCCACGCCGTAGCGAAGGTGCACGCCGATCTCGCCGAAGCGCTCGGCACGCGGATCGCGGACGACGACGCGATCGACCGCGCCATCGCGGGCATGCAGCGGCGTCTTGGCGTCGTGCTGGAGGCGGTGCCGGAGCTCGGCAGGTACGAGGAGCCGTTGCGCGCCGCGTTCGAGGAGGCGCGCCGGCACATCGGCGCGATCCCGATCCAGCACGTCCACGGCGACCTGCACCTGGGCCAGGTGCTGCGGACCGTGCACGGCTGGCTGCTGATCGACTTCGAGGGCGAGCCGGCGGCGGACGTCGCCGAACGCAACGCGCTGAGGTCGCCGTTGCGCGACGTGGCGGGGATGCTGAGGTCGTTCGACTACGCGGCACGGCAGCTGCTCATCGGTCAACCCGACGACGACCAGCTCGCCTACCGCGCGATGGAGTGGACGAAGCGCAACCGGGCGGCGTTCTGCGACGGGTACGCCGAGGTGGCGGCCGATCCGCGGGACAACGCGCACCTGCTGCGCGCGTTCGAGCTGGACAAGGCGGTCTACGAGGTCGCTTACGAGCACGCCAACAGGCCGGAGTGGTTGACGGTTCCGCTTTCGTCGATCGCCCGGATGACCAGCGGAGGAGAGTAAGCCGTGAAGGCCGACCTGGACCGGCTCCTGTCAGGTGCGCACCACGATCCGCACTCGGTGCTGGGTGTGCACACCATCGGCGACCAGGTGATCGCGCGGGCCCTGCGGCCAGGCGCGACCTCGGTGGCGGTGGCGTGGGGAGACAAGCAGGTCGAGCTGCCACGCATCGCCGACGCCCTGTTCGAGGGCGAGCTGCCCGAGGCGCCCGGCGACTACCGGTTGCTGGTCAAGTACAACGGCGGGCCCGCGGTCGAGGTCGACGACCCGTACCGGTGGCTGCCGACGGTCGGCGAGCTGGACCTGCACCTGATCGGTGAAGGCCGGCACGAACGGCTGTGGGACGTGCTGGGCGCGCATGTTCGTTGCTACGAAACGGCTTCCGGCGACATCACCGGTGTCTCGTTCGCGGTGTGGGCGCCGAACGCGCGCGGTGTGCGCGTGACCGGTGACTTCGACGGCTGGGACGGGCGCGCGAACCCGTTGCGCTCCATGGGTTCCAGCGGCGTGTGGGAGGTCTTCCTGCCGAACGTCGCGGTGGGCTCGCGGTACAAGTTCCGCATTCTCGGCCAGGACGGCGTGTGGCACGAGAAGGCCGACCCGATGGCGTTCGCCACCGAGGTCCCGCCGCAGACGGCCTCGGTCGTCACGCGGTCCGAGTACCAGTGGGGCGACGCGGAGTGGGAGGCCCGGCGCGAGGCCACGCAGTGGGCGAACGCGCCGATGTCGACCTACGAGGTGCATCTCGGCTCGTGGAAGCCGGGTCTCGGCTACCGCGAGCTGGCCGTCGAGCTCGCGGACTACTGCGAGGACATGGGCTTCACGCACATCGAGATGCTGCCCGTGGCCGAGCACCCGTTCGGCGGTTCGTGGGGCTACCAGGTCACCTCGTACTACGCGCCGACCTCGCGGTTCGGCTCGCCGGACGACTTCCGGTACTTCGTGGACACGTTGCACCAGCGCGGCATCGGCGTGCTGGTCGACTGGGTGCCCGCGCACTTCCCGAAGGACAGCTGGGCGCTGGCGAAGTTCGACGGCACGCCGTTGTACGAGCACGCCGACCCGCGCCGCGGCGAGCAGCTCGACTGGGGCACGTACGTCTTCGACTTCGGGCGCAACGAGGTCCGCAACTTCCTGGTGGCGAACGCGCTGTACTGGATCGAGGAGTTCCACCTCGACGGTCTGCGCGTGGACGCCGTCGCGTCGATGCTCTACCTCGACTACTCGCGGCCGGCGGGCCAGTGGCTGCCGAACGAGTACGGCGGCCGCGAGAACCTCGACGCGGTGCGGTTCCTGCAGGAGCTGAACGCGACCGTCTACCGGCGGCACCCCGGCGTGGTGATGATCGCCGAGGAGTCGACGGCGTGGCCGGGCGTGACGCGGCCGACGCACCTGGGCGGGCTCGGGTTCGGGTTCAAGTGGAACATGGGCTGGATGCACGACTCGCTGCACTACCTGTCGCGCGAGCCGATCCACCGGTCGTTCCACCACAACGAGATGACGTTCTCGCTGGTGTACGCGTGGAGTGAGAACTTCGTGCTGCCGCTCTCGCACGACGAGGTGGTGCACGGCAAGGGCTCGCTGTGGCAGCGGATGCCGGGCGACGACTGGAACAAGGCCGCGGGCGTGCGGTCGTTGCTGGCCTTCATGTGGGCGCATCCGGGCAAGCAGTTGCTGTTCATGGGCGGCGAGTTCGGGCAGCGGCAGGAGTGGTCGGAGTCGCGGTCGCTGGACTGGCACCTGGTCGAGCAGGAGCCGTTGCACCAGGGCATCCAGTCGCTGATGCGTGACCTGAACTCGGTGTACAAGACGGCGGCGGCGCTGTACTCGCACGACGTCACGCCGGAGGGGTTCCAGTGGATCGACGCGAACGACTCCGCGGGCAACGTGCTGTCGTTCCTGCGGATCGGTGAGGACGGCTCGCAGCTGGTCTGCGTGGCGAACTTCGCCGGGATGCCGCATTACGACTACCGCGTCGGCCTGCCCACCGCGGGCCGGTGGAAGGAACTCGTGAACACCGACGCGTCGGTGTACGGCGGTTCCGGCGTGGGCAACCTCGGCGGCGTCGAGGCCGAGAACAGGCCGTGGCACGGCCGGCCGTACTCGGCGTTGTTGCAGCTGCCGCCCGCGGGTGTGCTGTGGCTGGTGCCCGACCCCGCCTCCGAGCCGGACGAGGTCGTCGCGGAGGCCGAGGCGGTCACGGAGAACGAGGCTGCCGCCGAGGTGGTGACCGCGGCGGAGATCGAGCCGGTCACCGAGGTGGAGACCACCACGGAGATCAAGCCGGTCGTCGAGGCCGCGCCGATCGTCGAGCCGAAGCCGGTCGGGGACACCAAGGCCGCCGCGCCGATCAAGACCGACTGAGACTGACCGACCTGTCCGGCAGCGCTCCGTTCCAGTAGAGCGCGCCGGACACCGTCGCGGTGGCAGGAACCGCCCCCGTGCAGGTGCGCACGACCTGGTCTTTCAGGTCGAACGGCTCGGTGTCCAGGTCCGCACAGGCCGGGACGCCGAGCCGGAGCCCGCTCAGCGGCTGGCTGCCGGTGTTCGTGACGGTGATCTTCAGCGTCTTCCCGGCCGATTCGAGTTCGAGCGAGTACGCAGAGACCCTGAGGAACACGCAATCCCAGTGGATTTCCGTGGTCGTGGTCGCGAAGAACCGCACCGTACTGGCGTTCGGCGGCGCGATCATGCCGTAGCTGTTGTAGCGCTTCGGCTGCTGCTGGAGCGGCCGGCGGGCGTAGATCCGGCCGGTCTGGGCGCCGGTGTGGTCGAGGAACTGGAGCCCGACCGCGGTCGCCGGCCCAGGCCTGGTGCTGCCCGCCCAGACGGACAGGTCGTAGATGCCCTGGGGGATCGCCCGAAGTGACGTGACGACGGTGCCCGGTCCCACGATCACGCCGTTGGGTTTCGGGTCGGGCACGATGCCGCCGGTGCAGCCGGGCATCGTCGGATCGGCCCCGGTAGGAGGGCCGAGAAGGAGCAACGCGGCGAACAGCAATTCGCGCACAGGTGGAAATGTAGGTCGATCCGCGGACTCCGGCCCGGTGAACCTGATCAGCCCGCCGCACGTTGGCTTCTGTATGCGGCTGAGTTCGACGAGTAGGACGCCCCTCGAGCCGACCGGCAGGCACAATGGGTTCATGCGGCACCGGAGCATCGCGCTGATCGTGGCCACCGCCCTGCTCGCGGTGGGCTGCACCGCTGAGATCCCTGGGCGCCCGCGTGCCGCCAAGGTGGTGAAGAAAGAGGCCTCCACCCAGACCATCCAGGTGCGCGGCTCGGACAACGGCCCGATCGACAAGCTGGCCGCGACCGCTCTCACCGACATCGACGAGTTCTGGCAGCAGTCGTTCCAGCAGACGTTCAACAAGCCCTGGAAGCAGCTGAGCGGCGGTTACTACTCGGTCGACACGGCCGACGCCACCGCGAAGCCGCCGCCGTGCACGCAGAAGGCCGCGGACGTGGAGGGCAACGCGTTCTACTGCCCGGCCGCCGACGCGATCGCCTGGGACCGCGCGTCCCTGCTGCCGGTGCTGCAGGACCGCTTCGGCGAGGCCGCGGTGGTCGTGGTGCTGGCGCACGAGATCGGTCACGCGGTGCAGAACCGCATGGGCATCACGCCGGAGGCCGAGCGCCGCGAGCCGGAGAAGTACCCGACGATCCTCACCGAGGCCCAGGCCGACTGCTTCGCGGGCTCGTTCGTCCGCAACGTCGCCGACGGCAAGTCCGGGCGACTCGACATCGGCGCGGACGCCCTGGACAAGGCCCTGGGCGCGCTGATCACGTTCCGCGACCCGGTCGGCACCTCCCCTGAGGACGAGCAGGCGCACGGCAGCGCGTTCGACCGCGTGGCGGCGTTCCAGGACGGCTACGAGCAGGGCACCAAGTTCTGCGCGCAGATGAGCGTCCAGAACCGCCAGTTCACCCAGCGCGCGTTCACCACGGTCAAGGACCGCGCGAACGGCGGCAACCTGCCGTTCTCGGAGATGCTCGAGTCGGTGACGCCGGACCTCGACGGTTACTTCAAGGGCCTGGCCACCGCCGCGGGCAAGACCTGGCCGTCCCCGAAAGCCGAGGCCGCGCAGAGCGAGCCGACCTGCTCCGGCGACCAGGGACCCGTCGCGTACTGCCCGTCGGACAAGACGATCAAGATCGACACCAAGGACGAGCTACCGGCCCTGCACAAGGAACTCGGCGACTACGCGACCGGCACGTTGATCGCGACCAGGTACGCGCTGGCCGAGCTGGCCGTGCAGGGCAAGCCGACGGAGGGCGAGGGCGCGTCGAAGGCGGCGTTGTGCCTGGCCGGCGCGTACACGGGCGCGGTGTTCCAGCGCCAGGACGGGTTCGGGCTCTCGCCGGGTGACTTCGACGAGGCCGTGACCGTGCTGCTGCGCTTCGACTACGCCGCGCGTGACGCGAAGGGCGAGGACGCGGTGGATCCGGGGTTCGAGCGGGTGGCCCGGTTCCGCGAGGGCGTGTTCGAGGGCCCGAAGAAGTGCGGTCTCTGACCTGAACGAGCGGAAACCCGCACCGGCTCGGTGGCCTGGTGCGGGCTTCAGCGTCTGTTGACCGGCGCCTGGTCGGACACGACGGAGATCCGCGCGCCCGGAATCGTCAGGTTGCCACCGATCAGGTCGGTGTTGCGCACCGTCACCTCGGTGAACGTCACGAACGGCACGTTCAGCGGCGGCGGGTGGGCGGCCGTGTAGTCGACCGGGATCTTGATGCCGAGGATGTCCAGGTTGCCCTTGAGCTGCACCGTGAACAGCTCGATCAGCGGCGGCGACTGCCCCTGGCCGGGCAGCCTCACCCGGTTCACCGTGGACGTGCTGCCCGCGCGCGCCGCGGTGACGAGCTTGATCCCCGGCGACACCTCGGCCGACTGCACCAGGTCCCTGATCTTCATGTCGGTCGTCGTGAACTTCAGGACCTTGAGGACCTTGCCGTTCACCACCGCGTCGACCACCCCGACGAAGTTCAGTCCGCCGAGATCCAGCCGGGACGCGGTGAGCGTCCACTCCCGCCCTCCCGCCGCCACCGGGGCAGGGGCCGGTGGCGGGGGCGCCGGTGTCGTAGGAGGCATCGTGATCGACGGAGGCGTCGGCACGGTGGACGACACCGGCGGTGGTTCGGAGGGCTTGCTGGAGACAGGTGGTGGCTCGGAGCTCGTCGTCGGAGCCGGGGAGCTGCTGCTGGAAGGCGGCGGCTCCGAACTCGACGGCGGTTGCAGCGCCAGGACCGCGGCCATCGCGACCGCCGCCATCGGCTGTGTTCGGATCATGTGGGGTGAACCCTCTGGGTCGGCTCAGGCTCCGGCTCGGACTCCAGCTCCGCGCTGTCCTCGCGCTTCGCCTTCCTCGACTTCTTGGGTTCCTTGGGCTCGTTCGTCCACGCCACCGCGAGCGCACCGCCGAGCAGGCTGAGGATGGTGCCGAAGAGGAACCCGCCCATGTTGGTCACGACGAGCGCGACCAGCGACAACAGCACCGTGACGATGCCCGCCGCGAGCCGGAACTTCGGCGCCACCCACAACGACACCGCGCAGATGGCCAGCAACGAGCCGATCATCAGCGCGGACACGCCGCCGAGCGTCTGGATCGAGATGACGATGTCGCCGAGCTTCACGCCGAAGAACGGCGGGAACATGATGATGAACGCACCGCCGGCCACGAACAGGCCGGCCCAGAAGGGCCGGCCACGTCGCCACGCGGTGAATGCGCGCCAGATCCTCAGAAGCACTCTTGCTTCCCCTGGCGAATGGTCAGGTTCATGCCCTTGAACCTGATCGTCTGAGCCGTCGTGGCCCAGGCGGTCTGCTTCAGCCCGGAGATGTTCGCCGAGTCAGCCTGCAGACCGAACGAACCAGGGAGACCTTTGAGGTTCTCCGGCCCCTTGGTCACCTTGCCCGCGTCGACACCGATCTCGGGGTTGCCCAGCGTCAGGTCACCCGAGAGGTCGGTGAGGTTGACGACCAGGTTGTCGGCCGACATACCCCCCACGCCGTCCGCGGTGATGCGCATCGTGACGTCACCGACGATCGGCATGTTGGCGACGAACACCGACTGGCAGAACTTGTTGAGCGTCGCCGTCTTGAAGCCGCTGACCGCGACGACGTGCACCTTGCCGGCACCCGCGTCCACGCCGCCGAACTGGACGAATCCCTGGCCCGTCAAGCTGTCGGCGGAGACCTTGAAATTGGTGCCGGACACCGCGAACGAGGCGGCCAGCGCTCCCTGGGACATGCCGACGAGGAGTGCACCGGCACCCACGGCACCGATTCCGAGGACTCCTACGAATCGTGCCCAGCGCGTTCTACCCATACCGCCAAACTCCTTCCACACCGAAGGCTTGCGTGGGGGACTGTGCGCTCCGAAACATCGGCGAGACAACGAAAACGAGTCCGTGCAGTCTTGAAATCACCCCGGGGGGTGAGACCGTTTCACGTTTGGCCGCAGGTCCTTGCCACACGGCCTCGAAACGCCCTTAGTACTGTTCCGGTCCATGGGGATCGGACGAATCGCCGTCGCGCTGGCCGCGACCGCAGCCCTGACCGCCTGCGCTTCCGTGGTCGAGGGCGACCCGAAGGGCGAGCGCCCCGACCCCACGAAGGTCGCGGGCCTGGAGATCTCCAACGGTCCGTCCGGCCCCAAGGCGGGCGTGCCGGACGCGGACCTGAGCGTGGAGAACGGCGACGGCGGCGAGATGGACCGGCTGGCCATCAACACCCTCGCCGACGTGCAGGAGTTCTGGAAGTCGGAGTTCCCCGCCTCGTTCCCCGGCAAGACCTTCGAGCCGGTGAAGCGTTTGATCTCCTACGACTCCAACGGCAAGGGCGTCCAGGTCTGCAAGCTCGACACCACCGGCGTCGCCAACGCCTTCTACTGCGCGCTCGACGACAGCATCACCTGGGACCGGGGCGAGCTCCTCCCGATGCTCGAGGACTCCTTCGGCCCGATGGCCGTGGTGACCGTCCTGGCCCATGAGATGGGCCACGCCGTGCAGTACAAACTCGGCCCCGCCTCGAACATCGGCGCCAACACCCCGTCGATCGTCAAGGAGCAGCAGGCCGACTGCTACACCGGCGTCTTCATGCGCTGGATCGCCGAGAACAAGTCGAAGCACTTCGAACTGTCCACCGGCGAAGGCCTCAACCAGGTCCTGCAGACGATGTTCTTCATCCGCGACTCGGCCGGCACGTCCTTCGAGAAGCAGGGCGCCCACGGCAGCGCGTTCGACCGCGTCTCCGCCTTCCAGTTCGGCTTCACCCGAGGCGCCGCGAGGTGCGCCGAGATCAACGAGGCAGAGATCAACAAGCGCATCACCGAACGCCCCTTCGACCTCTCCGACACCGACCAGGGCCAGGGCCGCGGCAACGCCAAGATCAGCGAGGACAAGTACCTCAAGGCTCTGGAAGAGTCCCTGCGCGACGCCTACAAGTCGAGCGGCGCGGCCTTCCCCGCCTTCGACAAGGGCGGCATCAAGTCCTGCAACGACGCCCAGACCACCTCACCGGCCTCCTACTGCCCGGCGGTCAACCAGGTCCAGCTCGACCTCCCCGCCCTGGTCAAGATCGGCACTCCCCCGAAGAAGGGCAGCAAGGGCGGCATCGGCGACTTCGCGGCCTTCGCCGTGATCGCCAGCCGCTTCTCGCTCTCCATCCAGCACGCCACCGGCTTCAAACTCGACGACGAAGCCGCGGGCCAGCGCACCGCCTGCCTCACCGGCGCCTGGGCAGGCCTCACCAACCGCCCCGACCCTCCGGCCGGCCTGCGCCTGTCCCCCGGCGACCTGGACGAAGCGGTGGCCGAGCTCCTGGCCGACGACAGCCTCATCGCCTCCGACGTGAACGGCAAAGCCGTCCCCTCCGGCTTCGCCCGCGTGGAAGCCTTCGGTGACGGCTTCTTCCGAGGCTCCTCGTTCTGCGTGAAGAAGTATTCGATTTGATCCTTCATCGACGCTCGTCGATACTTGCCGGGTGCTGACCGACGAAGCCACGACCTACGCCAGCTGGTTCGCGACCCTGTCCGACCCCACCCGCGTCCGCCTGCTCCACCACGTGGCCTCAGCGCCGGGCGCGGTCACCGTCGGCGAGTTGACCACCCTCCTGGGCGTGAGCCAGTCCACCTGCTCGCACCACGTCCGCAAACTGGCCGAGGTCGGCTTCGTCCACGTCCAACGCGAGGGCACCACCACCCTCGTGCGGGTGAACCCGGCCTGCTGCACAGGCCTCCCCCACGCCGCGGACGCGGTCATGGGCGCCCTGACCACGGGCGACGTCCGCCCGGTGCCAGGCGTGACCATGCGCCCGATGACCGCCGCGGACTGGCCGGACGTCCGCCGCATCTACGGCGAAGGCATCGCTTCGGGCAACGCCACCTTCGAAACCGACGTCCCGTCCCGCCGCACCCTGGAGTCCAAATGGCTCCCGGACCACCGCTGGATCGCCGTGGTGGACGGCGAAGTCGCCGGTTGGGCCGCCGCCACCCCGGTCTCCGCCCGCGAGTGCTACTCCGGGGTGGTCGAGACCTCGATCTACGTGGCCGACGCCTCCCAGGGCCGCGGCGTGGGCAAAACCCTGCTGCACCACCAGGTTTCGGCAGCCGACGCCGACGGCCTGTGGACCCTGCAGGCAGTGATCTTCCCGGAGAACCGGGCAAGCATCGCGCTGCACCACAAAGCGGGGTTCCGCACGGTGGGCGTGCGCGAACGAATCGCGCAGCACCACGGCGAATGGCGGGACACCGTCCTTTTGGAACGCCGCCGCCCCTAGTGCCGCGGCTCCCGGCTCACCACGGTTCCTCCTTGAGCCAGCTGTCCGGTGGTCCCACTTCCGCCTGGTCACCCGCCCGCTTCGACGGCGAGTTGCCGCGCACGGGCAGCGCCAGCGTCACCGCGCCGACCTCGGGTGCGGGCAGCAGGAACGGTGGCAGAGCCCGGATCACGCCCTCGTTCTGCAGCCGCACGTACACCTCGCGCACCTGGTTCCGCGCGTCGGCCGTCGCCTGGCGCACGACGGCGGTGATCGCGTGCGCCAGGTCCTCGTGCTTGGCCTGCTTGGTGAGAGGCGACAGTTCGAGCCGCAGCAGCAGGCCGGAGTGGTCGACGGTCGCGCGCACGTCACCGTGCTCGGACCCCGCGGTGCCGCGGACCGCGGCGACCTGCTTCTCGGCCCACTCCCGCGCCTGCTGACGGCGGTCGAGGGTCGTGGCACCTTCCTCGGACTGGGCGCGCAGCCGAGCCGCGCGCGCCTCCGCGTCCTCCGTCACAGGCCCGGCCGAGCGGGACCGCTGTCCGCTTCCTTCGGCTCCTTCACCAGGTCGTCGTGGCTGATCTTGCCCGACGGCTTGCGGCCGTCCTGGTGGAACTCGTCAGGGTTGAACTTGTCGTCGGTGACCAGGCGTGGCCGCGGCGGGTTGACCTCGGGCACACCGGCACCCGCCATGGTCTCGGCCACGGCGCGAAAGCCCATGCGGACCTTCTCCATCTGCCTGCGACCGGTCTCGAGGATGTCCTCGCCCTTCTCCGGCAGCTTGCCGATGACCTCCTCCACGCTGCTCGCCTCGAGCACGGTGGAGTTGACCCCGGACGCACCGGTCTGCAGCGCGTCGCCGACCGCGAGCGTGGCGACGAACGCCGCACCGGTACCAGCGGTCACGGCCGCGACACCGATCGACACCGCCGCGGACGCGAGCGTGATCATGATCTTGGCTTCCCTGACCTCGCCGGCCTCGACGCCCTTGTGCCCGGTCTCGACCAAGGACAGCACGTCGTCGCGGAAGCTCGTGATCGCCTTCTCGTAGGCCTGCATCGCGTACTTCGCGGCACGAACGATGTCCCGCTTGCGGGCGAGCGCACCCTCGATGCTCGGCTGGCCACGCAGGTACGAGCGGAAGCCGTCGGCGGCGTCGCCCTCCCAGTTCTCCAGGTAGAGGTCGATGTCGTTGAGCACGCCCTCGCAGAAGTCCTGGTCGATGTCGTCCGCCGCCTTGGACAGCAACGAGATCTCCTCGCGCACGCCCCCGAGCGCCACCTCGACGTCGATGAACCGGCCGAACTTGGCGAAGAGGAGCTGAACGTCCTGCTTCGCCGTTGGGTAGCTCGCGTTCTTCTCCAGGTGGTCCGGGAAGAACCAGTCCTCCTGCTCGTCGAACTTCTTGCAGAAGTAGTCGGCGTGCTTCTGCATGTCATTGGCCCAGCTCACGACAGGAACCCTCCGAACGCCCGCTCGTTGTCGGAGTCCACGGCGATGTAGCGCTCGGCGACCTCGATGAGAGCCTCCTGCGCCAGCCCGAGGTTCTCCTCGTTCTTGCCGAACACCCCCAGCAGCATCGACCGCGCGCCGTACCACTCGCCATGCGCCTCGTAGACCTCGACGTCCCCCGCGAACGCCCGGCCGTCGATCTGCTCGGTCTGCGCGATCTTGCTCCGCGCGGTGTGCGTGTGGTCGATGAGCTTGCCGATGTCGTGCGTCGCCGTGTACTTCAAACCCTCTGGTTCGGCGTGGAACCCCGAGCCCATCTCTCTCCCTGGCCAGTCTCAATTGGATCCGACGACGTCAGGCTATGTCACCCGTTCGGGTGAAGATCACACAGTCGTCGTCACACTAGGTGTCACCAATCTGTCAGCGCCCGCTGACAAGTTGGTGACATGGGGAAACAGCGAACCTTCGCAGTGCTGCTCTCCGCACTGGTTCTGCTGGTAGCGGCGCCACTGACGGCAGCCGCCAACAGCTTCAGCCCGCACGCGGACAACAAGGCACACAGCTTCTTCTTCGACGACGACCTCAGCTCGGCGCAGAAGTCCGGCGTCGACTGGGCGCGCAAGAACTCACTCGCGCCCACAGACATGACCACAAGCGTGAACACCACCTACAACACCAAGGTCGACGTGTGGGTCTACTCGACCTGGAACCCACCAGCGGACCTGAGGAACGCCTACGCGTGGGCGGGCTGCATCAAGCGCGTCAACGCGTCCAAGTGCGACCAGCACGAGCTAGTGATCAACAACAGGAAGCCGCACAGCAACTACAAGTCCCTCGGCTGCCACGAGATCGGCCACACCGTCGGCCTCGGCCACGCGTCGGGCAAGAACAGCTCGTACACCACGCCGAACCGCTCGTGCATGCGCGGAAACCCCGACCACAACTACTACTCCACGCACGACAAGAACCACATCAACGGCGCCTACTGATGAGGACTCCCATGCGCACCTTGCTGTTGGTGGGCGCAGCCGCACTGGCGCTCACCGCATGTTCGTCCACACCCGCTGCCAGCCCTGGTTTCTGGGACGCACACACCGTCCAGGGCTCGATGCCGGACGAACCCGAAACCATTGAGCAACTGGCCTCCCAGTCACAACTGGTGGTGCTGGGCACCATCAACGGCGTCACGGAAGGCAAGGAGTACACCGACCCCGGCAAGCCGGCCCACCGCACGTCGAACGTGGCGATCCAGGTGGAGAAGTCGAGCAACCCCAACATCTCCAAGGCCGTGGTGGAGTTCTCCCGGCAACCCGAGACAACCCTCACGGACGTGGCTTCGGGCCTGCCCCAAGGCAAGTACGTCTTCTACCTGCAGCACTGGTACGACGGCCCAGACGGCCCCGTGTACGGCTGCACGTCCGTAGGCATGTGCGCCGTAGGCATCGACGGCGGCTCCATCTCAACCCCGCGCGACCCCGGCCTGGCCGAGGACATGCGCTCCGAGGGACGCGTGCCGATGAAGAACCAGGCCCCGTCCCCAGACGGCCTGACGGTGGACCAGATCTTCACCACCAGCGCGGCAGCGGTCCCGGCTTCCTGACCGACTGGCCGGGGTGACCACGCGGTCACCCCGGCCCGTGCATCCGGCGCGCGGCTCCCAGACGCGTCTATGCGGCACGTGCGTGCACGAGCACCGTCCCTGGCTTGCCCAGCTCGGGAGCATCGATGGTCTCCGCCACGATTTCCCTGAACCCTGTCGCGGTGAGTTGTTCGATCCACTGGTGAACAGGAAGGTGCCGCTGCCGGACGATCTGGCCGGTCTCGTTCTCCTGCGCAGTGGCGGGCGACTGAGAGAAGGCGAAGACACCGCCGTGGCTCATCCTCATGCGCACCAGAGGAAAGAGAGCTTCCGGGTCGGTGAACCAAACCGCGCCGAAGATCGAGTAGACAACGTCGAACATGATGTTCGTGTCGGTGAGATAACCGAGCACGTCGGCGGTGACGAACTCCAACCGCCCGAGGTGTCCCCAGGCCTGGCGAGCAAGGCCAGCACGACTGGGAGCGATGTCGATGCCCGTGCAGACCGCGCCCAGGGTGGCGAGGTGGGCGAGGTTGGCCCCGGCGCCGGACCCGAGTTCGAGCACTCTCTTCCCGCGAAGGTCACCGAGGACTGTCTCGTCGGGGCCGTGGTCAGGGTATTGGGTCCAGTTGAGCCACGTCGTAGCGCCGGCCGCGTTGACGGCGCGACGCGGCGTGTACTTCGCGGCGTACCGCTCCCAGATCTCTGCTTGGGCGCCGCTCACCAGCGATCCCTTCGTGTGGAGAGTCCCTCGTTCCCGCTCTCAGACACCACGCGGTCAAACAGCGATGGCGAAGCCGAGCCGCCTTCCGGAGCGCAAGCTCCCGGCGGTGGGGTCCCGTCACCGCCAACGCAACCACCTACGCAACCGGCAGCCGCCCAACGTCAGGCGTGCCATCAACCCGCCGGTGGCGCGGTATCCCCAGATCAGATTGCCGGGGGTCTGGGGGCAGCGCCCAGGGGAAGCACTCAACAGGAACTCGCCGCCCGCAACCCAACCACCCTCAAAGCCAGCGACTCTCAAACCCTCAGTACAACGCCGAAGCCAGATTCCGCCGAGCCGCGGCAACGCGAGGATCATCCGCCGGGAACAACTCGAACAGCCCGACCAAATGCTGCCGAACCCGATCCCGATCATCCCCGTAAACCCGGCGCACGGTATCGACCAACCGCCGGAATGCCTCCTCAACCTGCTGCAACGCCACCTGCGCGTCAGCAGCAGCCAGCTGAGCGTCGACATCGTCAACCGCGGCATCGGCCTTGGCGATCACCGCAGGGTCGACCCCTTCGGCCCGCTCAGCGAACCGAGCCTGCGCCAGCCCTTCCTTGGCCAGCTCATTCCCCGGCTCAGCGGCGAGAATCTGCGAGTAATACCCCTGAGCAGCAACATAATCGCCGCGCTCGAAAGCCTCCTCAGCAGCAACGATCAAAGGATCCTCAATCAGATCCTCCTCAGCGACAACGGGAGCCCCAGCCCGAGCCTCCCCAGCCCGAATCCCCGGCAGCCGCTCCCGCAACGCGTCCAGCAACCGAGCGATCCACGCGGACAACTCCGCGTCGGCCAACGGCCCGGCAAAAGCATCGATGGGCTGACCAGCGGCAACAGCCACCACGGTCGGCACGGACTGCACCCCGAACGCCTGCCCGATCCGAGGCGCCGCCTCCAGATCGACCCGCGCCAGAATCCACGAACCACCAGAGGCGGACGCGAACCGGGTCAGCGAGGTGGCCAGCTGCTGGGACTCTGGGCTGTAGGAGGCACCCAGCAGCACCACGACGGGCACTTGCAGGGACTGCTCGACCACAGCCTGGAAAGACGCCTCGGTGACGTCCACGATCCACGGCGCGGAGCCGTTCTCGGCGCCGGCGGCCGGAGAACCGGCGGCGGCGGGCGTGGCGGCGGCGGTGCGGGCGGCGTCGGCGCGCGCCTTCAGGGCACCGAGGTCGACGGCGCCCGAGAGCGCGGCGGACAGTGCGGCGGTCTTGCGAGGATCAGGCCTTGTCACGTGTTCCATCCTGGCACGGCTAGTTCCCGGACCGGGTCCAGGGCCATCGGGTTGACGCGCATCGCCTCGTTGGCCGAAGCGATGCGTAGAGCGAGCGGTGTCATCAGGTCGATGAACCGCGACGTCGGACCTTCGCCCAACGCCTCCCACGGGGTCAGAGCAGCGGCATCGGTTGCTCGCTCCACCGCGGGAAGATCACCGGGCAGGTCCGAAACCGCTTCCCATTCCTCGACGGTCCAACCACGCGCGGCTCGCATGTATGCCGGATCGAGGGAATGTTCACGCGCGTACAGCGCAAGCGCCTGGCACGGTCCCACATCATGTGCCACTAGCGCAGCCACATGGCCATCTCCGCGTGCCTCACGCAAAATCGTGCAGGCGTGCCAAAGCGCCAAATGCGGTTCAACCGGCCACGGCAACGCACGGTTCGCGGCGGCCAACGGACGTCCCGCGATGGGAGCGGCCAGAGCAGCCGCACGGGCCAATGAAGCGGCTTCCTCCACAACGGGCGTGTCGACGTCGCCCAGCAACCGCCGCAACGCCCCGTCCACGCCCTCAAGCCGTGCGCGCAGGAATTCCTCGGGAGATGCGATCTCCCACGCGTCCGGAAGGGCGCGCGACACCATGCGCGGGGCGAAGTTGTAGAAGACGGCCGTCACCAACTCCGGGGAGGCCGCACCCAAAGGCGCCGCGCGCATGCCGAAGTAGCCCATCCACCCGCCCTTGCAGCCCAGCGCGTCGGTTGCCGCGCGGGATTCGGGCGTGAAGTACGTGACGTCGTGGTAAGGCTCGAACCTCAACCACAGCTGCCTCGCGTCCACGCCCGACACGCTAACCCAGTGAACGCCGGTGCACGGATCCACTCACCGTGCCGGCGTAGAGCGTTCGGCCATCCGAGGAGACGAGCAGCGCCTCCACACCACGCTCCACGTCCGGGCCGCCGAACACAGTCCATGAACGGCCGCCATCAGAGGACCGCAGCACTCCCTTGCTGGACCCCTCGAACGAGATCGAGCCGAGGTACAGCACACCGTCAGGGGCAATCGCGATCGTGGACAGCTGTTCGGTCGAAACCTTGGGCACCTCGGTGAAGGAAGCCCCGTCGAACGACACGAACACCGAGTTCTGCCCCACCGCCACGACGTGCCGCGGATCGCGCGGATCCACCAGCACCGAATTCATCCGTCCGGGCAACACCTGCCGCAACGACACACCGGCGTCCGTCGACCGGTAGAGGCCACCGGCGTCCGCGAGCCAGATGCCACCAGGATCAGCCGCGATGGTCTTGATCCCGCGCAACGGACCGTGCACCCGCTGCACAAAGGACAGCCCGCCATCCAATGACACGTAGAACGCGTTGATCAGGTACGCGCCCAAATACACGCGACCAGGCAAGACCGGGTCGAACACCAGCGAACGCGTGTTGCCCGGCATCTCCGCGGTGATCGCCCACGAGCGGCCGCCGTCCAGCGACCGCTCGACGAAGATCGCGTCCATCGACCCGCGGTAGCCGTTCCGCCCCCGCAGCACGACCCCGTCGCGAGCCGCCAGCGCGCCGACCCGGTTGCCGATGGCCGGCGGCGCGGACCCGTCGAAGTCCCACTCCTGCGACGCCACGGGCAGATCGGTCCGATAGGACCCCTGCATCGTCCCTGCGATGATCGACCGCCCGGACACGGCCAGCGACAGCACGTGCGCCCCCGGCACGCCGACCCGCTTGAAGTGCTCGTGATCAGCAGTCGCGTAGACCCCGCCGGACCCGTAGACCCACTGCCAGTCCGGCATGTCGGGGAAACTGCCGATCTCGGTGTAGACGTCGACCTGCTCCACCGCGTCGGTCCGCTTCCAGGTGACTCCCTGGTCCGCACTGATGAAGTGCCCGTCCAACGTCTGCACCTGGATCCAGCCGTTGGCCGTGATCCCGCCGTACAAGATCCACGACGCCGTCCACGGCCCCGTCACCGCACGCCACGAAACCCCGCGGTCGGCAGACAGGTGCACCCCACCGCTGAACTTGCGCGCCACCACGACGTCGCCACGCGAGCTGATCTTGTCGGCCGGCACGTCGGACGCCGACCACTTCCCGGCCCGCAGCACGTGCACCACGCCACCCGCGGCGACGACGAGATCCGGTCCCACGACGTGCACGTCCTCAGCAGCGGCAGGCGATCCGGGCAGCAACGACCAGCCCAGCCCGCCGACCCCGCGATAGACGCCCTCCGCGGAGGCCGCGTACGACACACCCGCAGCCCCGAACGCGACGTCCTGCACCTCAGAAGGTGTCCGCAACGCGACCGAGAACGACAGACCGCCGTCGACGGACCGCAGCACGGTCCCGGCACCGCCACCGCCCTCGTACCCGGCCACGAGCACGCTGTCCGGCCGCGCCGGATCGGCCGCCAGCGCGGCACCGCGCATCTCCGGGAACAGCCTCCCCTGCCGCCAGCTGCGGCCCCGGTCGTCGGACCGGAACACCTGCTGGCCCGCGCCCGGCAGCACGTAGGCGATCTTCTGGGCGAACGCCAGGTACCCGCCCGCGCCGTTCGGGCCGATGTTGTCCCACCTGGTGGACGGTCCGGCGTGCGCGGACGGAACGACCGCCAGCACCGCGGTCAGCAAGATGATCACGAATCTCACGAGATGCGCCTCCGCTCGACTCTCGAACAGGTCGGCGGCGGAGCACGATCATGGCGTGTCGGAGAGGTGCTCCTCAACCCTTCGCACCTTGGCCGTCAGCTGCCCGGTGTAGCCGGGCCGGATGTCCGCCTTGAGCACGAGCGAGACCCGCGAGGCGCTGGCCTGCACAACCTCCGTCGCGCGCTTGACCACGGCCATCACCTCGTCCCACTCCCCCTCGATCAAGGTGAACATCGCGTTCGTCTCATTGGGCAGGCCGGACTCCCGCACGACCCGGATCGCCTCGGCGACGGCCTTCGCGACGCTTCCGGATTCGTCCGAACCGGACGGAGCAACGCTGAACGCGACAAGCACACGAGCCTCCTGATGATCCTCTGGTGTACTGACTGGTAGCTTCGGGCCTCATGACACCGCTGCCGTTCGATCCGATCGCCCGCGCGGCCGAACTGTGGGACGAGCGCGTTGGTTCGGCCACGTCGATGGCCGCCGTCACGAGCGTCATGCGTGTCCAGCAAATCATCCAGTCCGCCGTGGACGCAGCCCTCAAACCGCACGGGCTCACGTTCGCGCGCTACGAGGCGTTGGTGCTGCTCTTCTTCTCCCGCAAGGGCGCGCTGCCGATGCGTGTGATGGGCGAGCGCCTGCAGTTGCACCCCACGAGCGTGACCAACATCGTCGACCGGCTGGAGAGCGACGGCCTGGTCCGCCGCACCCCGCACCCGACCGACCGCCGCACCACGCTGGTGGAGATCACCGGCGCGGGCCTGCAGCGCCGCGAGGAGGCGACCGCGGCCGTGGTCGACGTCAACCTGGGCCTCAAGGGCCTCACCGACCGGCAGACCGAGCAGCTCACCGACCTGCTCGCCAAGGTCCGCCGGGCCAGCGGCGACTTCGAGGACTGAAATCCGGTTGAGCGCGCCGCGATGATGGTCGCGTGACGGAACGGTCGATCATCGCCCTGGTCAGCGCGCCCAGCGGGTTCGCCGGCCGCACCGAGGCCGTCCCGGTCGGGAGTCCGTGGTGGGCCGACGCCGAACCCGTCAACCAGGCGCTGGAACAGCTGCTGGGCGTGCCCACGAGCGTGCTGCGGCTGGTCTCGGTGGAGGGCGGCGACGCACCCGGCGGTGGCCTGGTCACCTACCACGTCGAGGCGCACGGCGAACCCGACCGGACCCGCCTCCGGCCCGCGGAGGAACCCGAACCCGACGCCCCGCGCAGGCTGCCGTGGGCACGGCTCGGCGGACCGGCCGAGCTGATCGCGTGGGCCGACACCGAGATCGACCGCACCGGACCGGCGGTCCAGGTGAAGACCTGGAACCTGTCCTCGGTGCACCGCCTGCCCACCGCGAACGGCTCCGCGTGGCTGAAGGCCGTCCCGTCGTTCTTCGCCGACGAGGCCGCGGTGATCAGGATGGTCGCCGCGCACGACCCGACGCTGGTGCCCGAGGTGCTCGCCTCCGCGCCGTTCCGCGTCCTGCTCGGCAACGCCGCGGGCAACGACTGCTGGCGCGTCACGCCCGAGCACGTCGATCTGATCGTGCCGCGCTGGGTCGCGGTGCAGGACGCGCTGGCCGGTGAGCCGAGGGTCCGGCCGTCAGCCGTGCCGATGCCGTCCTTCGGGTTGCCGGAGACGTTGGTGCACGGCGACTTCCACCCCGGCAACTGGTTCGACAGCGGTGTGGTCATCGACTGGTCCGACGTCGTGTGGGGCAATCCGGCACTGGACGCGGGCCGGCTGATCGAGTTCTGCCCACCGGAGCTGCGCGACCACATCCGGACGGTGTGGAGCGAGGCGTGGCTGAAACTCCGCCCGGACAGCCGGCCGCTCGACGCACTCGACGCCGCCCGCGGCACCTCGCACCTGCTGAACGCGGTGAAGTACCAGGAGTTCCTGGACAACATCGAGGACTCCGAGCGGATCTACCACCGCGACGACCCGGCGAACGAACTGAGGGCTGCCTTGAAGCTGGTGCTCCGATGACGGGACGAACCGTGATCGCCCTGGTCAGCACGCCCAGCGGGTTCGCGGGCCGGACGGAGTTGTTCCCGGTCGGCTCGTCGGACTGGAACCACGTAGAGCCGGTCAACGAGGCCCTGGAGCAGCTGCTCGGCGTGCCCACGAGCGTGCTGCGGCTGATCTCGGTCAGGGGCGGCGCGATGATGACCGGCGGTCTGGTCACCTACCACGTCGAGGCACACGGCGAACCCGACCGCACGAAGCTCCACCCCGCACGGGAACCCGAGGCGGACGCCCCGAACAGGCTGCCGTACGCGCGGATGGGCGGACCGGCCGAGCTGATCGCGTGGGCCGACACCGAGATCGACCGCACCGGACCGGCGGTCCAGGTCCGCACCTGGAACCTCTCGACCGTCCACCGGTTGCCCACCAGGAACGGTCCGGTGTGGCTGAAGGCCATCCCGTCGTTCTTCGCCGACGAGGGCACTGTGATCAAGATGGTCGCCGCCCACGACCCCGCGCTGGTCCCGGAAGTGATCGCCTCGGCACCACAACGGGTGCTGCTGGGCGACGCACCGGGCGACAAGTGCTGGCCGATCAAGCCCGAGCACGTCGATCTCATCGTGCCGCGCTGGGTCGCCGTGCAGAACGCGCTGGCCGGCGAGCCGCGGATCACCCCGACGACCGTGCCGATGCCGTCGTTCGGGCTACCGGACACGCTGACGCACGGCGACTTCCACCCCGGCAACTGGCGGCAGAGCGGCGAGGTCATCGACTGGTCGGACGCCGTGTGGGGACACCCGGCGCTCGACGCGTGCCGGGTGATGGAGCGCTGCGACGCCGAGATGAGCGACCACGTCCGGAAGGTGTGGAGCGAAGCGTGGCTCGAACACCGTCCGGACAGCCGGCCGCTGGAGGCGCTCGACGTCGCCCGCCGGGCGGGACACCTGCACAACGCGGTGAAGTACCAGGTGTTCCTGGACAACATCGAGCAGTCCGAGCGGATCTACCACGAGGGCGACCCGCAGGACGAGCTCAGAGCTGTTCGGGCGCTGGTGCGGTAGCGGTCTCGTCCAGGCGGTTTGTCTTCGTGGCCCAGCGCTCGAAGATCACCGTGCCGAACGGCGGGATGCTCGACAGCAGGCCGAGCACGAGCGTGCGCACGTCCCACTTGAGCGGCTCCTTCGCCATCAGCGTGACGAGGATGAAGCCCACGAAGATGATGCCGTGGATCGGGCCGAAGATCTTGACCCCGATCTCGTTCTGCACGACCACGTACTTGAAGAACATCCCGAGCAGCAGTCCCGCCCAGGAGATCGCCTCGGCGAGGGCGAAGATGCGGAACCGTCCAGCCGCTGTGGAGAACGTCATGGCTCCCCATCATGAACCGTGACGGGGAGCACACGACTACCGACCCTGTCCTATTCCTCCCATTTGAAGACGCGACTCGCGACGAACCCGACGACGAGCGTGAACCCGACCAGGATCGCCCCCGGTATCGCGAGTGCCTCGATCCCCTTGCCCCGGACCAGCACGTCGAGCATGCCGTCGTTCATGTGCCGCAACGGGAAGATCTTCGACACCGTCTGCAACCACGCCGGTGCCTGGTCGACGGGGAAGAACGTGCCGGACAGGAACGCCATCGGCAGCACCACGATGTTCGCCGCCGCCGAAGCCGACTCCTCGGTCTTCGCGAACGCGCCGACCAGCATGCCGAGCGCGAAGAACGCGAGGGTTCCCAGCAGCAGCAACGGAATCGCGAGCCACCACGACCCGGACAGCCGCAGCCCGAACACCGGCAGCGACGCGATGCCGACGAAGATCGCGCCCTGCACCAGCGCGACCCCGGCGCTGACGAGCAACCGCGACGACAGCACCGAAGTGGCCGAGACGGGTGCCAGCCGGATCCGCCGCAGCACCTGCTTTCGCCGCCACGACACCAAGGTCAGGGCCGAACCGAACACCGCCGACACCGCCACGCCCCAGGACAGGATGCCGGGCGTCAGGAACTGGATCGGCTTGAGCGAGGCGTCCTCGACCTTCTCCGCCGCGAACGTGAACCGCGGCGGCTGGCCGGTCGCGGCGAGGTTCGCCTTGTCCACGAACCCGTTGATGATGCCGAGCACGGTCGCCGACTTGACCTGGTCGCTCTGCGCGAACCGGACGTCGAGCTGCTGGCCGCGGATGATCAGCGCCGCGGGCAGGTCGCCGTCCTTCACCTTCTGCACGGCGGAGTTCTCGTCGTTGTACGGCTCCAGCTCCAGCGCACCGCTGTCGCGCAACGCCGAGACGATCGGGCCGTCACCGACCACCGCGATCCTGGTCTTGTCGGCGCCGACGTCGCGCAGGATCAGGCCGAAGATGATCAGGAACATCAACGGGAACAGAAAGGTGAAGAACAGCGTCACCTTGTCCCGGATGAATCCTTTGAGCATCGCCACCGAGAGCGTCTTGAACGCGGTCATGCGCGGTACTCCCGACCGGTCAGGTTGAGGAAAACGTCTTCCAGGGTGGCCGTGCGGACCTGCAGGCCGTCCAGCGCACCGCGTTCGGCCAGCGCGGACAGCACGGGAGCGGGGCGGCGCGTGGAGATCGTCAGCGACACCTCGTTCTCGCGCGCCTCGTCGACACCGTCCAGTGCGGAAGCGTCCACGACGGACACCACGCCCTTCTGCAGCGTCACGTGGGTCGGCGCGTCCAGGCCGCGCACCAGCACCGCCGGCGGGTCGAGCGCGAGGATCTTGCCGGTGTCCATGATGGCCACGCGGTCGCAGAGGATCTCGGCCTCGTCGAGGTAGTGCGTGGTGTAGACGATGGTCTTGCCGCGCTCCTGGATCGCGCGCAGCACGTCCCAGAGATTGCGGCGCGCCTGCGGGTCGAGCGCCGCGGTCGGTTCGTCCAGGAACACGATGTCCGGGTCGTGCACCAGCGCGCACGCGATCGAGAGCCGCTGCCGCTGACCGCCGGAGAGCTTGCTCTCCTGCTCGTTCGCCTTGTCCGCGAGGCCGACCAGTTCGAGCATGTCGGCCGCGGTCCCGTGGCTCACGCCGTAGAGCGCGCCGAACGTCTGCAGCTGCTCTTTCGCGGTCAGTTTGTCGAAGAACGCCGTGGCCTGCAGCTGCACGCCGATGCGCGGCAGCAGCTTCACGTTGCGCGGCCACGGACTCTCGCCGAACAGCGTCACCTCGCCGCTGTCGGGCTTGCGCAGTCCCTCGATGATCTCGAGCGTGGTGGTCTTGCCGGCGCCGTTGGGCCCCAGGATGCCGAAGAACTCCCCCTCGGCCACGGTGAACGACACCCCGTCCACCGCATTCAGCTGGCCGTAGCTCTTGCGGATGTCCCGCACGACGACCGCCGACCGCTCCTCTGTCATGGCCCGGACGTTAGGTCACCGAGGATTGCTTCGCGTGGCGGAACGACGAAAGTCGGCGCGAAGTCGAGACGTTCGAAGTCAGCTGCCCACAACGAGGAGCGGACACGCGGTGTACACGTCGTTGAGCCGGCGCAGCGCCGCGGCGAACTGTTCGAAACGGGCCCGCGGGACGGCCGCGCGCACCTCACTGATCATCTGCCACAGGTAGTGGTGCTCGGCGGTCTCCATGATCGGCAACGGCTGGTCGTCGCCGACGTCGCCGGCGAACGCGAGCGCCACCGTCGCGGCGCGCAGACAGGCCGTCGCGAGCGTGACGCAGTCCTCGACCAGCGTGCGGTCGTCCTGGGCCCGCACGACGCCGCTCACGGCGAACCGGACGGCCTGCATCAGCGCGAGGTGGAGGCGCTGGCCGGCCTGGGTGCGATCGCAGGGCAGGTGGCCGGTGCCGGGGCCGGGCATCACCACGGTCATGCCGACCTGGGGGCGGCGCAGCACGTGGTCGAAGAGGGCGGTCGGTGCCCAGAGCAGGGTGCGCCAGGAGTCCTCGGAGATCGAGGTGCCCGTCCTGGCCGCGTTCTCCAGCACGTCGAGGTAGGCGATCAGGATGCCGGACAGGAACACGCCACCGCGGTCGCCGCCCACCCGCACGATGCCGAAGCGCTCGTCGTGCTCGGCGCTCCGCACGCCGTAGCCGGGCTTCCACTCGATCACGTCGCTGCTCGCGAGCACCACGCGCGCGAGCCGCTGGTGCACGGGCGGCGCGGACAGCACCGTGTCGTCCAGCCCCATCTGGACGAGCATGGACGCAGCGTGCTGCAGCGACTCGCGTCTTTGCGGCACGAGGTCGGGGTGCAGCAGACGGAACGGTTCCACGTCGCCCCCTCCCCTTCCGTTGGTTGTACCCACAATGAACGTCAGGGGGCGTGAAGTCATCCGGATGAACCGCAGCGTTACGTCTCAGTTGGACCGGACGGCCGGACGTCTCAGTTCGATTGGGCCCACGCCACGAGCTGCGCGCGAGACGAGAGGTTCAACACCGCTTTCACGTTGTGCACGTGGGATTCCACGGTCCGGTGTGAGATCCCGAGTTTGCCCGCGACCTGCGCGTTCGTCATTCCCTGCGCCACCAGTTCGACGACCATGCGCTGCCGGTCGCTGAGCACGCCGTCCCGCACGATCTCCTTGTCCAACGCGGTTTCCAGGGCGTGGCGGACGTCCATCGCCTGGCCCGCGTTCAAAGCTCGCGCGAAAGCCGTGCGGGACAGGGACTCCCGCGCGGCGTCCAGCGCGGCCTCCATCTTCCGCCGCCACCACGGTTCCGCCGGGACGACCCACGCGGTGCGCATCTGCTGACAGGCGGCCAGCAGCCGCACGCCGAGTTCGTGCCGTCCCGACAACATCGCGACCAGGCCACAGCCCTCGACCGACTCCAGCACCGCGCGCGGCAGTTTCGCCGCAATGCGCGCGCTCTCCGCGAATCGGGCACTCGCCGTCGTCAGATCACCGCGTTCCAACGCGATGCAGCCCGACGTGTGCACCGCGATGGCCACGACATCCGGCCGTGCATGTGCCTTCAGCGCCGGCAACGCGCCTTCGACCAGCTCGGCGGCACCGTCGGCGTCGCCCCGAATCAGCAACGCCCAGCCGAGGTTCTGACTGGACACAGCGACACTCACCTCGTTGCCGTTGCGTACGCCGTGCTCGATCGATTGGCGTAACGCCCACAAGGTGCTCGGCACGTCACCCGCACCCTCGTAGGCGCTCGCCAACGTGCGGTACAGCCGGCACATGACCAGGTGTTGCCCGCCTGCCTCAGCGGTCTCGACAGCGGCCATCGCGTACTTCACGGCCTCGTCGTGCCGCTGCTCGCATCCCGCCAGCAGCGACGCGTACTCCAGGGCGAGGGTCCGGTAGCGGGCATCGGCGGACGACTGGTCCAGCACCTGCATCAGCACCGCCCCCGCCTCGGCGTAGTAGCCGCGGTCGAAGCACACCCTCAGCAACATCGTGGCGAGCATCAACCGGCGCTCGTCCTGAAGTGCCACCAGATGGGCGAACGCGTACGCCACGTTGTCGTACTCCCGGTGCAGCGCCTTGAGCTGCTCGGGTGCGAGGATCGACGACGTGACGCCGGGTTCGCCCCGTTCGCACAGCCAAGCGATGATCCGTTCGGCCGTGACGTCGTACCCGTCCTGTTCCCGCAGCCGTTCCTCCGCGTAGAGCCGGACCGATTCGAGCATCCGGAAGCGGCCGTCGTTCTCCCGCACCACCAAAGACTTCGCCTGCAATGCGCTGAGCAGGCCGATCACCGGGCTGCCGTGCACGACCTGGGCGATCTCCAGCCCGAACCCGCCCGGCAGCAGCGCAAGCCGCCGGAACAGCTCCTTCTCCTGCGCGGTCAGCAGGTCGTGGCTCCACGCGATGGCCGCGCGCAGGCTCTGGTGCCGCGCCTGTTCGTCGACGTCGCTGAGCAGGTCGAGCCGGTGGTCCAGCCGGTTCGCGAGTTCGTGCGGCGGTACCGACCTGGAGAGCTTCGCGGCCAGTTCCACCGCGAGCGGCACACCGTCCAGCCGCGCGCAGACCGCCGCGATCGCGTCCTGGTCGCCGGTCGTTCCCGCGCGGTCGGTGAAGAGCCGGACCGCGTCCCCGTCCATGCCGTGCAGCGGGTAGACGGCCTCGCCGACGGCTCTCAGGGCTTCCCGGCTCGTTGCCAGGACCTGCACGTTCGGGCAGCGCGACAAGAGCGCGTCCACGACGTCGCAGCATTCCTCGACGAGGTGCTCACAGTTGTCGACGAGCAACAGGATTCTGCGGTTCGCGAGTTCGTGCAGCAACGTGGTCCTGAGCGCGACACCCGCGTGCTGGTACACCCCAACGGCTTCCGCGAACGCCTGCACCACCTGGTCGGACCGGCTCAGCTTGCCCAGTTCGACCGTGCGGACCTCGGTTCTCCTGGCGCGCAGGGAGACCTCCACCGCGAGCCGCGTCTTCCCCACCCCGGCGGCACCGACGAGTGTGAGCATCCTGTGCTTGCGCAGCAACGAAAGCAGCTCCGCCAGCTCGCGTTCCCTGCCCACGAACGCGTCGTCGTACAGAGGCACCTCGGCGACCACAGTGGACGTACCCGCGGAACGCTGACGATAGGCACGCTGACGGCACGCGTTCGAGCAATACCGCGCCCGCGACGGCAGGGGCGCGAAATCCGTGCCACAGCTCGCGCAGGTGCCCATCGCACGAGCGTACGACCGTTTTGGCGTCTCAATTGGAAACTGTGTGAAGGTCGACCTCGAGCGTGGTCCCCGACTGGAGCTGCGCGAGCTCGATCCGATCCTTCACCTTGTTCCGCCACCCACTCCGAATCCGCTCCACCACCTGCGTCTTCGTGGTGTCCGCGGCCTCGGCCTTGATCACGATGTCCTTGCCGTTCTCCAGGTGGACCACGGCCTTGGTGTAGCGGGGAGCGTGTGACACGAACTCGCCAGTTCCCGGCACGGCGGGGTACATCCCGAGCGCGCTGAACACGTACCAGGCCGACATCGTGCCGAGGTCGTCGTTGCCCGTGACACCCGCGGGTCCGTTGACGAACAACGTCTGCGCGGCACGGACGACCACCGACGTCTTCTCCGGCTTGCCGATCAGCGCGTACATCCACGGCGCGTGCAGGTCCGGCTCGTTGTTCGGGTTGTACCTGAACTGGTTGTAGTAGTCGTAAGGCCCCACAACCCACTTCTCGCGAACCGTCCTCGCGGGATCTTGCAGCAGATCCGCGTAGGCGAAGAAGTCGTCGAGCCGCGCCTCGGCCGCCGCTTTGCCGCCGAGCGCCGTGATCAGGCCGGGCACGTCGTGCTGGGCGAGCCACTGGTACTGCCAGGCAGTGCCCTCGTGGAAACCCTCGGGCCCCTGCGGGGTGAAGGGGTTCAGCCAAGCGCCGTTGCCCAGCTTCGGCCGCGGGAAGCCGGTGAAGCCGCGGTCGGTGACGCTGTGGTCCCAGAGGTTGCGGTGGTTGAGGCCGCGCTTGCGCAGGCGCTCGGCGTCCTCCTTGTGACCGAGCGCTTCAGCCATGATCGCGAGCGTGGCGTCGGCCAGCGCGTACTCGAGGGTCGCCGACGCGCCGTGGTGCGGGTCGGTGTCCTGCCCCTTCTTCGGGAAGCGCTTGTCGTACTGGACGAAGCCGTTCTTGAGGTAGTTCGGGTTGCCGGACCGGCCCTGGAACCTGGAGCTCTCCGGCGGGATGCCGTCCACGTTCTGCAGCAGTGCCCGGTAAGCCTGCTCCTCGAAGCCCTTGAGGTGGCCGAACCGCCACAGGTCCACCAGGAACGGCGTGACCGGGTCGCCGGTCATGCAGTTCGTCTCCTGGTTCGCGTAGGCCCAGCGCGGGAGCCAGCCACCCTGTTCGTGGATGGCGAGAACGCTCCTGGCGATGTCCTTGCTGCGCTGGGTGCGGATCAGCGCCAGCAACTGGTTGTGGGCGCGGTAGGTGTCCCAGAGCGAGTAGTACTCGTAGTACGTCCAGCCGTCGGCCTGGTGGACCTGGTTGTCGAAGCCCCGGTACCGGCCGTCGGCGTCGCTGCCGGTCAACGGCTGGAGCAGCACGTGGTAGAGCGCGGTGTAGAAGACCGCGCGCTCGTCCCAGTCGTCCGTCTCGATCTCGATGCAGCAGAGCTCCCGGCGCCAGGCGTCCTGGGCCTCGTTGCGGATGTCGTCGAAGGACTTGCCCGTGGTTTCCGCGGCCAGGTTGTTCGCCGCGCCCTGCTCGTCCACTTGCGACAGTGCGGTGCACGCGGTGACGGGGCCCGGGGTGAACGTCACCCAGGCACCCCTCAGCCCGGCGCCGCCCGCGGATTCCCGTTGGCCCGGCTTGGGTCCGGCCGGGGTCCAGGTGCCGAACGCCTGGAACGGGCGGTCGAACCTGGTGGTGAAGTGCGTGAGGTAGGGCCGGCCACCGCAGAACGCCTGTGTTTCCACGGTTCCGGTGATGGTGCGGTCGTCGACGACCTTGATGCTGCTGGCCGAGACCGGCTCTTTGTCGTTGGCCTGGCCGACGTTGACCAGGAGCGTGCCCTGGACGTTTTGACCCCAGGTGTACCGCTCGACGCCGCTTCGGGTGGTCGCGGTGCACTCGACGGTGATGTCGCGGTCCAGCTTGACCTTGTAGTAGCCGGGTTTGCCGATCTCGCCGTCGTGCGAGTACCCGGTGGCGTAGCGCCTGTGGTCGAAGCTCGTGGGGAGCTGCGTGACCGGGAGGATCGGGACCAGGCCGCCCTGTTCCCAGCAGCCCGCGCCGGACAGGAAGAAGTGCCCGAAGCCGCGGATCTGCTGGTCGTCGTAGCGGTAGCCCGCGTAGTGGGAGCCGATGGGGCTCGAGTGGGCCTTGCCGAACGGCATGGACGCGCCGGGGAACGTGTTGCCCTCGTCCTTTGTGCCGATGAACGTGTTGACCGACTCAATGGGATCCAGTGCGTCCACGGGTTCCACCCTAGTTGGGATGTGGGGAGTTGCGACGGGGCCGGGCGGGTGGTCGCCAGTTCGGGGGCCTGGGCGTGCGGGTCGGCTTGCGTGGGCTGGTGGCGGTTCCAGCGGAGGGGTCACCTGCCGTGCTCATCTCACCTTGCGATGGTGGTTGCGTGGGCATTACCGGGCGTGGTCACTTGTCGCGACTTCGTCGCGAAGCGATTGGGGCTTGACTTCGGGGCCCTTGCGAGATGCTTGTCGACCTTCAATAGCCGGGCACAAGGAGCCCGGCCGATCCGAACACGGTAGCACCTCGCACCCAAAGTCAAGCCCCAATCGCGCGGTGGTTGTGTCATGACCGCTGCTCAGCGGCGCACAGGTAGCGGGCTCACCCATCGCGGAATCCCGACTGTCCGGCTCGCTTCGCACGGCTTTGTCAGGGCAATCAGGCGGCGACATGAAGAAGGTTGCGCCTGGGTTTGCGTTGCGCGTCGAGCCACTTCGGCGGATAGAAGGTCGGCATGCCGTGCACCATTGTCACGTCCCATTCACTTTGGTGGATGAGCGTGTGGTGATGGCGGCAGAGCAGGACGGCATTGTCGACCGAGGTTTCGCCGCCGTCCGCCCAATGGTGAACATGGTGGGCGTCGCATTGCTTTGGTGGTCGGCCGCATCCGGGAAAAGCGCAGCCGCGATCGCGGGCGACGAGGATTCGACGAATTCCAGCGGGGAAGGTGCGGGTCTTGCGGCCGATGTTCATCGGCTGGGACTTCTCACCCAGGACCAGCGGGATGATGCCCGCGTCGCAGGCGAGCCGGCGGACCTGCTCGGCGGGCACTCGCTCGCGGTTGTCCAGCATGCCCTGGCCGACCTGCTCAGCCAGGTCCTCGTACCGCAGGGTCACGGTGAGCGTGACCGGTTCGCCGCCGTGTTCGGGCAGCTGGTCGGCACGCAGCATCAGGTCGACCAGTTCGGCCAGCGCGTCGCCTTCGCGTTCGGCGCGGGAGCGCAGGCCGGGGCCGTCCTCGGCGGTCTCGGGGCGCGGTTTGGCCAGCGGGTCGAGCAGCGCCTCGTACTTCGCGCCGGTGACCGTGTCCAGGAGCGCCCTGATCTCCAGCTGGCCGTTCTTCCAGCGCATCACGTGCTGGTTGACCTGCGAAGCGGGTTCGGGCTCGGGAGGCTCGGGGTCGTCCTGATAGAGCCGGTAGGCCAGTTCCTTGCCGAACGCGCGCACCGCACTGGGCTCGTGCTCACGAGCAAAGCCCACCACGGAGTCTTCGGCTTCGGCGGGCAACGCCTTCATCACCTCGGCGACCACCGCGACGTGCTCGACCGACAGCACACCCTCGGCCACGGCCTCGGCGGTCACCGGAAGTTCCGGGGCGAGTTCGCTGCCGGTCGGGGTGATGTCGCCACCCAGCAACCCGGCGTTCGCGACCCATTTCCTGGCCGCGCTGAGGTCCCATCGGACCGCGTGCCGCAACACCTGCGGCAAATTCTTGTAACCAAGCTCGCCCGCAGCCCCACGCCGATCCAACTCGGCGATCTTCTGCAAGACGGCATTCTCGCGAACCCGGATCTCCGTCACCTCGTCGACGAGGCTGCGCAGCAGCTCGTCGGTGGAGAGGAGTCGGGTTTCGATCACATGTTCTACTCTACCGCAAGATCACGGCAAGATAACGAATAAATGCAAACACGATAGGGTGAACAAACAAACTCATGATCAACTGCGAAGGCGAAGCCGAGCCGTAAAGGCCTAATCCCGCGCCGGGAAGCGGTATCAAGGTGACCACCGCGCGATTGGGGCTTGACTTCGGGTGCGAGGTGCTACCGTGTTCGGATCGGCCGGGCTCCTTGTGCCCGGCTTTTGAAGGCCGACAAGCATCTCGCAAGGGCCCCGAAGTCAAGCCCCAATCGCAATCGTCGCGAAGCGGCGATGAAATGACCCGTCTCGTCACTGCCTGCGCAACCACCCATGCAAGGCAACATGACCGCCGACCTGAAAGACCGGGTCTGAGCGCCGCCGCCGCCAAGTGATCGGCGCTCAGACCCGGAGCGTGCGGCCCTACCTCTTCGCGCCGAGGAAGATGTTCCCCTCGGTCGACAGGTAGTGGCTGGTGTAGTCGAACCGGCGCGCGTCACCGAAGATCAGCCAGTAGTACTTGAGCTGCTCGGACCACCAGTAACCAGGACAGAAGTCGCCCTTCGCCCCGGTCGTCACGTCCGTCAGGATCGTGTACCCGTAGTTGGTCTTCGAGGTCCGCTTCATCTCCTGGTAGTGCCGGTAGGCGCGTTCGCGGTAGACCTCGTCACGCGTGGCCAGCCACAGGAAGAACGCCCCGTCGGCGTACTCCGGCCGGAGCTGGTTGCCGACCGAGGTCGGCCGCAGCGACGTGTAGTTGATGCCCTCGGGCAGCACGCCGTAGCGGTCCTGAACGGCCGTCCAGGAGTCGTGGTACGACCGGCCGCGCGCGATGTCACCGCTCTCGGCGAACAAGCCGCCGAAGAACGCCGCCAGCTCGCTCTGGGTTCGTGAGTCGCGGCGGCCGGTGAAGGCGTCCACCTGGGAGAACCACAGCCGTCCGCCCACGACGTCCGTCTGGTGCCGCAGGATCGCCCGGAGCAGGACGTCCCACCACTGCTTGAGGTCGCGGTCGCCGAACAGGTGCCAGCCGTCCCACAGGTACTCGTAGTAGGAGTCGGCGGGCGGGCCGATCGTGGCGATGCGGTTGCGCCAGGCGCCGGTTTCGGCGTGCACGTCCCACGGCAGCAGGTCGAAGGACGTGCGACGATCGAAGGTGACCTTGAGTGCCTTCTTCGCGGCGTTGTAGTACTTGCGATCGCCGGTCCACTTCGAGAGCGAGCCGAACTCCGTGATGTACGTGCCCGTTTCGGCGAGGTTCGTCTCGGGTGAGGAGACGGCACCCGTGCGCAGATTGACGTAGCGGTAAGGGATTCCGGTCGGCGACTTGGTGAAGGCGACCAGCAGGCGGTCGCCGAGGTCGCGCGCCAGGGACAACAGGGCCGCGTCGCCGCTGACGTGGTAGGCGGAGAGCAGGCCGCCGAGCATGCGGATGTTGGTCTCGAAGACCTGGAACGACGCGTTCACGTCGAAGTTCAGGTTCGCCTTGACCCAGCGGACTCCTTCGGCGAACTCGGCATCGAGTTCCATGAGCCACAACGTGTCCAGGGCTTCGACGACGGTGAGGCCCATTGGCCTGCCGGGGACGAAGAACTCCTCGAAGCCACCTGACACCGGTTTGATCTGGTCGTGCCCGAACGCCCGGTCCACATAGGACCGCCAGGCCCAGCGGACCTCGTTGCGCACGTCCTCGGCAACGGCCCGCCAGCCACCGGGAGGCGGCGCCAGGGCCTTTGCACCGACGGAAGGAACCGCGCCGCCGTCAGCCGATGGTGGCGGCGCGGATGGAGACGGTTGAGCAGCAGCGACACCAGGAACACTCGCAAGTCCGGCGGCGCCCAGAAGGCCGAGAACGCTACGGCGTGGCAGGTCACGCATGAGCAAGCTCCCCTTTCCGCGATTTCGCGTCGGTCGTCCGGTCACCCCTTCTCGACGGATTCGGCGAAGCCCAATCCGTCGAGAAGGAGTCGGCCGGATGGCCGACTTCTCGGCGAAATCGCCGCTGTGCCGAAGGCACGGCAATAGGCACTGACAACGCTGTCTGTCATCGGATCCTTGCGGAGCGCACACGGTGGTGGTCAAGACCACCCGGGCCACCTGTCTCGTTCAGGACAGCAAGTGCGGAAATGAAGAGCCACTTGACCGGTTCCGGAACGGTTGACAAGGGCGTAAAGGCGAGGTGAGATACGCCCACTATGACAACGTTGTCCCCCATCGGACCGGTAGCCGGTCAGCGCAAGGTGCGGCGCGCGACGATGAACGACGTCGCGCGGCTGGCGGGCGTGAGCATCAAGACCGTCTCGCGCGTGGTCAACGACGAACCGGGCGTGCACCCGTCCACCGCCGAACGCGTGTTGGCAGCCATCGACCAGCTCGGATTCCGGCGGAACCTGAGTGCCCGCAACCTGCGCCGAGGCTCGTCCACCGGCACGATCGGGCTGGTGCTGGAGGACGTCGGCAACCCGTTCTACTCCGGCGTGACCCGCGCTGTCGAGGAAATCGCCCGGTTGCGCGGCAGACAGGTGATCTCGGGGTCGTCGGACGAGGATCCCGGGCGGGAACGCGAGCTGGCGCTGGAGTTCTGCAGCCGCCGGGTCGACGGGCTGCTCATCGTGCCCGCCGGGTTGCAGCACAGCTACCTGGTGCCGGAGATGCGCGCGGGCACGCCCGTGGTGTTCCTGGACCGGCCCGCCGGCGACGTCGTGGCGGACACCGTGCTGGTGGACAACATCGGCGGCACCGTGGAAGCGGTCACCCATCTGGCTGCACATGGGCACCGCCGCATCGCGTTCCTCGGGGACGCGCCGGACATCTTCACCGCCAACGAGCGCTTGCGCGGCTACCGCGAGGGCTGTGTGCGTGCGGGCATCGGCTACCACGAGGAACTCGTGGCGATGGGACCGCACGACGAGAGCAGCGTGGCCACCACGTTGCAACGGCTGCAAAGCATGCGCGAGCCCGCTACGGCGGTCGTGGCCGGCAACAACCGCATCACCGTGCACATCCTGCGCGCGCTCGCCGGTTCCGCCGAACGTCCCGCTCTGGTGGGCTTCGACGACTTCGAGCTCGCCGACCTGTTGTCGCCGCCGGTGACCGTGATCGCGCACGACGCGAGCGCGCTCGGCAAGGCGGCCACGGATTTGTTGTTCGCCCGCTTGGACGGCGACAACTCGCCACCGCGCCGCGTCGTGCTGCCGGTGCGTTTGGTGCCACGAGGATCCGGGGAGGTCCACGCGTGAGTTCTGGTGTTCTCCACCAGCCTGTCAACTTGCCCGCCAACCAGCCGAAGCAGTTCTACCGCGGTGGTGAGGCGATCGCCGCACTGCGCGGTGGCACCAGCGGCGACTTCGGCCCGGAGGACTGGGTGGCGTCGACGACAACGCTGTACGGACGCAGTGACGCGGGGTTGACAACGTTGCCCAACGGCGTGCTGCTGCGCGACGCGGTGGCGGCGGACCCGACCGGATGGCTCGGCCCCGACCACGCGGCGAAGTTCGGCGCGGACACGGCGTTGCTGGTGAAGCTGCTCGACGCGGGCCAGCGCCTGCCCGTGCACTGCCACCCGTCGAACGCCTTCGCGGCCTCGCACCTGAACTGCCGGCACGGCAAGACGGAGGCGTGGATCGTCGTCGGCACGACCGGCTCGGACCCCACCGTCTACATCGGATTCCGCGACGACGTGCCCGCCGAGACGGTCGCCGACTGGGTCGCCACGCAGAACACCGCGGCGATGCTGGACGCGCTGAACCCGGTCTGCGTCCGGGCCGGTGACACGGTTTTCGTGCCCGCCGGTGTGCCGCACGCGATCGGCGAAGGTGTGTTCATCGTCGAACTGCAGCAGCCGACGGACTTCTCGGTGACGCTGGAGTGGCAGGGCTTCCTGGCCAACGGCGACATCGGCCACCTCGGCCTCGGCTACGACGTCGCGCTCGACTGCGTCGACCGGCAGGGCTGGGCGGGCCAGCTGGACAAGCTGGTGCGCCAGACGTCCGAGAAGTGGGCGCCGTCGGTCGATCTGCTCGGCCCCGACGCGGACCCGTTCTTCCAGGCCGACCGCCTGCACGTGGAGGGTTCCTTCGCACTGGAGCCGTCGTTCGCCGTGCTGGTGGTGCTGGAGGGTGCCGGCCAGCTCGGTGAGCTGGAGGTGCACAAGGGCAGCACCGTCGTCGTGCCGCACGCGGCCGGCGAGATCGGGCTGACCGGTGACCTGGTGGCGATCCGCTGCCGACCGCCCGTTCTATCCACAGTGGAGGATGTGTCGCCATGAGCCAGCCGTTGCTGGAGGCTCGTGATCTCACGAAGAACTACGGCACCGTGGAGGCTCTCCGCGGTGCCGCGTTCAGCGCCTATCCCGGCGAGGTCGTGTCGCTCATCGGCGACAACGGCGCGGGCAAGTCCACCCTGGTGAAGTGCCTGTCCGGGGTGGAGCAGCCGACCAGCGGAACCCTGCTGTTCGACGGCAAGCCCCTCGTCCTGAGCTCCCCCAACGACGCCCGCGACCGGGGCATCGAGACGGTGTTCCAGGACCTCGCGGTCGCGCCGGACCTCGACCCGGCCGCGAACATGTTCCTGGGCAGGGAGATCCTCAGGTCCGGCCCGCTCGGCTGGCTCGGCGTGCTGGACAAGAAGGCCATGCGCCGGCAGGCCGCCGAGCACTTCAGCCGGTTCGGCGCGACGCTGCAGAGCATCGACGTGCCGATCGCGGCGCTGTCCGGTGGTCAGCGCCAGTCCGTCGCGGTCGCGCGCTCGGTGGCGTGGGCGTCGAAGCTCGTGTTCATGGACGAACCCACGGCCGCACTCGGTGTGGTGCAACGGGAACGCGTGCTGGAAGTGATCAAGCGGGTGCGTGACGAGGGCATCGCGGTGGTGCTGATCTCGCACAACATGCCCGAGGTGCTGTCGGTGTCCGACCGCGTCGAGGTGCTGCGCCTCGGTCGTCGCGTGGCCCGTTTCAAGGCCGCGGACACCAGCGTGGAAGAGCTTGTCGGCGCGATGACCGGCGCGCTGACCCAGGAGGACGCGGCGTAATGACGACCGATGAGAAGACAACGTTGTCTAGCTCTTTGTCGGACGAGCGGCGCACCCCGCTGCTGAAGCGTCTGACCGGTGCGAACACGCTGTGGATCGGCCTGGTGCTGCTGGTGCTGGTCGCCGCGTTCGGCGCGATCCGCCCGGACGCGATCTTCCAGGTGACCACGCTGCAGTTCCTGCTCGCGGAAACCGCTGTGCTGCTGGTGCTCTCGGTCGGCATGACGTTCGTGATCATCACGTCCGGCATCGACCTGTCCGTCGGCTCGGTCCTGGTGTTCGCGTCAGTCTCCTCCGCGATGGCGATGAACTCGGTGTCCGGCGGCGACGCGACGAACGCGGGCTGGGGCGTGATCGCGTTCGGCCTGCTGGTCGCCGTCGTCAGCGGAGCGGCGTGGGGACTGCTCAACGGTTTGCTGATCTCCCGTGCGAAGATCCCGCCGCTGATCGTGACCCTGGGTTCGTTCGGCGCGGCGCAGGGCGCGGCCCTGTTGCTGAACAACGGTTCCAACGTGTCCGGCATCCCGGACAAGCTGAACACCACCTTCGGCTCCGGCACGTGGTTCGGCATCCCGAACATCGTGATCGTGGCCGTGATCGTCACCGCCCTCGGCGCGTTGCTGCTGACCACCACGCGCTTCGGCCGCTACACCTACGCGGTCGGTTCCAACGAGGAGGCGGCCCGGCGCGTCGGCATCTCGGTGCGCGGCCACCTGACGAAGGTGTACCTGCTCGCGGGCACCCTGGCGGGTCTCGCGGGCTTCATGGGCAACGCGTTCTTCCGCGTCGCGGTCGTCACCGGCCACGAGACGGACAACCTGAACGCGATCGCCGCCGTCGTCCTGGGTGGGACGAGCATCTTCGGCGGCATGGGTTCGGTGCTGGGCACGGTCTTCGGCGTGTTCATCCCGGCCGTCCTGGAGAAGGGCCTCGTGATCATCGGGGTCAAGGAGTTCTGGCAGCCGATCGCCGTGGCGATCGTGCTGGTGGCCGCCGTGTGGCTGGACCAGACACGGCGGCGGGCGCGCAACCAACGTTAGGAAAGGTGCTGGACCAATGAAGATCCGCTCCGCAGTGGCAATCACCGCCGCTTTCCTGCTCACCGCGTGTGGCGGAGGCGGGCAGATCGGTGACTCGAATTCGGGCAACTCCGCCGCGAACAAGAAGCTGGTGCTCATCCCCGGCATCACGGCGGAACCGTTCTACATCTCGATGCAGTGCGGCTTCCAGGACGCGGCCAAGGCGGCGGGCTACGAGTTCGACACGCAGGCCCCCGCCAAGTTCGACGCGGCCCAGCAGACCCCGATCGTCACGGGCATCCTCGCCTCCAAGCCGGCCGCCGTGCTGATCGCGCCGACCGACGACAAGGCCATGGCCGGGCCGATGAAGCAGCTCAAGGACGCGGGCATCAAGGTCGTCGAGGTCGACACCAAGCTCCAGGACACCTCGATCGGCGTCTCCTCCATCTCGTCCAACAACGAGCAGGGCGGCAAGCTGGCCGCCGAGACGCTCAACAAGCTCGCGGCCGGCAAGACCGGTTCGGTGCTGGTGCTGAACACCAAGGCGGGCACGTCCACGACGGACGCCCGCGCCAAGGGGTTCGAGGACGCCATCAAGGCCTTCCCGAACCTCAAGTACATCGGCCAGCAGTACACCGACAACGAGCCCGCCACCGCGGCCTCGAAGGTGACCGCGACCCTGGCCGCGAACCCGGACCTGATCGGCGTGTTCGCGACCAACCTGAACACCGGTGAGGGTGCCGCGACCGGCCTGCGCAACGCCGGCAAGACCGGTGCGGTGAACCTGGTCGGGTTCGACGCCTCGCCGAAGCAGGTGCAGGACCTGCAGGCCGGCACCGTGCAGGCGCTGATCGCCCAGGACCCCGGCACGATCGGCAAGCAGGGTGTCGAGCAGGCCCTGGCCGCGATCGACGGCAAGGAGACCAAGCGCAACATCGAGACGGACCTGGTCGCGATCACGAAGGACGACGCGGCGGCCAACTCGAAGTACTTCTACAAGCAGTCCTGCTGATCCACCTCTGACGCCGAAGGGCCGTTCCCACCCCGGGGGACGGCCCTTCGGCCGTTCGGAGCCTTGATGACGCATGTCATGGCCGCTTGGCCGCGTTGGGCTAAGACCAGAGTTGTACGAGCCATCACCCTTCAGCCGATGTTCAGGATCGCCAAAAGCGATGAGCTGGTGGCACGCTGAAGGGGGATCAACCAATGCATCGCAGGAAAGTCGCGACGGCACTAGCCGTCGTCACCGCAACGTCGCTGCTCATCGCACCACAGGCCCAGGCGGCGCCCACCCAGCAGATCCAGTGGCAGAAGTGCTTCGACACGCCGCCGCCCGGCTTCCCGGCGGGTTCGGAACGGCTGGAGTGCGGCAGCTTCACCGCGCCGATGGACTGGAACAACCCGGACAACGGCAAGACCATCACCATCGCGGTCAGCCGGCTCAAGCCGCTGAACGGCACCGCGAAGAGCACCGTCTTCACCAACCCCGGCGGGCCGGGCGGGCCCGGTCGCACGTTGCCGATCGTCTACCTGGACCGGCCGAAGCTCAGCGAGAACGCCGAGATCATCGGCATCGACGTGCGCGGCACCGGCGCGAGCAGCAACGTCACCTGCGGGAACTCCAACGCCGACAGCACCGCCGATCCGCGTGACCGCGGCAAGGCGAACCTCGACCTGATCTACGGCACGATGGAGCTGCACGCCAAGTTCTGCCAGACCAAGTCCGGCGAGTTCGGCAGGTACGTGACCACCGACCAGACCGTGAAGGACCTGGACCTGTTGCGCCAGGTGCTCGGCAAGAAGAAGGTCAGCTGGCTCGGGTACTCCGGCGGCAGCTGGATGGGCGCCTACTACGCCACGTACTTCCCCAAGACGCTCGACAGGATCGTGCTCGACTCCAACGTCGACTTCACCGGGCCGTGGCAGCCGATCTTCGACGACTGGGGCATGGGCTTCGAGCGCCGGTTCCGCGTCGACTTCCTGCCGTGGGTGGCGAAGTACGACAGCGTCTACCACCTCGGCAAGACCGGCGAGGAGGTCCGCCAGTCCTACGAACGCACGCGCGCGAAGCTCGGCGAGCAGCCCGTCACGCGGCCGGAGGGCACGTACTACGCGGTGACGCTCGACTTCCTGTTGCGGGGCGCGATGTACAGCAAGGACGCCTTCGCCGGTGCGGCACAGACCATGGCCGAGCTCGCGGGCACGGCGCAGCCGCGGCTGACGGCACAGGCCAGCTACCCGGACGCGCAGACCGGCACGGCCTACTCGATCATCTGCAACGACACGCCGTACCACGGCAACAGGAAGTTCCTGGAGCGCGAGGCCGCGGTCAACGGCGCGAAGTGGCCGCTCGTCGGCTACACCCAGATCATGGGCCCCTGCGCGTTCTGGGACCGGCCGAACGTGAACCTCAAGCACCCCAACGGTGTCGGTGTCGCGCCGACGTTGATGGTGCAGTCGGTGCGCGACCCTGCGACGCCGCTCGAAGGCGCCCAGCAGGCGCACAAGAACTTCAGGAACTCGGTCCTGCTCACCGTCGAGGACGAGGGTGACCACGGCATCTACGGGTTCGGCAACAAGTGCGTCAACGACGTCGTCGAGGGCTACCTCGTCGACGGCGTCACGCCCGCGAAGGACCTGAAGTGCCCAGGGGTTCCGCTGCCCGCGCCCGGTGAGGCCGCGCAGAACCCGCTCGCGAAGGCACGTCAGCTCGCCACCCAGCTCGGTTGGTAGAAGAGGGGGAACCGATGCAGCGCAAGAGAATCGCGGCGGCGTTAGCGGTCGTCACGGCAACGTCACCGCTGATGGCACCACCCGCACAAGCCCAGAACAGTCTGGCCAGCCAGGAAATCACGTGGCAGAGGTGTTTCGACCCGGTCCCGCCCGGCTTCCCGCCCGGCGCCGAACGGTTGCAGTGCGGCAGCTTCACCGCGCCGATGGACTGGAACAACCCGCACAACGGCAAGACCATCACGATCGCGGTCAGCCGCACGGTTCCGTTGAACGGCAATGCGAAGACGACGGTCTTCACCAACCCGGGCGGACCGGGTGGCGCCGGACGCACGTTGCCGCTGATCTACCTCAACCGCCCGAAGCTGAGCGAGAACGCCGAGATCGTCGGCATCGACGTCCGCGGCACGGGCGGCAGCGACAACGTCACGTGTGGCAACTACCAGCACCGGCTCGCGACCGACTGGCGCGACCGGAGCAAGGCCAACCTCGACCTGATCTACGGCGGCATGGAGTTGCAGGCCAGGTTCTGCCAGACCAAGTCCGGCGAACTCGGCCGCTACATCACGACCGAGCAGACCGTGCGCGACCTCGACCTGCTCCGCCAGGTCATGGGCCGCGAGAAGGTCAGCTGGCTAGGGTACTCCGGCGGCAGTTGGATGGGCGCTTACTACGCCACCTACTTCCCCAGGACGCTCGACAAGATCGTGCTGGATTCCAACACCGAGTTCACCGAGTCGTGGCAGAAGGTCTTCGACAACCTCCCGGCCGGGGCCGAGCGCCGGTTCCGCGTCGACTACCTGCCGTGGGTGGCGAAGTACGACAACGTGTTCCACCTCGGCAAGACCGCGGAGGAGGTGCGCCAGAAGTACGAGACGACGCGCGCTCGGCTGGCCGAACAACCCGTCACCCTGCCGGACGGCACCGTCGTGACCCCGGTCCTGCTGGACGCCCTGTTCTTCACCGGCCTGTACGACAAGGACGCGTTCGAGGCCACGACAGTGCTCTTCGCGCAGATCGCCGGCGTCCCGCCCGCCGCACTGGCCAAGGCTCAGCCGCCCAAGCAGTACCCGGACGCGCTGATGGGCACGCAGATGTCGATCCTGTGCAACGACACGCCGTTCCGCGGCGACCGCAGGACACTGGAACGCGAGGGCGACAGGAGCGTCCGGAAGTACTCGCTCGTCGGCGGCTACCAGATCACCGGCCCGTGCGCCTGGTGGGACCGCCCTGATGTGAACCTCAAGCGCCCCAACGGCGTCGGCATGGACTCAGCGCTGATGGTGCAGTCGGTGCGCGACCCGGCGACGCCGCTCGAAGGCGCGCGACGGGCGCACCGGAAGTTCGCGAACTCGCGGCTGCTCACCGTGCAGGACGAGGGCGACCACGGCATCTACGGGTTCAGCAACGACTGCGTCAGCGGTGTCGTCGAGAGCTACCTCGTCGACGGCGTGGTGCCGGCGAAGGACCTGAGCTGTCCCGGCGAGCCACTGCCCGCGCCCGGTGAGGGCACGGGCAACCCGCTCACCAAGGCGCGCGAGCTGGCGGTTCAGCTCGGCTGGTGAACCTCCAGCACCGCCTCGGACAAGGTGGTGTACCAGGGACTCTCGGTGAACCGGGGGCCGGTCTCCTCGCCCAGATAGAGGTCGATGTGCCGGTCCCCGCCCAGCCCCGGCGTGAACTCGTCGGTGATCTCCCACGACGAGGACGCGAGCTTCTGACAGACGGCGAAGTCGACGTTCGCACCCTCAGGCGTCTGTCCACACGAGACGAGCTTGATCCGTGAGCCGGTCTTCAGCCCGTCGGCGGCCGCCGAAACGAACGGCTTCAACGGCTTGCCGAACGAGTCGCGCGGCTCCGAGTCGAGCCAGTAGCCCTTGTCGTGCGACCAGTTG
Organism: Lentzea miocenica; assembly: GCF_033949945.1. Lineage (NCBI taxonomy): Bacteria > Bacillati > Actinomycetota > Actinomycetes > Pseudonocardiales > Pseudonocardiaceae > Lentzea > Lentzea miocenica. Next base: position 137,003 of record NZ_JAXAVW010000008.1, read on the forward strand.
AGGTACCGCCCGGAAGCGGTCCGCCCGGTACCTTCGTCCTTCACCGCCTTCGCGAACGACTGCGGAAACGTGCCGAGCAGGTCCTTGCCGTTCTCACAGTCGATGACCAGGCATCCCCGCACGGGCACCGACGGTCCACTGTGGAACGACTCGACCGCCGTGTAGTAGACGGTGACCTGCCAGCCCTCGTCCGTGCCACCGGGTGCGGGTGGGCCGACCTGACCGGCGGAACATCCGGCCAGGACCAGCACCACCCACAACCAGCGCACCAGACCTCCTGTCAACCGGCCATCACCGTGGCGACGGACGCGAACGTGTAGCCCGCGCTCTTCAGCCCGTTGACGGTGTCCCGCAGGTGCCCGGTACCGAGGTACGGGTGGTAGAAGAAGCTCGCGACACCATCATCGACCACCTTGAGCTGGTTCGCCGTCTTGACCAGGTCGGCCGGCAGGCGGGCGGGGTGGTTGTTGAACGGCTCGGGCTCGACGTTGCCCACCGCTTCCGGCGCCACGACGGAGCCGTAGATGTCGCGGACCAGGTACGGGAAGTACTGGCCGTAGATCTTGTCGTACTGCGGCGCACCGGCGCCGCACGCGCCGCCCGGGCAGTACCCGCCGAAGTACAGGCCGCGGTCGTAGCGCTTGCCGAAGTTCTGCTGGATGACCTGGTAGTCCACGGCCGACGCGGCGTAGTGCGGCGGCTCGAAGATGGTCGGGCGGGGGAAGCCCGCCAGCGCGAGCGCCGTCGACGCCGAGTTGATCCTGCCCTGCATCCACGACGCCGAGTCACCGGGGACCGGGCCGTCGTAGATCACGCTGTCGTTCTCGTTGACGTGGGCCATGTAGAACTCGAAGTCGTTGCCGCTGCGGCCGTCGTACGGGTTGATCGCCTTGCCGAACTGGTGCGTGTAGCCGTGCATCAGGATCGTGCCGCCGCGCTGGGTCATGTACCGCAGTGCGTTCACGACCTGCGGCCTCTGCGCCAGGTTCGCCGCCTCGGGCACGCCGTTGTTGTCGGCGCCCAGCGGGTTCTCGAAGCGCGGGTAGACCGCGATGCTGAACGGGATCTTCTGCGCGTACAGGTAGTCGGCGATCGCGCGCAGCTCGTTCGGGTCGGCGTCGGGGCCGACGTCCTCGATGCGCACCAGCGCCCGCTTGCGGTCGGCCATCGTCGGGTTCGACACGCGTGAGATCAGGTCGGCGGCGGCCAGGTAGCGGTCGCCGTGGTCGACGTAGCTGAACGGGATCTCGCCGATGTAGGTCAGGTTCTTGGCCTTGGTGGCCCAGTTGATCGGGCCGGCGGCGGAACCGTTCGCGATCGCCGGTGCCGACGCGATCGCCGGGTCGGTGATCGAGGTGATCATCAGGCCGGACGGGGTCGCGAGGGCGTTGCGGCCCAGGTCGGTGTTCTCGTACCGGACCGTGGTCGCGGCACCGAAGTCGTACTGCACCCAGTTCCAGCCGTAGGTCGTCTGGAAGCTCGGCGCACGGGCGGTGAGCTGCCAGATGTTGCTCGCCATCCACAACACCGGCTTGGTGGTCGCCAGCACGTCGTCGAGGAACGCCACCGGGATCGGCTCGTCGTAGGTCGAGCCGATGTAGATCACGCCGGTGTAGCCGGAGATCTCCCCGGCCGTGTAGGCCCCGACCGGGTGCATGACGTACGAGCTGCCGTGCGAGACGAGGTTGCCGGCCTGCACCGCGTACGCCTCACCGAGCCACGCCCACGGGCCGGTGTTGTCGTAGAGGACCAATGTCTTCTGCGTCGACTTCGCGCCGGGCGCACCGCCGCCGTTCGTGCCGGTCGCGGCGGCCTGGGCGGTCGCGGACAGGCCGAGCGTGCCGAGCACCGTCGAGATCACGCCTGGCTGCGTCGTGCGCTTGGCGATCCGGGTGCTCGTCGCCGAAGGCGTCGTGGGCGGCTTTGGCGGAGCGGGCAGCACGTTGTCGATGAGCTCACCAACGTTGTCGACGAGGGAGAGCGGCGCCGCCTGAGCGGGCGCGGGAACCATGGCGACCGCGAGGGCGACCCCGACGGCCAACTTGAACAGTCTGGCCTTCATGCAACATCCACCTCTCCCGACAGGCGCACAGTCGCGCTGCCGGCGTACGGAGCAAACTCAACGGGTCGCTGCTGCTGAAGGCCCAGCAGCCAGGCCAACGCCTGTTCGGTGCGCACGGACGCGAGACCATCGCCGAACGGATTGCCTTCGGCGGTCATGACTTCGCGTGCGGCGGGGTTGTCGAGCAGCTGGACGGTGAGCGACGTGATCCGCTCGCGGTCGGTGCCGACGAGCACGGCGCAGCCCGCGTTGACGGCCTCCATCCGCTCGGTCACGTCCCGCAGCACCAGGGCCGGGACGCCGAACGACGGCGCCTCCTCCTGGATGCCGCCCGAGTCGGACAGCACCAGCGTGCACTGCGCGAGCAGCCGTGCCATCTGCGCGTACGGCAACGGGTCGGTGATCGTCACGCGGGCGACTCCGCCCAGCACGTCCATCACCTGCTGCCGCACGGCCGGGTTCGGGTGGGCCGGCAGCACGATCTCGACGTCGGGCCTGGCCTCGACGATGTCGGCCACCGCCCGCAGCACGCGGTCGAGCGGCTCGCCCCACGACTCGCGGCGGTGCGTGGTGACCAGCACCAGACGCGATTGTCCGCTGTGGACCCGGTTCTCGATCTCCTGCAGCCGGGCGTCGCCGTAGGGGGCACGGCGGGCGGCCACGTCGAGCACGGCGTCCACCACGGTGTTGCCGATGGTCAGCACGTTGTTGCCCTGCAACGACTCCGCGGCGAGGTGCGCGGCGGAGTCAGCGGTCGGCGCGAGGTGCAGCGACGCGAGCTGGCCGACCATCTTGCGGTTCCCCTCCTCGGGGAACGGCGAGGTCAGGTCGTGCGAGCGCAGGCCTGCCTCCAGGTGCACGACCGGGATCTGCTGCCAGAACGCGGCGAGCGCGCCTGCCAGCGTCGTCGTCGTGTCGCCCTGGACGAGCACGGCGGCCGGCGAGCGTTCGGTGAACAGCCGGTCGAGCTCCTCGATCAGCTGGCTGGTCAGCTCCGCCTGGCCGCCCGTGACGCGGTTCAGCTTGAGTCTGACGTCGGCCGCGAAGCCGAACGACTCCAGGGCCTGGTCGACCATTTCCGGGTGCTGCCCGGAGTTCACCACCACGGGCCGGAGGCGCCCGCCCGCGAACATCGCGGCAGCGACCGGCGCCATCTTCACGGCTTCCGGGCGCGTTCCGGCGACCAGGAAAACCTCGGGAACCTCGCCCCGGTCGAACTGCCGAGGGCCGGGCACCAGGGCACTTAGTCCCATCTTTTACCTCTTTGTACTCTTCAGGCACGCGCGGCGAACGTGCGCCATCACATGTAGCGACTAGATGGTCGCTCACAATCAATTGGTACCCGCCCCGCGCAGGTACCGCCATATCGGTGATTAGCTTGACGAACTTCGTGTAACGAAGGTGCATTCATCCCCGATATGGCCGGTTGACGCTCCGCTTCACCAGCCTCTAGTCTCGCCTCGAACACCAGCTCCCGGCCTTGCTGTCTGGTATTTCGCACCGGCCCAGCGCATCGTTACCAGGAGCAGCAATGCCTCAACTTCACATCCGGTTGGCTGTTGTTGCCAGTACAACCGCTTTTGTAGACAGGTTTGTGTCATGACCGACACGACACAATTCGCGACGTTCATGCTCGTCCTGCTCGTGTTTTGGCCCAGTTACAACCTGGTGCTCGCACTGTTCGTCTGGTGGCGCCCGAAACCGGGTGGACCAGAAGTTCCGTCACGGCATCCGTTGCAGTACTGGATCATCATTCCGGCGTTGAACGAGGAACGTGTTGTAGCCAACACAGTGCGTTCCGCACTCGCGTTGGACGGCGCGCGCACACCCGTTCAAGTAGTCGTTGTGGACGACGGCTCGGACGACCGCACGCCGCACGTGCTGGCGGAGATCGACGACCATCGGCTGCACGTGCTGAGACGCAATCCGCCGGAGGCCCGAAAGGGCAAGGGTGAGGCGCTGAACCACGCGTTCCGGTACATCCGCGGCATCGCCGAGGAGGCCGGCACCGTGCACCGCACGATCGTCGGTGTGATCGACGGCGACGGCCGTGGCGAGCCCGGCATGCTGTCCGAGATCACGGCGTACTTCGCGCAGCGCGCTGTGGGGGCCGTGCAGTGCCGGGTCCGCATTCACAACCGGACCAACCTGCTGGCGTTCCTGCAGGACCTGGAGTTCAGCTGTGTCGTGGACGCCTCGCAGTCGTTGCGCGACGTCGTCGGCACGGTCGGCCTCGGCGGCAACGGCCAGTTCGTGCGGCTGTCGGCGTTGATCGGCCTCGGCGACGCGCCCTGGTCCGCCTGCCTGGTCGAGGACCTGGAGCTGGGCCTGCGCGTGCACCTGACCGGCCAGCGCATCCGCTACGCCACGCACGCGACGATCACCCAGCAGGGGCTGACCGACGTACAACGGCTGCTGCGCCAGCGAACCCGATGGGGTCAGGGCAACCTGCAGTGCCTCGGGTACGTGCCGAAGCTGATCAGGGCCAAGCACGTGGGATCCGTCGCGCTGCTGGAGTTCCTGCAGTACCTGCTGACGCCGTGGCTGGTCGCGCCCATGACGTTGCTCATCACCGCGTTGGTGGGCTTCAACTTCTACGCTCAGGTCAGCGGCCACGACTTCGGCGGGGCCACCGCCAACACTTCGAACACCCTGCTGGCGCTGGGGATCTGGTTGGTGGCACTGGTGCTGCCCGGCCTGATCTGGGGCGTGGTGCACCGGCTCAAGCACGGTGACGAGCCGCTGTTGCGGTGCCTCGCGGTCGGCTTGGCCTATCCGCTGTTCCTGATCCTGGGCTCGATCTCCACGTTGCGCGCGCTGTACCGGCACTTCGCGGGGCGCAACGCGTGGGCGAAGACGGAACGGCTGGCGGAGAAGGAAGTTCCGTCCCTCAGCGCGCAGCCGGTTCCGAAGATCGCTTAGCCGGAAGGTCTGCTAGAACGTGCCGGGGTGGGTGCGTCTGCGCCGGGCCGCGTAGACGCCCGCCTCGGTACGGCGGTCGAAGCCGAGCTTGTGCAGCAACGACGACACGTAGTTCTTCACCGTCTTCTCCGCGAGGAACAGCCGGTTCGCGATCTGCCGGTTCGTCATGCCCTCAGCGATGAGATCGAGGATGCGGCGCTCCTGCGGGCTCAACGCGGCATAGCGCGGGTCTTCCTCGGGTCCGCCGCGGAGCCGTTGCAGGACGGTCGCCGTGACCCCGGCGTGCAGCAGTGACCCGCCGGAGGCGAGCGTGCGGACGGCAGCGACGAGATCGTTGCCGGAGACCTCTTTCAGCATGTACCCGGACGCGCCCGCCATGATCGCGCCGAACAACGCCTCGTCGTCCGAATAGGACGTGAGCATCAGGCAGGCCGGCGGCGGCTGCACCGAACTGCGGATCTCCCGGCAGACGGTGACCCCGTCGCCGTCGGGCAGCCGGACGTCGATGATCGCCACGTCGGGTCTGAGACGTGGCGCCTGGGCCACCGCCGCGGCCGCACTGTCCGCCTGCCCCACAACGTTGATGTCGTCTGCCTGCGCCAGCAACTGCACCAGCCCGCGCCGCACGATCTCGTGGTCGTCCACCACCAGCACCGCTATCGCCATCTCGCCTCCTGCAGCACCAGCGGGGCGAACCAGGTGATGCCCACACCCGCACCGGGGATCGAGTCCACAGCGCAGTCGCCGTGATGACGCCGCGCACGCGCCGCCATGTTGGCGAGTCCGCCGGCGTGATGGGGCACGCCGGCGGAATCGTCAGCCAACGGCAAGCCTCTGCCGTCGTCCTTGACCGTGAGCTCCAGCCGGGTCATCGTGCGGTTCACGCTCACGGCGACAGCGACGTGCTTCGCCCTAGCGTGACGCACGACGTTCGTGAGCGCCTCCCGAAGCGTGGCCAGCAGATCGGGCCTGAGCTGGTCCGGCACCACCGAGTCCAGCGGCCCCTCCAGCGACACGTCGGGCTCGAACCCCAGCAACCGCGCCGACTCGTGCACCGCGTTGAGGATCTGCCCGCGCAGGCTCGTGCCCCCGGACGGCGGTTCCTGCAGGGAGAAGATGGTCCTGCGGATCTCGCGGATCGTGTGGTCGACCTCCTCCACGAACCCGCTGATCCGTTCGGAGAGCTGAGGCCTGGCGGTCATCCCGGTCAGCCCCTGCAACCCGAGCCCGAGCCCGAACAGCCGCTGGATGACCAGGTCGTGCAGGTCCCGCGCGATGCGATCCCGATCCTCGAGCACCGCCAGCCGTTCGGTGTCGCCCTGTGCCCGCGTGAACTCCAGGACCAGCGCGGCCTGGGCGGCGAAGGCCGCGATCAGCTCGGGGTCGTCGAAGCTGGGCCCGTTCTTCGGTCTCGCCACGATCAGCACGCCGATGGTGCGTTCGCCCACCGCCAGCGGCACGACCGCACACGGCCCGGGCACCGTTGGCACCGTGCCCTCGTCGTGGCACTCGGCCTGGCCGGACTCGTAGACGCGGTAGCTCACCGTGCCTTCCTTCGGCACGCGCATGCCCTCGGCGTCGAACGTGCCGCCATCGGTGACCTCGATGACCAGGTCGCCGTTGTGGTCGGGGAGCACCACCGCGCTGAAGTCGGCGTTGGCGGTTCTTCGTGCAGTCTTCGCGACCAGGTAGAGCGCGTCTCTACCGTTCGTGCCCGTCAGGAGGTTGGTGGTCACCTCGGCGGCGGCGCGGAGCCATACCTCACGCTTGCGAGTCTGCTCATAGCGGTCCAAGTGACCAACTGCCGATCCCGCGGCTGTCGCCAGTGCGGTGAGGATGTCCCGGTCCTGGTCGGTGAACTGGTCCTTGCCCGCCAGGAAGAGGTTGCCGAAGGTCTCGTCGTGGACCTTGACGGGCGCGCCGAGGAAGTCCGCTACGCCGATCGAGCGCGGGTCACCGGCTGTGATGTGCGTCTGGCCGTCGTGCTGGGTGAACTCGAGGAGCTCCTTGTGCCCGTTGATCACGGCCAGGGCACCGTACGGGGCTCCTACCAGGTCACATGCCGACTCGACCACGTGGCGCAGGAGGTCGGGGAGGGTGTCGTCTTCGGCGAACGACAGCACGACGTCCAGCACCCGCTGTTCCGTGCTCACGTTGCCGCCCACGGCTTCACCCCTTGGGGGGATAAAAGTGACACCGTACGAACGACCGAGGGTAACTCCCCAGCGTAGTCAAGGGGGAGACCATCACTGCAAACAGTGAAAATGGGGACTACTCAGAGTAGAGGCTGGTCTCAATTGGTGGCCGGCGGGCGATGGGAACTGCGGTTGGTCACCGCCGTGCACGGGAGCGTGACGAACGGGGTCGGCCGGGCGAGTGGATCGGTTGCGCGAGTGGGGTGCGACCGCGCCGGTGGGCTTGTGCCGGCCGGGCGAGTGGGCTTGGACGCGTCAGCTGGTCGCGTTCCACAGCTCCACGAGGTGCCCGGCGGGTGGCTCAGTGCAGGCCGACGCTGAAGCCCTCGTCGATCACGCCGCGGTAGATCTGCGGCGCGAACGTCCGCAGCCCCTGATCGATCGGCCCGATGAACCCCGCCGAGTCCCCCAACGGCAGCCGGTACCCGTTCTGCACGCGGTGGAACTCCCACAGGGGCTCCATCGTCGGGTGCGCCGGGCGGAACCGCTGCGGGTCGCGCGGGTGCAGATCGACGCGGACCAGCGTCCGCCGGACCAGCGCGTCGGCCAGTTGGACGGCGCGTTCCTGGGTTCGGGAGATCGAGATGGCGCCCAGCTCCTGCCAGCCGACGGCCCACGGCATGCCCTGCGGGTCGTCCAGGCGGATGCCCTGTTGCTCGATGATCAGTTTGCGCGGGCGGGAGATGGTCTTCCACTTCACGACGGCCATCACGCCGATGAAGGTGAACGCGATGCCGATGATCGCCGCGATGGTCCCGCCGACGGGTTCGCCGTCGATGAAGGCGGTCACGGCGCCGATCAGGGCGAGGACGCCCAGCACGCCGGCGACCGAGCCGCCTGTCAGCACCTTGCGGGTGTCGCTCTTGCCGAGGTCGATGACAACAGGTGGAGGTGCTCCCCAAGCGGTCATGGCCGCAGATTACCGCTGATCAACTGCTCCGCGGCGGCGAACGGGTCCAGCTCGCCCTCGACCACGCGCTTGGCCAGTTGGTCCACCGGGCCGAAGCGGGTGCGCACGCGTTCGACGGCGATCGCCTCGATTTCGGCGCCGGCGCGGCGCAGGCGGCGCTCGGTCAGTTCGCCGTGCTCGGCCATCCACGCCTGGTGTGAGGCGATGGCCTCTACCACGCGGTCGAGGCCTTCCATGCGGGCGGCCACGGTCTTCACCACCGGCACGCGCCACAGCGGGCCTTCGCGGTCGCGGCGGCCCAGGGAGATCATGTACTTGAGGTCGCGCGCTGTCTGGTCGGCGCCGTCGCGGTCGGCCTTGTTGACGACGAAGACGTCGGCGATCTCCAGGATGCCCGCTTTGGCCGCCTGGATGCCGTCGCCCATGCCCGGTGCCAGCAGCACCAGAGTCGTGTCGGCCAGCGCCACGATCTCGACCTCGGACTGACCGACACCGACGGTCTCCACGAGGATCACGTCGAAGCCGGCGGCGTCGAGCACGCGCAACGCCTGCGGGGTGGCCCAGGACAGGCCACCGAGGTGGCCGCGGGTGGCCATCGAGCGGATGAAGACGCCGGGGTCGGTCGCGTGGTCGCCCATCCGCACGCGGTCGCCGAGCAGCGCGCCGCCGGAGAACGGGCTGGACGGGTCGACGGCGATGACCGCCACGCGCTTGCCGTCCGCGCGGAAAGCACGCACCAGGGCGTTGGTGGACGTCGACTTGCCGACACCAGGTGCGCCGGTCAGGCCGATGACCTGAGCGTTGCCCGTGTGCGGAGCGAGGGCCGCGGCCACCAGAGGCAGCTGTGCACTCCCCTGCTCCACCAGGGAGATCAGCCTGGCGACCGCGCGCGGTTCGCCGTCACGCGCGCGGTCGACCAGTCCTGCTACGTCAACGACCTTGGCCACAGCCAAAGACACTAGGCCTTGGCAGGCACGCGGATGATCAGAGCGTCGCCCTGACCACCACCACCGCACAGAGCGGCCGCACCCACGCCGCCGCCGCGTCGCTGCAGCTCGAGAGCGAGGTGCAGGGCGATGCGGGCGCCGGACATGCCGATCGGGTGGCCCAGCGCGATGGCGCCGCCGTTGACGTTGACCTTGTCCTCGGACACGCCGAGCTGACGGGCCGACACGATGCCGACCGCCGCGAACGCCTCGTTGATCTCGACCAGGTCGAGGTCGGCGGGCTCGATGCCCTCCTTGGCGCAGGCGGCCTTGATCGCGTTGGACGGCTGCTCGTGCAGCGAGGCGTCCGGACCGGCGACGACGCCGTGCGCGCCGATCTCCGCGATCCACTCCAGGCCCAGTTCCTCGGCCTTGGCCTTGCTCATCACGACGACGGCGGCAGCACCGTCGGAGATCTGCGACGCCGAACCCGCGGTGATGGTGCCGTCCGCGGCGAACGCGGGACGGAGCTTGCCCAGCGTCTCCGAGGTCGTGTCGCCACGAACACCCTCGTCGGTGCTGAACAGGATCGGGTCGCCCTTGCGCTGCGGGATCGCGACCGGCGCGATCTCCTGCTCGAAGACGCCGTTCCCGGCGGCCTTCGCGGCGAGCTGGTGCGAACGCGCGGAGAACGCGTCCTGCTCCCCACGCGTGACGCCGTAACGGGCGTTGTACTTCTCCGTGGAGACACCCATCGCGACCTGGTCGAACGCGCAGAACAGGCCGTCGTTCGCCATGTGGTCCTGGAGCTGCACGTCGCCGTACTTGAACCCGCTGCGCGACTTGGGCAGCAGGTGCGGCGCCTGCGTCATCGACTCCTGGCCACCGGCCACGACGACGTCGAACTCACCGGCGCGGATCAGCTGGTCGGCCAGCGCGATCGCGTCGATGCCGGAGAGGCACACCTTGTTGATGGTCAGCGCCGGAACGCTCATCGGAATCCCCGCGGCGACCGCGGCCTGGCGCGCCGGAATCTGGCCGGCGCCGGCGGTGAGCACCTGACCCATGATCACGTACTGAACCTGCTCGGGAGCCACGCCCGCGCGTTCCAGTGCCGCCTTGATCGCGACGCCACCGAGCTGGGCGCCGGAGAAGTCCTTGAGCGATCCGAGCAGTCGACCCATCGGGGTGCGCGCCCCGGCGACGATGACGGAACCGGACACAGCTGCCTCCATGGAAGAGCGAACGGTCGTTAACTAGGCACCATACCCGTGGCTACTGGGCGGTAATCGTGTGAGCCCACGCACAGACGCACCTGCACCGATCAGGTAGTTACCCTTGCCCGCTATGAACGCAGACCTCGCTCGATTCGTGACCGCGATCGACCACGTGGGCATCGCCGTGCCCGATCTGGACGTGGCGATCGCGTTCTACCGCGACAACTTCGGCCTTGAGGTTGCTCACGTTGAGGTGAACGAGGAGCAGGGCGTTCGTGAAGCGATGCTGCACGCGCCCGGCGACCACGACGGCACCGCGATCCAGCTGCTGGCGCCGCTGAACGAGGACTCGACGATCGCCAAGTTCATCGGCCGCTCCGGCCCCGGCCTGCAGCAGCTCGCCTACCGGGTGTCCGATGTGGACGTCGCGGCGGACGCGCTGCGGAACAAGGGCCTGCGCCTGCTCTACGACCAGGCGCGGCGCGGCACGTCGAACAGCCGCGTCAACTTCGTGCACCCCAAGGACGCCGGCGGTGTGCTCATTGAGCTGGTCGAACCTGCGGCTGGCCCAACGCACTAGCCACGAACGACAGCTCGCGATCGATCGGGTCCTCCTCGTCGCTGTGCCGCGCCACCGAGTGCCGGTAGCTCACGGCCAGCGCGAGGAGAGCCGCGGCCGCTTCGACGTCCTTGAGCGCCACCGCCGCCCCGCCCGCGGCGAGGATCACCTGCTTGATCTGCGCCGCGACGTTGTCGTAGCGCGCCTGCATCGCGTCACGCACCGCTGAATGCGTATCCGCTTCACGCCACAGCAGGTGCGACAGCAGCGGTGAGGCGTTCAAGCGCGCGTCGAGTGCCGCGACGAGCCTGCGCAACGACTCCGCGATGTCTCCCACGACGACGACCCTGCGGTGGTCAACCGTGCTGTCCGGGAGCCGTGCGACCAGTGCGGCCAGCAGGTCCCGCTTGCGGTTGAAGTAGTAGTGCACCAGGCCCTTGGGCACGCCGGCGCGTTCGGCGATGCGCGAGGTCGGGGTGGCGTCGAAGCCCGAGTCGGCGAACAGCTCCTCGGCCGCGGCCAGGATGCGCTCCTTGGCCGAATCCTCCACGCTTTCCTCCACGAGTGTGTGGGCCCAAGAACTCTCCTGGGCCCACAGGTTTCCGGCTGATCAGTGCGGCTGAGCCGCTGCCGAGTGTGCGGCGTTCGCGGCGGGCATTGCGAGCGCCCCCGCGGCCACGGTGAGCACGCCACCGACCCAGGACGCCCACGAGGCCGCCATCATGTCGGTGTAGCTCATCACCCACGGCGAGATGAACAGCAGTGCTCCGAGCACCATCTGCACGTACTCCCCGTAGATCATCGCGGGCATGGCGAGGTCGACGAGTCCGTCGATCGCGATGAGCGCGCCGAGCACGATCATCGTCCACATGGCCGCGTTCGAGGTGTCCACGACGAGCGGAGACAGCAGCACCAGCACGCCGATCGCTACTTCGGCCCAGTCCTGCCACCTGGTCCACGCCTTGGTCATCTCCACCACCTCCTCCTTCTCGGACAGTCTCGATGCTCCTCTTGGTTGGCCGCCCGGTCAACTCTTCTGAGTGGAATCCCTCACAAGCGGGATTCTGAATCGGTTACTACTGAGTAACCTCCGGCAACCTGCGACTATCCCTCACTTGGGAAGGAATGCCGCCGTGCAGAAGATCCTTGACGCGATCCTGGCCGATGAGCTGGACGCGATCGGTTCCTTGGACGTTCCGGAGAGCTATCGGGGCGTGACCGTGCACGCGGACGAGGCCGACATGTTCTCAGGCCTTGAGACGCGGGACAAAGACCCGCGCAAGTCGCTGCACGTCGACGAGGTCGCCACGCCCGAACTCGGTCCGGGCGAGGCGCTGGTCGCCGTCATGGCGTCCGCGATCAACTACAACACCGTGTGGACCTCGATCTTCGAGCCGGTGTCGACGTTCGGCTTCCTCAAGAAGCTGGGCGGCCGCCACAACCTGCCGTACCACGTCGTGGGATCGGACCTGGCCGGCGTCGTCGTGCGCACCGGTCCCGGCGTCACCGCGTGGAAGCCGGGCGATCGGGTCGTGGCGCACTGTCTGGACGTGCCGCTGGAGGCGCCGGACGGGCACAACGACACGATGCTCGACCCGCAGCAGCGGATCTGGGGCTTCGAGACGAACTTCGGTGGTCTCGCGGACCTGGCGCTGGTGAAGTCGAACCAGCTGATGCCGATGCCCAAGCACCTCACGTGGGAGGAGGCGGCGTCGCCGGGCCTGGTGAACTCCACCGCGTACCGGCAGCTGGTGTCCACCAACGGCGCCAACATGAAGCAGGGCGACACGGTCCTGATCTGGGGTGCGTCCGGCGGACTCGGTTCGTACGCCACGCAGTTCGCGCTGAACGGTGGCGCGACGCCGATTTGCGTCGTCTCCTCGCCGGAAAAGGCGGAGATCGTTCGTTCCATGGGTGCCGAACTGATCATCGACAGGTCCGCGGAGGGCTACAAGTTCTGGAAGGACGAGCACGAGCAGGACCCGCGCGAGTGGAAGCGGTTCGGCGCGCGCATCCGTGAGCTCACCGGCGGCGAGGACCCGGACATCGTGTTCGAGCACCCCGGCCGCGAGACGTTCGGCGCGTCCGTTTTCGTGGCGCGCAAGGGCGGCAAGATCGTGACGTGCGCGTCGACCTCCGGGTACATGCACCAGTACGACAACCGCTACCTGTGGATGAACCTGAAGAGCATCATCTCCTCGCACTTCGCGAACTACCGCGAGGCGTGGGAGGCGAACCGCTTGGTCGCAAAGGGAAAGATCCACCCGACGGTGTCCAAGGTGTACTCAATGGACGAAACGGGCCAGGCCGCGCACGACGTGCACCGCAACGCGCACCAGGGCAAGGTCGGCGTGCTCTGCCTTGCCCCGGAAGAGGGTCTTGGTGTGCTGGATCACGAACTGCGCGCGCAACACCTCACGGCCATCAACCGATTCCGGGGTGTGTGACCTTCTGGGGTTACCCGAACGGGTAGCGTGAGGGGCATGGGCCTCGCCGACGACCGTGACCTCGTCCCACTGGGATCCGGCTTCGACATCGTCAAGCGCGGTTATGACCGCGCCCAGGTCGAGGATCATCTCGAACGCCTCGACTCGGACCTGCGGCTGCTGGCCGCGGACCGCGATGCCGCCGTCTCCCAGACGTCTGATCTGGCGCGCCAGCTGGAAGCCGCCCGTTCGGAGATGTCCGAACTGCGCAACCAGGTCGAGCGCCTGTCACTGCCGCCGACGACGCTGGAGGGGCTCTCCGAGCGCCTCCAGCGCATGCTGCGGCTGGCCCAGGACGAGGCCAACGAGATCAAGGCCCGTGCCGAAGCGGAGGGCGGGCACATCCGCGCCAAGGCGGAAGCCGACGCGGGTGTGCTGCGCCAGCGCTACGAAACGCTGATCGCGGAACTGGACGAGCGCCGCGCCGCGATGGAGGCCGAGCACAAGGGCGTCCTGGAAACCGCGCGCAACGAGGCCGAGAAGATCGTCTCCGAGGCCGAGGCCGCCGCCCGCAAGATCAACGACGAGTCCGAGCAGCGCCGCGTGACCGTCGAAGAGGACTTCGAGATCGCGATGGCCGCCCGCCGCTCCGAGGCCATGGCCACCCTGGCCACCCAGGAGGCGTCCTCCAAGGCCGAGGCGGACCGCCGCGTCCGCGAAGCCACCGAGGAAGCCGCTCGGGTCCGCGCCGCCATCGCCCAGGAACAGGCCACCTCGAAGGCCGACGCCGAACGCCGCGTGCGCGAAGCCACCGAAGAGGCCAACCGCCGCCGCCACGACTCGGTCACCGAGGCGACCGCCCGCATCCAGGAAGCCACGGAGGAGTCGAACCGCCGAGTCCGCGAGGCCACCGAGGAAGCCAACCGCCGCACCACCGCCGCCACGCAGCGCGTCGACCAGCTCCGCAACCTCCGCAACCGCCTCTCGCACCAGCTCCACAACGTGCGGACGGCGCTGCAGGAGGTCGTGCCGCTGCTCGACCCGGTGGAGGCGGAGAAGGAGCCCGCGGACGGTCCCGCGGACGGCGGCTCGCAGGTGCCGGCCCAGTCCGCGCCCGCTCAGTCCGCGCCCGCCCAGCCCGCGCCACAGGCTCAGCCTGCCCAGGCGCCTCAGGCTCCTGCCGCACCGCAGCAGGGTTCGGCGCAGCCCGCGCCCCAGGCACAGGCGGCGCAGGCTCCTGCCTCACCGAACAAGCCCGCCCAGACCCCTCAGGTCGACGGGCCGACCGCCAAGCTCACGCGGCCGAAGCCGGTCAAGAAGTACTGACCTCGTAGATCGCCGGCATCGGCATCGCCCGGCAGCTCTCCCAGTCCGCGTGGCGCCCCGCCGCGATCAACGCACGCGACGCGAACGTCCCGTGCGAGCCCACCAGCACGGTCGCGCCGGGGTGTTCGTCAGCCATGCGCGCCAACGCTTTCCCCGCCCGCACGGTCAGCGCGTCGAGGCTCTCCCCCGCCCCGTGCGCAAGACCGGGATGAGCCCAGCTGTAGGCGTACCGCGTCTCCCAGTCCGCGCTCGGCAGCAGCCCCGACTCCCACTCCCGCAGCTCGGGCCAGGTCGTCACGGCAAGCCCCAGCGCGGCAGCGGTCGGCGCGACGGTCTGCACAGCGCGCGACTGCGGGCTCGACAGCACCGCCACCGGCGAGAACCCCACGAGACGCGACACCAGCGACTCCGCCGCGGCCAACCCCGCGGCGGTCAACGGCCGTTGGTCGTAGTCAGGCGCACCGAGCCGTGGTGGGACGGACTGCGCATGGCGCACTAATACGATTCGGGTAGGCACACCACTCATCATGGGGGAAATGATGTTCGTGAGGTCGTTGGGCGACGGGGCCGAGCTGAGGCCGTTGGAACCGTGGCAGGCCGAGGAGTTCTTCACGCACATGGAGCGCGGCAGGGAGTTCATCGGCACGCACATCGGGTTCGCGGACGCCGCGAAAGACCTTGAGGGCGCGCGGAGTCTGTTGCAGCGCTACGCCGACAACACCGCCAACGACACCGCGCGCATCTACGGGATCTGGCTCGACGACAAGCTGGTCGGCGGCGTTTTGTTCCGCGAGATGAACATCCCGCAGGGGCGAGCCGAGGTCGGGTGCTGGCTTGAACCGGCGGCGACCGGCAAGGGGTTGATCACGCGGGCGGCGCGGATCCTGATCGACTGGGCGATTCGCGAGCGCGGCGTGCATCGGGTTGAGTGGATGGTGTCGTCGAAGAACGCGGCCAGCATCGCGGTCGCGCGGCGGCTCGGGATGACCAAGGACGGGGTGCTGCGCTCGTACCACGTGCATCGCGGGGTTCGGCAGGATCTCGAGGTGTGGTCGTTGCTGGCACCGGAGTGGGAGAGCTGATGAACGACCTGGTGCTGTTGCACGCCTTTCCGCTCGACTCGCGGATGTGGGACGTGCCGGACGCGTTCACGCCCTCGTTGCGCGGCAGCGGAGAGCCGGACCTCGACACGGTCGCGTCCGGCGTGCTGGCCGAGCTCGACGCGCGCAACCTCGACCAGGTCGTGCTCGGCGGTTGTTCGATGGGCGGCTACGTCGCGATGGCGTTGCTCAGGCGTGCTCCGGAACGGGTGAAGGGCCTCGTTTTCGTCGACACCAAGCACAGCGCGGACGCACCGGAGGCCGTCGAAACGCGGCTCGCGATGGCGGAACGGGTGGAGCGCGAGGGCGTTGGCGAGTGGCTCGCGGACGCGATGCTGCCGAACCTGCTCGGCCCGAACGCCTCCGACACCGCACGGGCGTTGGTGCGCACCATGATTCTGGAGCAGCAGGCCGAGGACGTGGCGTGGTGGCAACGCGCGATGGCGAAGCGGCCGGACTCCACGGAGGTGCTGGAGAAGGTGGACGTGCCCTCGCTGGTGCTCGTGGGCGAGCACGACAAGCTCACGCCTCCCGACGTGGCCGCGAAGCTCGCGGTCACGCTGCGGCACGCGACGAGCGAACGCATCGAGGACTCGGGACATCTACCGCCGGTCGAGCAACCCGAAGAGTTCCGCGCGCGGCTCGAACGGTGGCGCGTTCAGGTCGGGCTCTAACTCACCAACGACGCGAGGTCGGGCCACGGCGGCCGCGAGAGTCCCAGCAGGACTGGTGCCAGTGGCGGCGTTCCTCGACCGAGCCGGTGTCCTCGGCGGGCCACGCGACGACGTGCGGCGTGCCGGGACGGATCTCGTGGTCGCAGCCGGGACACCGGTAGGTCTTCTGCGCCTGCGCGCCCGAGATGGCGCGGACCAGGTAGTCACCGTCAGGGCCCGGCTCGGCGCGCGCCCAGCCGACGCCGCCACCAACGGGTCGGGGATCTTCTGGCTTGGGGCTGTTACGACGTGGCACCACCAAACGGTAACCGCTCGTAGAATCAGGCCGTGCCGACCTACGAGTTCCGTTGCCGAACCTGTGACGACACCTTCGAGTTGCAGCGCCCGATGAGCGAGTCGTCCTCGCCGGCGAGCTGCCCCGACGGTCATCCGGACACGGTCAAGTTGCTGTCCATGGCCGGGATCGGCGGCACCCAGCAGCAGCCCGCCGGTGGTGGCGGCGGCGGTTGTTGCGGTGGAGGTTGCTGCGGCTAGCGCCGGATCCGGAAGAGGTAGACCACGCTGGCGACGAGCAGCGCGGCGGCGAGCGGAACGTGCAACGCCGTGAGGTGGAACACGCCGATGTACACCTGAGCGGTGATCAGCGCGAGAAAGCCTGCCGCGTACCAGATGGGCTGAGGTGACCCGCCGCCCGGACGCCACGCGAGAACCGCGACGACGAGGTGAACGACCGTCACGACCCACAACGTGTACGAGCCGGCGCTGTGCAGGACGTGCCCGTACGGGAGGGTCATCATCAGCCCCGCGGTGACGGACTGAAGGAAGACGGCAGCTGTCTGCAGCACGACGGTGGTGTGCAGGAGCTTGAGGTTGGCGGGTTTCGCCGTGGTTTGCGTGGCCATGACAGTCCGACGACGCAGCGGCTGAAAATGTGAGGCGGGGGGACCTTGGCTGATCCTGGTGTGCACGCGATCGTGAGCGAACAGCGGCAACTGCTGAACCTCGCCTACCGCCTGCTGGGTTCGCTGGCCGATGCCGAGGACGTGCTGCAGGAGACCTACGCGCGGTGGTACGCCCTGTCACCGGACCAGCGGGACACCATCGAGTCCCCAGGAGCGTGGCTGACCAGGGTGGCCGGTCGCATCTGCCTGGACCTGCTGGGTTCGGCCAGGGTCAGGCGGGAGCGCTACGTGGGCGAGTGGATCCCGGAGCCGCTCCCGGACCGGGCGGAATGGGGCGGCGGACCCGATCCGGCGGACCGCGTCACCCTGGACGAGTCGGTCACCATGGCGTTCCTGGTGGTGCTGGAGCAGATGACCCCGGCGGAGCGGGTGAGCTTCGTGCTGCACGACGTCTACCGCTTCCCGTTCGCCGAGGTCGCGGACATCGTCGGCAGGAGCCCAGCGGCGTGCCGGCAACTGGCCACGTCCGCGCGGCGGCGGATCCGCGCATCGCGGCGCGACGAGATCCCGGCCGCGCGGCAGGCGGACGTCGTGCGAGATTTCAAGCAAGCCTGGGAAGCACAGGACATCCAGGCCCTGATCGCCCTGCTGGACCCGGCGGCCGTCATGGTCGCCGACGGCGGCGGCCAGGTCGGCACGGTGCTGAAGCCGGTGGAAGGCCGCGAGCAGATCGCCCGCTACCTCATCGGCATCGGGAAGATCGCGCCGGATCTGACGATCATCGCCAGGACGGTCAACGGCAGGCCGGGCCTGGTGGCGACCCTTCGCGGTGTCGCGGTGACGGTGGCGGCCTTCGAGGTGGAGAACGACCAGATCACCAGGATCTGGGCGGTGCGGAACCCGGAAAAGCTGAAGCCCTGGCGAGCCGCGGGACAGGACCAGGACTAGGACGTCTCGCGGTCGATCATCACTTCGGCGACCTTGCGGCCCTGGTCGCAGACGGTGCCGAACTTGCCGGACGAGTCGATGATGATGATTCCGAGCCCACCACCGTCGTAGGGCACGACCAGCACGCACGAGGGTTCGACGCCCTCTTCGCTGGAGCGGTCGAGGTAGCTGACCTTGCGGCCCTTGACGTCCCAGTCACCGGTGGTGCGCTCGATCGTGATCTGCTTGCCCTCGCGGAACCGCAGGGAGACACCGACCTCGACGTTGTCGATCTTCGTCGTCCACCGGCACGACTGTTCGAACGTCGAGTCGTAGTTGATCTGGGTGGGCGGCGTCTCGGCCTTCGCGCCTGGGTACGGCAGGTCCGTCCACTTGAGCTTCGCGCACACGCCCTGCACCTCGCCGTCGATCGGCGCGGTCTCGGGGTCCGGCTCCTCGGAGGCGCTCGGGTCCGTCGAGCCCTCCTGGCCGAACGGCGACTCGGCGTCGAGCGGTGACTGCGCGACAGGACTGCCCCCGACGGTCGTCCGGGCACAGCCGGGAGCGAGCACGAGGACAGCCAACAGGAGCACCAGTCGCCGCATGCCACCACCATGCCAGACGAGACATGGTGCCCCTGTTAGCGGCTCACCTCACGTCCGTCACGAGTAGTCGCGGAAGCCCTTGCCGGTCTTGCGGCCGAGGCGACCGGCCGTGACCAGGTGCTCCAGCAGCGGCGCCGGTGCGAAACCGGGCTCGCGGAACTCGTTGAAGAGCGTCCGCTGGATCGCCAGCGACACGTCCAGACCCACGACGTCGAGCAGCGCGAACGGTCCCATCGGCAGACCACAGCCGACCTTCATCGCGTTGTCGATGTCGTCGGCCTCCGCGTAGTGGGCCTCCAGCATCTTCACCGCGTCGTTGAGGTACGGGAAGAGCAGCGCGTTGACGATGAAGCCGGCCACGTCACCGCAGTGCACCGGGTGCTTGCCGAGGTCGAGGCAGATCTTGCGAGCCGTCGCGACCACATCGGCGCCCGTGGAGATCGTCTCGACGATCTCGACCAGCTTCATGACCTGCGCGGGGTTGAAGAAGTGCAGGCCGACGACGTCAGCGGGCCTGCTCGTGGCCGCCGCGACCTCGATGACGGGCAGCGAGGACGTGGTCGTCGCGAGCACGGCGCCGGGCTTGCACACCTCGTCGAGCGCCGCGAAGACCTCCTTCTTGATCCCGATCTCCTCGGCCACCGCCTCGACGACCAGATCGCAGTCCGCGAGCTCGACGAACTCGACGGCCGGCGTGATCCGCTGCAGCGTCGCGTCCCTGTCGGCCTCCGCGAGCCTGCCCTTGGCGACCGCCCGGTCCAGCGACTTGCGCACCGCGCCGATCGCCGTCTCGGCCTTCTCCAGGCTGCGGGCGCGCAACACCACGTCGTACCCGCGCTTCGCGAAGACCTCCGCGATGCCGGTCGCCATGGTGCCGGTGCCGATGACGCCGACCCGCTGGACTTCCCGGGTCTGCGTGTTGGTGTCCACTTCGGACGGTGTCTGCGCGTCCTCGACGATGACCGGCGAGTCCGGCGCGTCGTAGGTGTAGAAGCCGCGCCCGGTCTTCCGTCCCAGCAGGTTCGCCGTGATCATCTGCTTGAGCAGCGGCGCCGGGGCGTGCAGCCGGTTGCGCGACTGGTGGTACATCGTGTCGAGGATCTCGTACGCGGTGTCGAGACCTATGAGATCCAACAGCGCCAACGGCCCCATCGGATAACCGCAGCCGTACCGCATGGCAGCGTCCAGGTCCTCACGCGTCGCGTACCGCGACTCCAGCATCTTGACCGCGTGGTTGAGGTACGGGAACAACAGCGCGTTCGCGATGAAGCCCGCCCGGTCACCGATCACGACCGGCGACTTACCCAGCCGCTCGACGAACGCCACCACGTCGGTGATCACGTCCGGCTCCGTGACGACCGTGCGCACGACCTCGACCAGCTTCAACACCTGCGTGGGGTTGAAGAAGTGCAGGCCGACGACCTTGCCGGGCCGCTTGGTGACCACACCGATCTCGGTGATCGACAGCGACGACGTGTTGGACGCGATGATCGCCTCGGGCTCGAGGATCTGGTCCAGCTCCTTGAGGATCCGCACCTTCAGCTCAAGACTCTCCGGCACCGCCTCGACGACCAGATCGCACCCGGCAAGGCTCTGCAGCTCAAGGCTCGTTTCAACCCTGCCGTGCAGCGCCGTGTTCTCTTCCTCGGTCAACTTCTCCCGCCGGACGGCCCGCTTCGTGGAGTGCTCGAGGTGCCCGAGACCGCGCTCGACCCCGGCCGCGTCGACTTCCACCACCTTCACCGAGAGCCCGGTGCGCGCGAGTACCTCCACGATGCCCGCGCCCATGGTTCCGAAGCCGACGACTCCGACGGTGTTGATTTCGCGCGCCACTGCAGACCTCCCATGCGGGGTAAAGCGTGGGCTACCAAGGAGTAACTTGCGGGCGACTATGCCACTCCCCGGCGGGACGGGCGCCGTGAGCTTCGCCATCAGGATCGAAACAGTTATCGGTCTAGCAAACGCCTAGACCCGGCGTTGTGCCTGATGAACCCATGTGGGGCAACGCGAAGTTGCGCCATCTGGGGTGGGAGCGGGTCTCGGCCGCGAGCAGCACGGCTTGAGCCGGCTCGGTGACGAGTGCGCGGGAGCACCAAGGCACGAGTCGGTTCGGTCACGGGTGCGCGGGGTGCGGCACGGCTTGAGCCGGCTCGGCGACAGCGGCGCCCTGCACGACTCGAACCGACTCAGCGACAGAGGCGCGAAGCCGCCACCGGGCAACGCACGACCACGGCACGGATCAGCGCCCGGCCACGGGCACGCTGCACGATGGCGCGGCTCAATCATGGGCGAGTCGGGTCGGCGACACGATCGTGCTCCGGCCCGGTCACAAGCCCGCCAGGACCGCGCGGGATGCGCTCGGCCTGGTCACGGACGCGGCGCAGGCCCCAGCCTGCATCGCCGGGCCGTCGCAGCCGTGCCAGGCCCCGCCATCGGCTGCGCTTGACGCTGGTTGGCCGGACAACCCCACATCGCGTCGCAGCCCCATCGCCTTTCCCGCGCCGCAGCGCGGCACCGGGGCGTCTAGTCGTCGAACCCCCTCTCCGCCAGCTCCTCGATCCGCCGCACCGCCTCCTCGGCGTCCTTCCCCGTAGCCACCACGGTGATCGACTTCCCGCCGGGCGCGCTGAGCCCCATCAACGCCAGCACGCTCGCCGCGTTGGCTTCCTCGTCGCCGTACCGCACAACGACATCGGCATCGAGCTCAGCCACCGTCCGCGCCAGCAACGCAGCCGGGCGCGCGTGCAGCCCTACCTCGTTGGTCAGCATCACTTCCGCGGACACCGCATCCGGCACGAGGTGCAGGGCGGGCCGGGTCGGTGCGGCCACCGGAGCCTCGCCTGAGGCGCCCTCGGCGGCGGCCGCGACGTCGGCCAGCGAGGCACCTCCTTGTGCGGCGACGGCGGCAGCTACCGCGCCTTCCACCAGCGGAGCGTCGACAACGGCGTAGCGGGACGGATCGTCTGCGGACTCCACGGCCATCTCGGCGGTCATCTTGGCGCTGCCCAGGTCGTAGAGGACCACGACGCCCGCGCCGGAGTCGGCGTCCGCCAGGGCTTCGACCACGGAGGCGTAGTCGGTGCCGAGGGTGCCCTCGTCCGTGCCGCCGACGGGTAGCACGGAGACGTCGGGCGCCATTTGGGCGGCGAGTTCGGCCAGGCCGTTCGCCAGCATGTCGCTGTGGGAGACGACTACCAGCCCTACGCGGCCGGGGTCCGATGCCGCGGTCATGCCTTGGCCGCCGCGTCTGCGAAGGCGCGCAACAGCAAGGCGGTCGAGCGTGATCCTGGGTCCAGGTGGCCTGCGCTGCGCTCACCCAGGTATGACGCGCGGCCCTTGCGCGCGACCATCGGCACTGTCGACTCGGCGCCTTCCTCGGCTGCGTCGGCCGCTGCCGACAGGACTGCGGCCACCGAGCCGTTCACGGAGGCGGCGGCGGCCACGGCGGGGGTCAGGGCGTCGACCATCGTCTTGTCGCCCACCACGGCCTTGCCGCGGGCCACCACGCCGTCCAGGGCGGCCTGCAGAGCGCGTGCCACCGCGTCGCAGTCCAGCTCCTCCAGGTCACCCACCGCGGCCGACGCGCGCAGGAAGGCCGTGCCGTACAACGGACCCGCGGCGCCGCCCACTGTTGAGATCAGGGTTGTGGCCACCAGCTTGAGCACTTTGCCCGGAGTGGCCGGCTCCTCGGTGTCCAGCCGGGACAGCACGGCGGTGAAGCCTCGCCGCATGTTCTCGCCGTGGTCGGCGTCGCCGATCGCCTGGTCGAGGCGCACCAGTTCGTCGCGGTGCTCCTGCACCACAAGAGCGGCCGCCCGCAGGGCCGCGACGACGTCGGATGCCGTGCACCCCACCTCAGACTCCCCACCGGAGTGCGGCCGTGTGCACCGGCGCGTCCCACAGGGAGATCATCTCGTCGTCGAGCCGCAGCAGCGTGAGACTCATGCCCTGCATTTCCAGACTGGTGATGTACGGGCCGACGAGCCTGCGTTCCACCGTGATCCCCCGATCAGCCAGCAGCTGTTCCGCGATGCCGTGCGCCAAGTAGAGCTCCAACAACGGAGTTCCGCCCATCGAGTTCGTGAACAGCAGCACCCGGTCGCCCGAAGCGAACGGCAGGTCCTCCAGGATCGGCTCGAGCAACGCCGACACTATCTCGGACGCCGAACTGACCGGCACCCGGTGGCGGCCAGGCTCGCCGTGGATGCCGATGCCGATCTCCATCTCGTCATCGGCCAGCTCGAACGACGGCGAACCCACGTGCGGCACCGTGCACGAGGTCAGGGCGAGCCCCATCGACCGCACCGACGAGATGACCCGCTGGGACAGCGCCTCACAGGACGCGAGATCGTCGCCGCGCTCCGCCGCCGCGCCCACGATCTTCTCCAGCAGCACCGTGCCGCCGACGCCGCGCCGGCCCGCCGTGTACAGCGAGTCCTTCACCGCCACGTCGTCGTCGATCACGACGCTGCGCACCTCGGACTCCGCGAGCTCCGCGGCCATCTCGAAGTTCAGCACGTCGCCGGTGTAGTTCTTCACGATCAGCAACGCGCCCGCGCCGCCGTCCGTCCGTGCGACCGCGTCGACGACCTGGTCCGACGTCGGTGAGGTGAAGACCGGGCCGGGGCAGGCCGCGTCGAGCATGCCGCGCCCGACGAACCCACCGTGCAACGGTTCGTGGCCGGACCCGCCACCAGAGATGATCGCGACCTTGCCCTGCACCGGGGCGTCCGCGCGCACGACGACCGCTGGGTCGTGATGCACGGTCAGCAGATCGGCATGGGCAGCCTGCATGCCCCGCAGCGCGTCCTGCACCACGGTTTCCGGATCGTTGATGATCTTCTTCATCGAACTGCCCTCCCGATCGGCGGTGACCGTGTTCCTTCTTACTCCGGGGGTCTGACACTCGGAACGGGCAAACGACCCCGGTACCGTTAGGCCGCCCTAACAACCGCTGGTCAACATCACGTTCCGTAGTGGAGGAACAACGTCGTGTCGAAGAGAGCAGCGCTGCTCGTCGCAGTCGCCCTGACCCTGGCCGCCTGCTCCAGTGCGCCGGACAAACCGACCGTCGCCCAGGGTGGCGAGGACTTCGGCAAGGCCTACGAGCTGAGCAACGGGTTCGGCACGACCTCGAAGCCCGGCGAGTACCCCCGCACCGTCAAGCACGCGATGGGTGAGACCAAGCTCGAGAAGAAACCCGAACGGGTGATCGTGCTCGACACCGGCGAACTCGACAACGTCGTCGCGCTCGGCATCAAGCCCGTCGGCATCGCGTACACCGACGGTTCGCCGACGATGCCCAGCTACATCGGCGACAAGGGCGGCACGCCGGAGAACGTCGGCACGACCAACAACCTCAACCTCGAAGCGATCACCAAGCTGAACCCGGACCTGATCCTGGGTTCACAGCTGCGCGCGGAAGCCCTCTACCCGAAGCTCTCGGCGATCGCCCCCACCGTCTTCTCGGTGCGCCCCGGCTACGTGTGGAAGGAGAACTTCCTCCTCAACGCCGCCGCGCTCGACCGCCAGGCCGACGCCGCGAAGATGCTCGAGGACTACACGAAGAAGGCCACCGAGACGGGTGACGCCATCGAGAAGAAGCTCGGCGTGCGCCCGACGGTGACGGCACTGCGCTTCATGCCGGGCCGCATCCGCCTGTACGCCAAGAAGTCCTTCATCGGCACGATCCTGATCGACGCCAAGATCGGGCAGCCGACGCCGTCCCAGGTGGACGACCTGGCCGCCGAGGTGAGCGCGGAGCAGATCGGCAAGGCCGACGGCGACTTCATCCTCTACTCCACCTACGGCGACCCGGCCAAGACCGCGACGGCCTCGGTGGTCGGCGGTCCGCTGTGGACCGGCCTGAACGCCGTCAAGACCGGCAAGGCCAAGCCGGTGCTCGACGAGACCTACTTCCTCGGCCTCGGCGTGCTCGCCGCGAACGTGGTCCTGGACGACATGAAGAAGCAGCTCGGCGTGTAAGGCTCCCGGCCGCGCGGGTGCTCAGCGTCCGAAGAGCATCCGCGCGAGCCGCAGCATCTGCTTGCCCGCCATGGAGGACCGGTCGAACGTCGCCATGTTGATCAGCGACGCGAACTTCAGCTTCGTCACGGCCTTGGCGTAAGCGAACTCGCGCAGCCCGTCGTCACCGTGGATGCGCCCGAAACCGGAGTCACCGACGCCACCGAACGGCAGCCCCGGAATCGCCGCGTAGGTGAGCACCGAGTTGATCGACACCATGCCGACCCGCAGCTCCGCCGCCAGTTCCTCGCCGCGCGACTTCGAGAACACGGCGGCGCCCAGCCCGTACTTCGACTGGTTCGCCAGCCGCACGCCCTCCAGCGCGTTCGGCACGCGCTTGATCACCACGGTCGGCCCGAAGGTCTCCTCGGTGACGGCCAGCGAGTCCTCCGGCACGTCCGTCAGCACGACCGGCTCGACGTACGGCGGCCTGATCGAGTCCGGCCCGCCCACCAGCGCCTTGCCACCGCGGTCCAGCGCGTCCTGCACGTGCTCGCGGATGATCTCCACCTGCGCCGGCATCGTGATCGGCCCGAGGTTCGCGTTCGGCTCGCCGCCCGGCTTGAGCTTCTTCGCCCGCTTCACCACTATCTCGACGAACTCGTCGGCGACGTCCTCAGCCACGTAGATCCGCTCCACGCCCGCGCACGTCTGGCCGGCGTTCGACACCGCACCCCAGATCGCAGCCTCGGCGGCGGCGGTCAGGTCGGCGTCCGAGTCGACGATCAACGCGTCCTTGCCGCCGCACTCGACCAGCACCGGCGTCAGCGTCGTCGCACACGCGGCCATGACCTTCTTGCCGGTCCGCGTGGAGCCCGTGAACGCGATCTTGTCGACGCCCGAGGCGCACAACGCGGCGCCCGTCTCGCCGAAGCCGGTGACCACCTGGAACACCGGGTACTCCGGTACCGCCTCGGCGAACGTGGACGCGAGGAACGTGCCCACACCCGGAGTGAACTCCGACGGCTTGAACACCACGGCGTTGCCGGCGGCCAGCGCGTAGGAGATCGACCCCATCGGCGTGTGCGCCGGGTAGTTCCACGGCCCGATGACGCCGATGACGCCCAACGGCCGGTACTCGAGCGTCGCGCCGTGGTTGACCATCAGCATGCCCGAGGACACCCGTCGCTTGCCCAGCACGCGCCCGGCCTGCCGTGCGGCCCAGTGCAGGTGGTCCATGACGAGCGCGATCTCCACGCGGGAGTCGTCGGCGGGCTTGCCGGTCTCCGCGCTGATCAACGTGATGAACTCGTCCGAGCGCTGCGACAGGACCCTGCGCCACGCGTCGAGCTTGGTCTTGCGTCCTTCGAAACCGAGGCCCGCCCACCACGCCGCGGCGTCCCGCGCCGAGGACACCGCGTCATCGACCTCGGCCGCCGTGTGGATCGGGTGATGCGCGACGACCTCGCCCGTACGCGGGTCCAGTGATGCGAACCGCCGCTGCTCGCCATCGGCCGACAGCGCGCTGTCGGAAGCGGTCTGCGTCATGAGGGCCCTCCAGGTACTCGCCAGTAACCTCGACACTAACGCGTACTCACACAACTTTCAGCCCCCGCCTGGCCCCGTCACATCCCCGGGCCAGGTCACCGTCACGCGGCGGGGAGGCTGGGCAGCACTGCCTTGCCGAACGTCTGGACCGCGGCACAGCGGTCCAGCTCCTTGTCCTTCGAAGCTCCCAGCTGGAACTCCACGATCTCACCGGCGTCGCTCGCGTCCTTCGTGCGGACGACGACCAGCTCGCAGGTCGGGAACGGTCCGTCCTTGAGCGCCTGGTAGCCCTTGACCCCGTTGCCGAGATCCACCTCGACGGACTTGGAGTCGAACTTGCCGTCCTTCGGGATGCGGGCCGTCTTGAACTCGATCTGCATCTCCGCGCCCTGTCCCGACCACGAGCACTGGTGCAGGCCGAAGGCGAGCTGCCGCGGCGAGGCACCGAGCACCGGCGCGAGGGTCGACTTCTCGACGATCGTGCACGGGTCGACCTCGACCGGCGAACCCTTCGGCGGGTTGTACTTCTGCGGGTTGCCCCGGAGCTTGCGCACCGCACCTTCGAGCACCTTGCGCGCCGGCTCGCACGCGTCGCCGCCGTCACTGCCGGTGCCCACCGAGATCCGGGCCGCCTGCGCCGGGTTCTCCTGCGTCACCGCCGCGATCGCGCACGAGGTCGTCAGCTTCTGCTCGCTGCTCTTCAGCCCCGCGAGCTGCTTGGTCGCGTTCTTCAGCTCGGTGGACGTCACGGAGTAGCCGATGTCCATCGTGATGTTGAGCGTCTTGCCGGCCTTGTCCTTCATGTAGTTCGTGCAGCGCGTGTAGCTGCTGCTGGAGTACTTCGACGGCGTGCCGACCGTCTGCAGCACGTCCTTCTCGATCAACGCGCACGGGTTGACCAGCCGCAGCCGTTCCGCGGCGAACGCCGGCTCGACCGGTTTGTTCGGCTGTGCGGACGACTTGGTCGACGGGTCGGTCGAGGTCGCGTCGGCGCCCGCCTGCACGGTGCGGCGCGGCGAGTTGGTCTTCGCCAGACCAGGACCGGTGGCGCAACCGGCCATCAGCAACGCAGCGGCGGCGACCACGGCGGCGGCACGAAAACGAGGCACGACGTGCACGGTAGCGACCTTTGCGTGCGCTCGTGGGCGGTACCCCGAGTTACCCCGTGGCACATGTCACCCAGCGCTACGGGAACGATTCAGAAGATCAACGCGCTGTACTGGGTGAAGACCCCGACAGAAGGAGAGACGTGCGAAACCGAATTCGCCGCGCATTCAACTGGCTCGACGCGTGGACGATCGAGGCCTTCAACCCTGTTTACCCTGGTCGTCCCCAGTCATAGCTCCTTGAGCGGCTGCTTGTCCGTGTCCGCGAACTGAGGGCGCAGCATCGCCCACGCGGCGAACAACGCCGCCAGCACCACCATGGCGATGCCGGCCCACAGGTTGATGTTGACCCCTTCGGCCTTCTTCAGGTCGTCGTCGGACGTGAACCCGAACCCGATGACGACCAGTACGACGCCGTACAGGCCGAAGAGGAAAGCGATGATCAATCGCAGGTCGAACAACCTCACAGCGGCCTCCCTCAGCCGAACAAGAAGTAGAGAACGGTCGTCAGCGCCAGCACTCCGCCGCCGAGCAGGGCGGGCGAGCGGTACCAGCCGGCGTCCTCACCGGTGGTGGAGTGCGACCTGTCCTTCTTGGGCGTCAGGCTGTAGACCAGCCCGACCAGTTCGCTGTCCGGCTTCGGCCGCGTGACCAGGCTGACCCCGACGCTCACGACGACGTCGACCACGAACGCGAGGCCCGCGCCGAGGAAACTCGCGCCCTGACCCGGCAGCTCCAGCAGCTCGATGCCGAACGACGGCTCCGAGATCGCGTAGATGAACATCGCGGTGAACGTGCCCGCGAGCAGACCGACCCAACCGGCGGTCGGCGTCATCCGCTTCCAGAACATGCCGACGATGAACGTCGCGAACAGCGGTGCGTTGAAGAACGAGAACAGCGCCTGGATGTAGTCCATGATGTTGGACCCGCCGAGCGCCGCCGCGATGAACGCCGTGCCGATCGCGAGCACACACGCGCCGACCGTGGCGAGACGCCCGATGCGCAGGTAGTACTCGTCCGGCCGGTCCTTCTTGATGTAGTCCTGCCACAGGTCGTACGTGAAGACGGTGTTGAACGAGCTGACGTTCGCCGCGACACCGGCCATGAAGCTCGCCAGCAGACCCGTGATCGCGATGCCGAGAATGCCGTTGGGCAACAGGTCGCGCATGAGCAGCGGGAGCACGTCGTTGTAGGCCACGCCACCGCTCGTGTCACCGGCTTTGAGCTGCGCCATCTCCGGCACGATCACCGCGGCGATGATGCCGGGGATGATGATGATCGCCGGGATGAGCGCCTTCGGGTACGCACCGATGATCGGCGTGCGCTTGGCCGCCGACATCGACTTGGCGCTCATCGCGCGCTGCACCTCGGCGAAGTTCGTCGTCCAGTAACCGAACGACAACACGAAGCCCAGACCGAACACCAATCCGATGACACTCCACACCGGGCTGTTGATCCCGGTGAGTTCCGTCGCGGGCCAGGCACTCAGTTGCTCCTGGTCCGTCACCTTCTCGACGAGCCCCTGCCAGCCGCCGACCTTGATCAGACCGACGATCGTCAACGGCGCCAGCGCGGCCACGATGACGAAGAACTGCAGCACCTCGTTGTAGATGGCGGCACTCAGGCCGCCGAGCGTCGTGTACGCGAGCACCACCAGCGCCGCGACGCAGATGGACACCGGCAACGGCCACCCGAGCAGCGCGTCGATGATCACCGCGAGCGCGAACAGGTTGATGCCCGCGATCAGGATCTGCGCGACGGCGAAGCTGATGGCGTTGACCAGGTGGGCGGGTTTGCCGAACCGGCGGCGCATGAACTCGGGAACGCTGCGCACTTTCGAGCCGTAGTAGAACGGCATCATCACCAGACCGAGGAACACCATCGCGGGGATGGCGCCGATCCAGTAGTAGTGCACGGTCGCCATGCCGTACTGCGCGCCGTTGGCCGTCATGCCCATCAGCTCGAGCGCGCCGAGGTTCGCCGAGATGAACGCGAGCCCGGTGACCCACGCCGGCAACGACCGCCCGGACAGCAGGAAGTCGAGGCTGGAGGAGACGGATCGTCGCGCCATCACGCCGATGCCGAGCACCACCACGAAGTAGATGACGAGCAACGCGTAGTCGATCGGTCCCGCGTCCAGCCGCAGGTCCGCCTCGGCCAACACCGACACCGCCCACCTCCAAGACTTTCAACAAAGTCGAACATCATCGACCAGGAGAGGACAGTACTCCAGGTGCGCGACTTCTTACCCCGTGTGCATGATCACGAAACCACGACCCGATCTGGGGCGCTCACTGAAGTCCGCGGCGTGCGAAAACGTGGTGCGGACGGAGGTTCGTTCACCGAGACTCGCGGCATGACCGGGTTCGACTCGCGCGCCGAAGCGCACGACACGGCGGCACTCGCGTTGTTGGAGTCGCTGTCCGACGAAACGCTCGCGGAACTCATGGATCTGGTAGTCGCGGGCAAACCGATGCGGGCGGTCAAACTCGCGCACGAAACTTCAGGCCCGGATCACTCGCTCACAGCGGCGATCCAGGCCATCGGCATGTTCGGCAGCGGTTGATCAGAACAGGCGGAACTCGTCCGGCTCGATCCCGCGCAACGCGTCGTAGTCCAGCACCACGCACCGGATCCCGCGGTCCTCTGCCAGCACCCGAGCCTGCGGCTTGATCTGCTGCGCCGCGAACACGCCCTGCACCGGCGCCAGCAGCGGGTCGCGGTTGAGCAGCTCCAGGTACCGGGTCAGCTGCTCGACGCCGTCGATCTCGCCGCGCCGCTTGATCTCCACGGCGACCGACTTGCCGGAGGAGTCCCGGCACATCAGGTCGACCGGGCCGATCGGGGTCGGGAACTCGCGGCGCACCAGGGACCAGCCGTCGCCCAGGGTGGTGACGTGCTCGGCGAGCAGCTTCTGCAGGTCGGCTTCCACGCCGTCCTTCTGCAGGCCGGGCTCCGGGCCGAGCTCGTGCTTGGAGTCGTGCATGATCTCTTCGAGGGTGATGATCAGCTTCTCCCCCGCCTTGTTCTGCACGGTCCAGATGTCCGGGTCCTCGATCAGCCAGCAGGGCGGGCTCATCCAGTTCAACGGCTTGTAGGCGCGGTCGTCGGAGTGGATCGACACCGAGCCGTCGGCCTTGATCAGCAGCAGGCGCTGAGCCATGGGCAGATGGGCGGTGAGTCGGCCTACGTAGTCGACCTGGCAGCGAGCGATGACGAGACGCACCGCGACAGGCTACGGGGTGTGTCCAGAATCAGGACGTTAGGTACGGTCCGTGGCGTGGAAAGCCTCGGCACCCGTCAGGTGTACGCAAACCCGTGGATGACCGTTCGCGAAGATCCGATCCGCCGCGCGGACGGTACTGACGGCATCTACGGCGTGGTGGACAAGCCCGACTACGCACTGGTCATCCCGCTCGACGGCGAGCGCATTCGTCTCGTCGAGCAGTTCCGCTACCCGCTCGGGCTGCGCCGCTGGGAGTTCCCCCAGGGCACCGCGCCCGACCGCGCCGACTCCGATCCGCTGGAGCTGGCCGGCCGCGAGCTGCGCGAGGAGACGGGGTTGCGCGCCGGCAAGATGATCGAGCTCGGTCTGCTCGACGTCGCGCCGGGCATGACGTCGCAGCGCGGTCGCGTGTTCCTCGCCACCCAGCTCACCGAAGGCTTTCACGAGCGGGAGCTGGAGGAGCAGGACATGCGCTCGGCGTGGTTCCCGCGCGCGGAGTTCGAGGCGATGATCGCGAAGGGCGAGATCACCGACGCCCAGTCGATCGCCGCCTACACGCTTCTGCTGCTGCACGAACATTCTCAACCCTGAAAAGCCGCCCGGTAGGCGTTCGGTGAGGTCCCGGCGATCCGCTTGAACCTGTCGCGGAACGCCGTGGCCGAGCCGAACCCGACCCTGCTCGCGATCAGCTCGACCGAGTCCTTCGTCGTCTCCAGCAGGTGCTGCGCCTGGCGCACGCGCGCCCGGTGCAGCCACTGCAACGGCGTCGTCCCGGTCTGCTCGCGGAACCGGCGGTTCAACGTCCGCGTGCTCATTCCCGCCTGCCGCGCCAAATCCTCCAACGTGAGATCGCAGGCGGTGTTGACCTCCATCCACCGCAGCACGGGTTCGAGCTCGGCACCCTGAGGCGCCACCGGCGGCGTCACGATGAACTGCGCCTGCCCGCCTTCTCTCTCGAGCGGCATCACGGCCAACCGCGCCGCATCGGCCGCCACCGCCGACCCGTGGTCACGCCGGATCATGTGCAGGCACAGGTCAAGGCCCGCCGCGGCACCCGCGGACGTGAGGAACTGCCCGTTGTCCACGTAAAGCACGTCCGGGTCGACCTCGACCGCCGGGAACCTCGCGGCCAGTTCCTCCGCCGCCAGCCAGTGCGTGGTGACCCTGAGCCCGTCCAGCAACCCGGTCGCCGCGAACACGAAGGCGCCCGAGCAGATCGACGCGATTCGCGTGCCCCTCGCCGCGGCCTGCCGCAGCGCCTCGATCACCTGCTTCGGGACGACCAGGTCCGGTTCGTGGCCGGGCAGCACAATCGTGTCCACTTCGGACAACAACTCCAAGCCGTGCGGCACTTTCAGTTCGAACAGCTCGGCCTTGACCGTCCTCTTCGGACCGCAGACCCGGACCCGGTACCGCCCGGTCCAGTTGAACCCGTCGACCGCCACGGCGAAGTCGAACGGGACCACGCTGTCCATCGCTACTACGGCAACCTCGTGCACGTCAACCACCATAGCTGGCGAGAATCCGTTGGAACATGGCATTCCAGCCAGTTCTACACCCGCCGGAACCCTCCTACCGTCGTGATCACCGACGAAGGAGTCAGCGCAGTGAGAGCTCAAGTGGTGTTGTTCGACGGCTTCGACCCGTTGGACGTGATCGGCCCCTACGAAACGCTGGCCGCGGGCGGCATCCGGGCCGAACTGGTGACGGTGGAGGGAGCCCGCGAGGTCCCCGCGGGCCTGAACCTGTTGTCCCTCACCGCCACCGGCCGGCTGACCCCGAACGAGGCCGGCCTCGTCGTGGTCCCCGGAGCAGCGGCGCTCGACGAGACCACGACGCTGGCCCTGCTCAACGCGGCCGCCGCCACCGTCGGTCCCGCGTTGAAGGAGACCAACGCGCTCATCGCGACCGTGTGCGGCGGATCGCTGGTGCTGGCCATGGCCGGTCTGATCAAGGGCCGCAACGCCACCACCAACCACCTCGGCCTGCACGCACTGGAATCCATGGGCGTGCACGCCGTCCGCGCCCGCATCGTCGACGACGGCGACCTGGTCACCGCCGCCGGCGTCACCTCGGGTGTCGATCTGGGCCTCTACCTGGTCGAACGCGAGATCGGCGCCCAGCAGGCACTCGAAGTGGAGAACCTGTTCTCACACGAGCGCCGCGGCACCGTGTGGAGGGCCGCGTGAGCAAGCTGTTCCTCTCGCTGCACGTCCTGGCCGCGATCATCGCGATCGGCCCGGTGACGGTCGCCGCCAGCATGTTCCCGAAAGCCGTCACGACCAGCGGCAATCCCGAGCTGCTGCACCGGATCTGCCGCGTCTACGCCCTGATCGGCATCTCGGTGCCGGTCTTCGGGTTCGCGACGGCCGGCGTGATGGGCGTGACCGGCCACCCGTGGGTGATCGTGTCGATCGCGCTCACCACCGCCGCCGCGTTCGTGCTGGCCCTCAAGATCCTTCCCGGTCAGGAGAAGGCCATCAAAACCAAGGACATCAAGCACCTCGCCATGTACACCGGTGTCTTCAACCTCTTGTGGGCCGCGGTGACGGTGCTGATGATCCTCAGGCCCGGCTCGACGACCGGCGCCTAGCGCTGGGACACCGGCCGCACCACGATCTCGTTCACGTCGACCTCCGCCGGCTGCGAGATCGCGTAGGCGATGGCGTCACCGATGGCGGACGCGGGCAGCGCGAGCTTGCGGAAGTCCTCCATCATCGACGCCGCGAAGTCCTCGGTGATGGTGTCCGCCAGCTCGGACTCCGTGACGCCGGGCGAGATCACGGTGACGCGCAGGTCGTCGCGCTCCTGGCGCAGGCCCTCGGACAGCGCCCACACCGCGTACTTCGTCGCGCAGTACACGGCGGCGGTCGGCATCACCATGTGCGCGCCGATCGAGGCGACGTTCACGACGTGCCCGCCGCCCGTGAAACGCGGCAGCACGGCGGCGATGCCGTTCAGCACGCCCTTGATGTTCACGTCCACCATGCGGTCCCACTCGTCGACCTTCAGCGAGTCCATGAGGGACAACGGCATCACGCCCGCGTTGTTCACCAGCACGTCGACGCGGCCGTACCGTGCCACGGCCGCGTCCACAAAGGACTGGAACGACTCACGGGAGGTCACGTCCAGCGGCGCGTGGGCGCCGCCGATCTCGTCGGCCAGCGCGGCCAGCCGGTCCTCCCGCCGTGCTCCCAGGAACACCTGGTGCCCGGCCTTGGCCAGGACGCGGGCGGTCGCCTCGCCGATACCGCTGGAAGCTCCACTGATCACCACGACTTTGCTCATGTCCACCACGATGGCCAGCCAGAAGAGCGCCAACCAGGACACCTTCTCCCCAGGTGTGGCACACCCAGGCAAAGCACGGACCGACCGAATAACCTCGACAACGTGCTCGGCGAGTTCCTGAAAGCCCACCGCGCCCGCGTCAATCCTCAGGACGCGGGCCTGCCCAGCCACACCCAGCGCAAGGTCAAAGGCCTGCGCAGGGAAGAAGTCGCTGTGCTGGCAGGCGTCAGCGCGGACTACTACGCCCGTCTCGAACAGGGCCGTGAGACCAACCCGTCGGCCCAGGTCCTGGACGCGCTGAGCCGCGCGCTCCGGCTCGACACCGACGCACGCGCCCATCTGCACCGCTTGGCCGGAGTCGTCGCCGACGAAGGTCACGCGCCGGACGTGGTGAGCCCGGAACTGCGGCAGCTCATCAGCGGCCTGCACGACATGCCGGCGTTCGTGATGAACTCGCTGCTCGACATCCTCGCCACGAACGCGCTGGCCGAAGCCCTGTACGAGCCGTTCACCCCGGCCGACAACGCCGCCAGGATGACGTTCCTCGACCCCGCCGCCGCGAGTTTCTACCCGCGCTGGAACTGGGTCGCGCAAAGCACCGTCGCGCACCTGAGGCAGACCGCGGACCCGAAGTCCCAGC
Source organism: Lentzea miocenica (assembly GCF_033949945.1). Taxonomy (NCBI): domain Bacteria; kingdom Bacillati; phylum Actinomycetota; class Actinomycetes; order Pseudonocardiales; family Pseudonocardiaceae; genus Lentzea; species Lentzea miocenica. The sequence goes on from NZ_JAXAVW010000008.1 coordinate 171,526, forward strand.
GCCTCAAGCAGATGGTCGAAGCGCTCAACGAGAGCCCGGTGTTCAGAGAGCTGTGGGAACAGCACGAGGTGCGTGGGAAGACCCAGGACGCCAAGGAGTTCGTGCATCCCGCGGTCGGCCCGCTCAAGCTGAACTACCACGCGCTCGACGTGCGCGAGGCCCCCGGCCAGTACCTGGTGATCTACCAGGCGGAGGCCGGCCCGAACGCGGACGCGTTGAAGCTCCTCGCGACTAGTCGGGCCACACGGGCTGCCGCTTCTCCAGGAACGACGCCCGTCCCTCTTTGGCTGACGGGGACTGCGACGTCTCGGCCATGACGGACAGCGCGATCTCGTACCCGTCGATCTCCGGCCGGTCCAGCTGCGCGTAGATCGTGCGCTTGCCGATGGCCTTCGACGCCCGGCTGCCCCGTGTCGCCCGCGCCAGCAACTCGTCCGTCGCCGCGTCCAGTTCGCCGGCAGGCACCGCGCGGTTGATCAGCCCCCACTCCACCGCCGTCGCCGCGTCGATCACGTCACCGGTGAGCACCAGTTCCATCAACCGCTTGCGCCCGATCGACCGCGCCACCGGCACGGCGGGCGTGTGGCAGAACCACCCGGCCTTGCCACCCGGCAAGGAGAACCCGGCCGTGTCCGCCGCGACCGCGAGGTCGCACGACGCCACCAGCTGGCACCCGGCGGCCGTCGCCAGCCCCTGCACGCGCGCGATCACCACCTGCGGTGCGGACTGGATGGTCTTCATCAGCACGGTGCACAGCTCCAGCAGCAGCCGCACACCCTCCTCGTCGCGGGCGTGCACGTCCGCGAAGTCGTGCCCGGCCGAGAAGACCGGCCCTTCCGCGGCCAGCACGATGCCCGCCGCATCCGACGTGCGCACCTCGCGGAACGCGTCCAGCAACTCGCTCAGGTGCTCGGCGGACAGCGCGTTGCGCTTCGCCGCACGGTTCATCGTGATCCGGACTACCGAACCCTCACGCGCAACGTCGACCATCTCAGTGACACTAAGGCCCTGCTACAGCGAATGCACCTCACGGATCACGGTGACGATCTCGTCCATGATCTCGGTCAGCTCGTAGTCCTTCGGCGTGAACACCCGTGCCACACCCCGATCGCGCAGCTTCGCGGCGTCGTCCGGCGGGATGATGCCGCCGACGATCACAGGGATGTCCCCGGCACCGGCCGCGCGCAGTCCGTCGACCACCGCGGGCACGACCTCGAGGTGAGAGCCGGACAGGATCGAGAGGCCGACGACGTGCACGTCCTCCTGCACGGCCGCGGCCACGATCTGCGACGGCGTGAGGCGAATGCCCTGGTAGACGACCTCGAAACCGACGTCGCGGGCCCGCACGGCGACCTGTTCGGCGCCGTTGGAGTGCCCGTCCAGGCCCGGCTTGCCAACCAGCATGCGCAGCCGCTCGCCGATCTCCTCACCGGTCGTGCGCACCCGGTCGCGCACGCGCGCGATCTCCGAGCCGGCCTCTCCCGACGCCGAAGCACCGGAAACGCCCGTGGGCGCGCGGTATTCGCCGAACGTCTCACGCAACGCCTGCGACCACTCACCGGTCGTCACGCCGGCGCGCGCACACGCCAGTGTCACCTCAACCAGGTTCTGGTCGGTCTTCGCAGCCTCACGCAACGCGTCCAAAGAAGCAGCAACAGCAGCGTTGTCGCGGTTGGCGCGCCACTGCTGGATCGCCTCAACGGCGTGCATCTCGACGATCGGGTCGATGGTCTCGATCGCGTTCGCACCCTCGGCCTGCAACGGCGACGGCTCCGTGGTGTCGAACTTGTTGACGCCCACCACGACGTCCTCGCCCGCCTCGACACGGCGACGGCGGTCCGCCAGTGACGACACCAGGTTCGACTTCATGTAGCCGGACTCGACGGCCGCGACGGCACCGCCCATCGCCTGCACGCGGTCGATCTCCTCCCGCGCACCGGCGAGGATCTCGTTGACCTTGGCCTCGATCACCGGTGAGCCGTCGAAGATGTCGTCGTACTCGAGCAGATCGGTCTCGTAAGCCAGGACCTGCTGCATGCGCAACGCCCACTGCTGGTCCCACGGACGCGGCAGGCCGAGTGCCTCGTTCCACGCCGGCAGCTGGATCGCACGCGCACGGGCGTTGCGGGACAACGACACCGCGAGCATCTCCAGCACGATCCGCTGGACGTTGTTCTCGGGCTGCGCTTCCGTGAGCCCCAGCGAGTTGACCTGCACGCCGTAGCGGAACCGGCGGTGCTTCGGGTTCTCGACGCCGTAGCGCTCCAGCGTGATCTCGTCCCACAGCTGGGCGAACGCGCGCATCTTGCACATTTCCTCGATGAACCGCACACCGGCGTTCACGAAGAAGGAGATGCGGGCGACGACCTCACCGAACTTCTCCTGCGGCACCTGACCCGAGTCGCGCACCGAGTCGAGAACCGCGATCGCCGTGCACATCGCGTACGCGACCTCCTGCGCCGGCGTCGCGCCGACCTCCTGGAGGTGGTAGCTGCAGATGTTGATCGGGTTCCACTTCGGCACGTTCGACACGGTCCACGCGACCATGTCGGTGATCAGCCGCAGCGACGGTCCCGGCGGGAACACGTAGGTGCCGCGGGACAGGTACTCCTTGATGATGTCGTTCTGCGTCGTGCCGGCGAGGGCCGACGGGTCCGCGCCCTGCTCCTCGGCCACGGTGACGTACATGGCGAGCAGCCACATGGCTGTCGCGTTGATCGTCATCGACGTGTTGGCGCTGCTCAGCGGGATCTGGTCGAACAGCTGCCGCATGTCGCCGATGTGGCTGATCGGCACACCGACCTTGCCGACCTCGCCCTTCGCGAGCTCGTCGTCGGGGTCGTAGCCGGTCTGCGTCGGCAGGTCGAACGCCACCGACAACCCGGTCTGGCCCTTCGACAGGTTCCGGCGGTAGAGCGCGTTGGAAGCGGCAGCCGACGAGTGACCCGCGTACGTGCGCATCACCCAGGGACGGTCGCGTTCGCGGTCAGCTGGGTACGGCACAGCAGCAACCTCCCACATCGTCGTTCCCCGCTGTGTTGAATTCCTCGAAGGGTACTGGCCGGTAACCATTGCTGCGCGTGCGATTGCTCACTGAATCGTGACCACAAGAGCATGATGAAGAGGTGACGGGCTTCTACCAGACAGCTGTCGTGTTCGGAGTGCTCGGCCTGCTCGCACTGACGTTGAGGTACTTCGCCGGCAACGACAAGCGGCCCGTGCCGGATCTGGACGGCACGGACTTCGGGTTGTTGAGCGAGGTGGCCGTCGTGCCCACGGAAGAGGCCGCGAACGTCCTGGTGCAGAAGTTGAAGCGGAACGGCGTGCGTGCCACGCGTTCGCGAAACGCGCCTTACCGGGTGATGGTGTTCCCGGCGGACGTCGCGAACGCGCGGCTGGTGCTCAGGAGCTGACGCGTTCCACGTCGGCGCCCAGCTTGCGGAGGTTTTCCACGAACCCAGGGTAACCGCGCTCGATGTGGAAGATCTCGTAGACCTCGGTGGCCCCGTCCGCGCACAGACCGGCCAGGACAAGGCCCGCACCAGCGCGAATGTCGCTCGCCCAGACCGGCGCGCTCGACAGCTTCTCGACGCCGCGGATCACCGCGTGGTGACCGTCGGTGCGCGCGTCCGCCCCGAGCCTGATCATCTCGTCGATGAACCGGAACCGCGCCTCGAACAGGTTCTCGGTGATCATCGAGGTGCCCTCGGAAACCGCGGACAACGCGATCGCGAACGGCTGGTTGTCCGTGGCGAAGCCGGGGTACGGCAGCGTCACGAAGTCGACCGCCTTGGGCCGGCCGTCCATGACGACGCGGAAGCCCTCGTCCTCGCCGCCCTCGTAGACGGTCACCTCGGCGCCCGCCATCCGCAGCTTCTCCAGCACCAGGTCGAGGTGGTGCGGGTTCACGCCGCGCACCCGGACGTCGCCGCGCGTCATCGCGGCGGCGAATCCCCAGGTGGCGCCGACGATCCGGTCACCGATCACGCGGTGCTCGGTCGGCTTGAGGCCGGGCACGCCGTGCACCGTCAGCGTGGACGTGCCGGCGCCCTCGATCCGTGCGCCCATCTGGGTCAGCATCAGGCAGAGGTCGATGATCTCCGGCTCGCGCGCGGCGTTGTCGATGACCGTCGTGCCGTCGGCCAGCACGGCCGCCATCAGGATGTTCTCGGTGGCGCCCATGCTCGGGAAGTCGAGCCAGATCTGCGCGCCGTGCAGCCCCTCGGCCTCGGCGACGATGCAGCCGTGCTCGATCCACGTCTTGGCGCCGAGCTTCTCGAGCCCGCTCTGGTGCATGTCCAGCGGCCGCGAACCGATCGCGTCACCGCCCGGCAACGCCACGACCGCGCGCTTGCACCGGCCGACCAGCGGCCCGAGCACGCAGATGGACGCCCGGAGCTTGCCCATCGCCTCGGAATCGGCGTGGTAGCTCAGCTCCTTCGGCGTCGTGATCCTCGCCACGTCACCTTCGAGCTCGACCTCGCACCCGAGGCTCCGCAACGCGTCCGCCATCAGCGGCACGTCGAGGATGTCCGGGCAGTTGGTGAGGGTTGTCGTGCCCTCGGAGAGCAGAGCCGCCGCCATCAACTTGAGGACGCTGTTCTTGGCGCCGACGACATCAACCTCGCCGACCAGACGTGCGCCACCGTGTACCCGGAAATGCTCGCTCACGCGGCAATCCTACGTACGCCCTTAAAGTGCGAGCCATGGCGGTGCATCTCACCAAGATCTACACGCGAGTCGGCGACGACGGCACGACCGGCCTCGGCGATTTCTCGCGCGTCCCGAAGACCGACCCGCGCATCGAGGCGTACGCGGACGTCGACGAGACCAACGCGTCCCTCGGCGTGGCCCTGGCTCTGGGCCAGCTCGCGGAAGACGTCCACGACGTCGTGCGCAAGGTCCAGAACGACCTGTTCGACGTCGGAGCGGACCTGTGCACGCCGATCGTGCCGGACCCGAAGTACCCGCCGCTGCGCATCACCCAGGCCTACGTGGACCGCCTGGAGGGCTACTGCGACACGTTCAACGAACGCCTGGGCAAGCTCGACTCGTTCATCCTGAACGGCGGCACCCCCGGCGCGGCCCTGCTGCACCAGGCCCGCACGATCGCCCGGCGCGCGGAACGGCGTGCGTGGTCGTTGATCGAGGCCGACGCCGAGCACACCAACGTGCTGACGGCCAAGTACCTGAACCGGCTCAGCGACCTGCTGTTCATCCTGGCGCGCGTGGCGAACCCGGACGGCGACGTGCTGTGGCAGCCGGGCGAGAACGCCTGACGAACGACAAAGGGCGCTTCCTCCACCTGACGTGGATGAAGCGCCCTTCGCGTTGCTAGGAAGCCCAGGGAATGGCACGGCCCGGAGGCGATGACTCCAACCAGGACAAGAATCCGGTCAGCGCGTCCGGGCCCATCGCGATCTCGACCACACCGGAAGCGGATCTGCACCGCAGCACCGTCGCGCCCACCGGCATCGCGTACGTCTCCGGCCCTGTCGGCTCGCGGCGCGCGTCGATCTCGAGCCCGTCTCTGGAGATCAGCTGGTTGGGCCCTGACCCGAGCGAGAGCACCCGGAACCAGGCGAACGAGTCGCCCCGGTAGTGCCCCACACCCAGATGCCAGCCACGACCGCGATCGTCGAACTGACTGCGCAGCGCCACGTGCACGCCACCCTCACGCAGCAGCCGGATGCGGCGCCAGGCGAAGTAGACGATGACGATCGCCACTCCAAGCAGGATCAGTCCGGCAATCTCGGTGATCCCCACGGCTTGGCCCTCGCGCCTGTTCTCAGGCCGACTGTTCCACGGCCCGCACGCGCGCTGCCGCACGTGCGCGCTCTGCGTCGTCCGCGTCCTGCAGCGCCGATCGCGCCGCGTCCACGTCGATCTCGCCCGCGAGCTCGGCGTCCTCGGCGAGAATCGAAACGCCGGTGCCGGTCACGGAGAGGAAGCCACCATGCACGGCCGCGGTGACCAGGCCACCGTCCGTCGTGTGGACCCGCACCACGCCACCCTCGACCAGCTGGCCGAGAACGGGCTCGTGACCGGGCAGGATGCCGATCTCACCCTCGGTCGTCTGCGCCGAAACAGAGGTGGCCTTACCGGACCACAGGCGGCGTTCAACGGCGACCAGTTCAACGGTCATCTCGGCCACGCGTATCTCCCTCGTCGTCTGGAGTCGAACTGAGTCTAAACGGTCGCCCGACAACCTTGCCGCCCCGCCCGGTGTCAGTACGTTCGACAACCGCCGGAGGGGGGACATGCAGGACTTCGAGGACTTCGTCGCGTTGCGTTCACAGGCTCTGTTGCGCACCGCGTATCTGCTCTGCGGCGGCGACAAAGGTGCCGCTGAGGACATTCTGCAGGACGTCCTCATGGGCATGTACGGCAAGTGGCGCCGAATCAAGACTTCTCCTGAAGCCTACGCGCGCAAAGCACTGGCCAACACCGCGGCGAACCGCTGGCGGCGACGGTCACGCAAGCCGGAAGCGCCGTTCGAGCAAGCGGTGACGCCCACCACCACGGGCCATGAACAACAGGTCGTGGACGCGGACAGCGTGGTGCGCGCGTTGGCGCAGCTGCCGAACAAGATGCGCGCCGTTCTGGTGCTGAGGTTCTTCGACGACCTCAGCGAGGCCGACACCGCCCGCACGCTCGGCTGCGGCCTCGGCACGGTGAAGAGCCAGACCTCGCGCGGCCTCGCTCGCATGCGGGAACTGATGGGTGAGCAGGTGCTGACGTGGAACTGAAGGACGCAATGGAGGCCGCAACGGCAGACCTGGACGTGCGGCCGGGATTCGTGGGGGACGTCATGACCGGGGCTCGACGACGGCACACGCGCAGGCTGCTGGCGGTGACCGCGGTGGTGGCGCTGCTCGCCGGCGTGACGACGGGAGTGGTGCTGACCCGCCCGTCTCCTGATCAACCCACCACCGGTGACGCACGGCTGACCGCGGCGACGAGTGGAGACCTGTCGGGCGATTCCGAGTTCATCGAACAGACGTTGACCGTGTGGAACAACGCGCAGAAGCAGGGCTGGCGCTCGTACGACAAAGTGACGGACTTCACCGCGCCGTCGAACGTCTTCTGGGCCGCGAACACCCCGAGCGGCCCGGCGGCACTGGTCGCGCAGGCCGTGCGGATCAACGACCAGCCGGAGTCGCACACGGTCGTCGGCCTGGTGGCCGGGGGTGCCCTGGTGCAGCGCGAGGTCGACTACGGCCAGCAGGCGGGGTTGTTCCGGTTCGGGCCGGACAACTCGACGTACGTCGCGCTGGGTCTGGGCAGCGAGGTGTACTGGTCGGTGAATCCGGTGCGCGGCCCGGACCGCCGGCTGACCCGCACGTGGCAACGCGCCGAGATGGGGCCTGGCGGTGTCGCGGTGGTGACCGCGAAGCCGTCGGAACGGCCGGTGTTCGTCCGGGGCAGCAGTCCGCCTGCGGCCGGTGACTTCACGCGCGAACCGCTGCGCGGCGAGTTCGACTCGCGGCCGGAACGCGCCTTCGTGCCGCATCCAGGCCTCGGCTGGTCGGGACAGGAGTGCGCGTCGGACGCGCCCTCCGGCGTGACGTGGCCCGGGATGAAACCGGCGTCGCCGCAGAGCGATCTGCAGAAGGCGGCGTTGCTCGACTACCTGGTCGCCTGGGACGTGACCGGTGACTGGAGCGTCTGCGCGTGGCTGCCCGACGGCCGTTACGCCATGGTGTTCGAGGCGTATGGCGAGGTGTACGGCGGCATCTACAGGCAGGACGGCGCGTTCAACGCCCACCTGCTCGGTGGCCCGACGGTGAAGGGCTCGCCGGTGGTGCTGGTGCTGCCGGACGGCCAGGGCACGCTCGTCGCCGACTTCGAGGCCCGCATCGGCCCGCAGGAACGCCCGCACGCGTGGCTGGCTCCCGCGGGCACGAAAGAGGTGCCGGTGCGGCACGGCGACGCGACCAAGGTCGTGCAGCTGGGCTAACCGCCGTGCCAGGAACGCCAGAGCGTCGCGTAGGTGCCGTCTCTGGCGACCAGGTCGTCGTGGGACCCCAACTCCACGACACGACCCGCGTCGACGACCGCGATCCGGTCAGCGTCACGCGCGGTCTGCAGCCGGTGCGCGATCGCGATCACCGTGCGTCTCTCCCGCACGGCCGCGATCGCGCGCTCGGCGTGCCGGGCCGTCGCGGGGTCGAGTGACGACGTCGCCTCGTCCAGCACGAGCGTGTGCGGATCGGCGACCTCCACCCGTGCGAGCGCGAGTTGTTGTGCCTGCGCGGGATCCAGCTCCACCCCACCCGCGCCGAGAGCCGTGTCCAGCCCGTCCGGCAGATCGTCGAACCACCGCGCGTCAACGGTGCGCAGCGCTTCGACGAGCCGTTCGTCCGGAGCGGCGGGGGCGGCCATCGCGAGGTTCTCCCGCAGCGTGCCGATGAACACGTGATGCTCCTGCGTCACCAGCACGATCCGTTGCTCGCCCGCGGCCGTGAGGTCCGCGACCGGTACCCCGCCCACCAGCACCGAGCCCGCCGCCGGCCGGTCGACGCCCGCGAGCAGCCTGCCGAGCGTCGACTTGCCCGCGCCGGACACGCCGACGATCGCGAGCCGTTCCCCTGGCTGCACAACGAGATCCACGCCGTGCAGCACCTCGTGGCCGTCCACATAGGAGTAGTGAACGCCGCACACCTCGATGCGATCACCGTCCGGTTCGGCGACGACCGGTGCGGGTTCGACGTTGGCGCCGATCCCCTCGACCCGCGCGAACGACGCACCACCGCGCTGCAGGAACTCGATCCAGAACAGGATGCGGTCCATCGGCTCCACGAGCCTCCACACCCACAACGCACCCGTGACGACGACCTCGATGTCAACACCGTCCGCCGCGTAGAACAGGCCGCCGACGAGCAGCACCACCGCGGTCGGCACGGTGTTCATGAAGCTGGTCACCGGGAACAGCCGGTTCCTCAGCCTGAGGGTCCGCAACCGCGCCTGGTAGGAGCGTGCGATCGTGTCGTCGGCGGCCGCCACCATCCGGTCCCGCAGCCCGTACGTCTCGATCGTCCGGCTGCCCTCGCCGACCGCCGCGGAAATCTCCGCCACGTCACCGTTGGCCTCGCTCTCGGCGAGATACGCGTCGCGCGCACGAGCGAGGTACCAGCGCACGACCCACACGACGAACGGCGTGCCGACCAACGCGGCGAGACCCAGCACCGGATCCAGCCAGAACACCGCCGCGAACACGACCACGAGGTGCACCACGCCCGTGAGCACCTCGGGCACGCTGTCCCGCAACGCCTGCCCGATCGTGCCGACGTCGCTCGTCACGCGGGTGAGCAGATCGCCGGTGCTCAGCCGATCGACCACGCGTGCCGGCAACGCCAGCGTGCGCGCCACCGCCTCCTCGCGCAACGAGGCCAGCAACCGTTCGCCGAGCCTGGTCGTCAGCAACGCGCTGTACCGCACCAGCAACAGGTGCGCCACCGCCGCGCCCAGCACGCCCAGCGCGATCCAGTCCACAGTGGAGAGAGTGAGCTCCCCGCTCTCCACCCCGCCGACGATCTTGCCGAGCAGGTACGGCCCGACGAGCCCGGCCAGCGCCGTCAGCACGGTGAGCGCGAGCACCACAGCCAACGCACGTCGTTCGCCCCGCAGCAACCGCACGGCGGCCAGCCGCACCTCGCGCCGGTCGGCGATCGGCAACCGGTTCATCGGCCCTCCTCCAGGTGCACGACCTGATCCGCCTGTCCCGCCCACAACGGTGACGACGACACGACCACGGTGGTCCGGCCGATGCGCGCCTGTCGCACCCGCTCGGCCACCGCCGCCTCGGTCACCGCGTCGAGCGCCGACGTCGGCTCGACGAGCACCAGCACTTCCGGCTCGCTGAGCAACGCCCTGACGAGCCTGAGCCGTTGCCGCTGGCCGCCGGAAACGTTGCGCCCCTGGGACTCCAGGTGTGAGTCGAGCCCGTCCGGCAACGCCTCCACGACATCCGCCGCGACGGCCGCCCAGATCGCCCGGCCGAGTTCGGCATCGCTGTGGCAGCCCACCGACACCGCCTCGCGCACCGGCCCCGCGAACAGGTAGTCGTCGTTGTCCGCCACCACGACCTGCCCCGGCAACCGTTCCACCGCTTCCCGTGCCAGCGTCGCGTTCGCCGAAGCCACCACCGTCAACGCGCCGCTCTTCACGTCCAGGGTCGCGGCACCGGTGTCCTCGCCGGCCGGCCGCAACCGCAACAGGTCCACCACCCGCCGCGCCGACACCAACGCGCGCGGAATCGCGTCGGCGCCCTCCATGAAGAAGCTGACGGGCACGATCAACGTCGTGACGTACAGGTAGACCGCGACCATCTCCTCGATCGAGATGGCGCCGGTCACCACCATCCGCGCCACGATCCACGTGACCACGGCGAGGAACAGCGTCGGCAGCCCCCACGTGAGCGCCTGCACCCAACTCAGCCACGCGGACACCCGGTAGCCGTCCTGCAGCACCTCACGCGACTTCGCCCGAAAACGCGCCTCGAACGCCGGCTTGCCCCCGATCCCGGACAACACCCGCAGCCCGGCCACGATGTCCCCGGCGCGTGAGCTCAACTCCCCCTGACGGTGCCGATACCCGGCCTCCACCGCGTGCAGCCGACGCAACACCGGCCCGGTGACGACCGCGAGCACCGGCACACCGAGCAACACCACCAGGGCAACAAGCGGTGAGATCCGCACCAGCAACACCGCCGTTGCGGCGTAAGCGATCACCGCCCCGACACCGGGCCCGGTGCTCGTGAGCGCATGCGCGATGCGCGCGGTGTCCCCGTTCTGCAGGTACGTGATCTCCCCGGTGGACAACTTCCGCCGCACCACACCACCAAGCCGCGTGACGTGTCTGACGACCAGCTGCGCCGTCCGCAACGAGGCGTCAGTGCGCACCAACGTCATCGTGCGATGCCGCACGATGGAGACAAGTGCCAACGCACCAGCCGCACCGAGCAACGCCCCACACCACCACACCAGTGCAACGCGGTCACCGCCCCGCAGACCGTCCTCAATGGCCCGCGAGATCAGGTAAGGCGGCAGAATCAGCCCGCACATCCACAGCGACCCCCACCACGCCCCGGCAAGCACCCGCCAGCGCTGCATCTTGACCAGCCACCACAGGTACCGCCAGGGCGATCGGAGGTCAGGCGTCCCAGGATCGTCGTACGGAGCATGTCGGGCCACAACCCGACTGTGCCATCACCCGGAGTGCGACACGACCGTTTTCGACCTCAGTCGAACAGCAGCCACCGCCACCGCGCCCAACGCCGCCACCACCGCAAACGCGTAGAACCCCCACGGATGCGCCAGCCCGGCTGTGAGCAACGCCCCACCGAGCAACGGCCCGCTGATGGCACCCAACCGCCCCACGCCCGCGGCCCACCCGATGCCCGTAGCGCGGTTCTCCTCGTAAACCCGCCCGGCATAGGCGTAAACGAGCACCTGCGCACTGAACACGAAGCACCCGGCCAGCAACACCGCCACGTAAATGGTCTGCCCAGGCAACTTGATGCTCAGCAACGCCAAGAACACCACAGCACCAACGAACCACCCGATCACCGCCGGCCTGATCCCGATCCGGTCAGCAACCGCACCCGCGATCAAAAGCCCGATCACCGCACCGACGTTGAGCGTCAGCAACAACGCCAACGCCGTTCCGAGCTCATACCCGGCACTGCGCATGATCTGCGGCAACCAGGTGTTGAGCCCGTACACGAGCAACAGCCCCATGAACGACGCGACCCAGAACGCCACAGTGGACTTCCGCAGCCCAGGCCTGAACAGCGACCCGACCGCCTCCCGCGCCGGAGCCCTGCGCACCACCGTCTCCGGCAAGTACTTGACCATCAACGGAATCAGCACGAGCGCCGGCAACGCACCCGCCACGAACAACGCCCGCCACCCAAGATCCGGAATCAGCACGATCCCCAGCAACGCCGTGATGACAGCACCCACGTGATACCCGGTCATGATCAGCGTGGTGGCCCGCCCACCGGCCTGAGGCCGCGCCTCGTTGACCAACGCGATCGCCGTGGGCAAACACCCACCAAGCCCAAGCCCCGCAAGGAACCTGAGCACGCCGAACGTCGTGGCGTCCTGCGCCACCGCACAGGCCAGCGTGAACGCGGAGAACCCGGCCACCGCGAAAATCATCACCTTGCGCCGCCCGACGACGTCGGTGATGGTGCCGATGATCAGCGCCCCCAGCATCATCCCGACCAGCCCAGCAGTGGACACCGCACTCGCACTGGCCGTCGTGAGCAACTTCTCCTGCAACAGCACCGGAATCACCGTGCCGAGCACGACCAGATCGAATCCGTCGAGCAGGACAGCGGCCCAGCACAGCGGCAACACCCATTTGTTCACGCGCTCTCCTCCTCGCTGAGGGACGGCCTGAGTTGCCGTGAATCCTGCGGCGGAGGCCCAGTCAGCGGGGAGTGCGGTTTCCACTGAACGGAAAGCTGGCTGGGATCGACAGGTGCGGCAACAACCCGGCCACGCCTGGGCAAGCGCGCTGGGCCACGCACGGGCCCGACGCACGGCCGTGCACCTCTCGACCCGCGCATCGCCGCGCACGCCCCGTGTGACGCCGCGCCGGGCACACCCGCGTGCGATACCGCGCCGGGTGAGCCCGCGCAGTGATTCCTCGATGGGTAGCGGTGCATCCCCAGGTCTTGCGATTGGGGCTTTACCTTGAGGGGGCGGGATGCTTCGCTGTTCGGGTTCGGCCGGGGCGCTTTTCACCCCGGCTTTTGAAGGCCGTCCAGCATCCCGCCAGAGGCTCAAGGTCAAGCCCCAATCGCAATCGTCGCGCAGCGGCGATGACCTCCCACGCCTCGTCCATGCCCACGCAACCACGCTGGAACGCGACCACCCAACGCAACGCGCCCCTCCGCTGGAACGCGACCAACCCACGCAAGCCGACCCGCACACCCCCAACAACGCCCGAAGGGCCGCCCCTCCACAAAGGAGGAACGGCCCTTCGGAACAGCCAGACCTAACTCAGTTGCCGGCCAGCTTCTTGGCGTTGGCCTCGACGTCGTCCAACCCGCCGCAGGAGAAGAACGCCTGCTCCGGGAAGTGGTCGAACTCGCCCTTGCACACGCGGTCGAACGCCTCGATCGTGTCCTTGATCGGCACGAACGAACCGGGCTGACCCGTGAACTTCTCGGCCACGATGAAGTTCTGGCCGAGGAAGCGCTCGAGACGACGCGCGCGACCGACGAGGACCTTGTCCTCCTCGGAGAGCTCGTCCATACCGAGGATGGCGATGATGTCCTGCAGCTCCTTGTACTTCTGCAGGATTCGCTTCACCTCCTGGGCGACCCGGTAGTGCTCCTCGCCGACGATCGACGGCTCGAGGATTCGAGACGACGACGACAGCGGGTCGACGGCCGGGTAGATGCCCTTCTGGGAGATCGGACGGGAAAGCTCCGTCGTCGCGTCCAGGTGGGCGAAGGTCGTCGCCGGGGCGGGGTCGGTGTAGTCGTCCGCGGGCACGTAGATGGCCTGCAGCGAGGTGATCGACTTACCGCGCGTCGAGGTGATGCGCTCCTGGAGCTCACCCATCTCGTCGGCCAGCGTCGGCTGGTAACCCACGGCGGAAGGCATGCGGCCCAGCAGGGTCGACACCTCGGAACCCGCCTGGGTGAACCGGAAGATGTTGTCGATGAAGAGCAGCACGTCCTGGCCCTGCACGTCGCGGAAGTACTCCGCCATCGTGAGAGCGGACAGCGCGACGCGCATACGCGTGCCGGGCGGCTCGTCCATCTGACCGAAGACGAGGGCGGTGTCCGGGAGAACACCCATCTCGTCCATTTCCAGCAGCAGGTCGGTGCCCTCACGGGTGCGCTCACCGACGCCGGCGAACACCGACGTACCGGAGAACTCGCGGGCAATACGCGTGATCATCTCCTGGATGAGCACGGTCTTGCCGACACCCGCGCCGCCGAACAGGCCGATCTTGCCGCCCTTGACGTACGGGGTGAGCAGGTCGATGACCTTGATGCCGGTCTCGAGGATCTCGGTCTTGCCCTCGAGCTGGTCGAAGGCGGGCGCCTTGCGGTGGATGCCCCACTGCTCGCCGTCCCGGCCGAGGCCGGGCTGGTCGAGGCAGTCACCGAGGGCGTTGAAGACGTGGCCCTTGACGATGTCGCCGACCGGCACCGAGATGGCGGCGCCGGTGTCGGTCACGGTCGCACCGCGGACGAGACCGTCGGTCGGCTGCATCGAGATGCAGCGAACCAGGTTGTCGCCGAGGTGCTGCGCGACCTCGAGGGTCAGCGTCTTGGCGACCGCCTCGAAGGTGATCTCCGTGTGGCAAGCGTTGAACAGCTCCGGCACGGCGTCGCGCGGGAACTCCACGTCGACGACCGCACCAATCACCCGGACCACACGGCCGGTGCGGGTGGTGGTGGCAGTAGCACTCATGTCACTCATCACTTCCTGCGCCACCGGTAAGCGCGGAGGCGCCACCGACGATCTCGCTGATCTCCTGGGTGATCTGGGCCTGACGGGCCGAGTTCGCCGCCCGGCTGAGGTTCCGGACCAGCTCCGTCGCGTTGTCCGTCGCGGCCTTCATGGCCGTACGACGAGCAGCCGACTCCGAAGCCGCCGCCTCCAGCATGGCGGAGAACAGGCGAGTCTTCACGTACTTGGGCAGCATCGCACCGAGCAGCGCCTCGGCGCTGGGTTCGAAGTCGTACACCGCGCGCGGGCCCTTGGGGGTCTCGCCGGTGTACTCGACCTCCATCGGTGCGATCCGCCTGGCGGTCGGCGTCTGGCTCAGCATGGACTTGAACTCCGTGTACACGACGTGGATCTCGTCCACGCCCTGCGCACCGTTCTCCGTGCCCTCCAGGAACGCCTCCACCAGTGCGTCACCCGCCTCGACGGCGTTGACGTAGTGCGGGGTCTGCGAGAACCCGCTCCACGAGGCGGTGACCTCACGACGACGGAAGTTGTAGTACCCGATCGCCTTGCGGCCGGTCACGTACAGCACCGGCTCCTTGCCCTCGGACTTGAGCAGCTGGATCAGCTGCTCCGCCGCCTTGAGGACGTTCGCGTTGTAACCACCGCACATGCCCTTGTCACTGGTCACGACCAGGACGGCGGCGCGCTTGGGGTTCTCGCGTTCGGACAGCAGCGGGTGGTCGAGGTTCGCCGAGGCCTCGGCCAACGCGGAGAGCACGTTAGTGATCTCGTCCGCGTAGGGACGCGAGGCCGCGACCCTGGTCTGCGCCTTGGCGAGGCGAGACGTGGCGATGAGCTCGTAGGCCTTCGTGATCTTCTTGGTCGAGTTGACCGTTCGGATCCGCTGGCGGAGCTCCCGAATCTGTGCGCCCATGGCTCAGATCACTTCTTGGTGGGCTCGGGCTTGTGGAGCTTCACCGATTCCTGGGCGACCTTGTCGGCGTCCATCGCCTTCTCGGGCGCCTCGTTGACGATCGTCGTGCCGTCAGAAGCGGTGAACTGCTTCTTGAACTCGGACACGGCGGCGGCAACGCGCTTCTGCGAGTCCTCGGGGAACTTCTTGGTCTCGACGATGCTGCTCAGCAGGTCCGCGTGGTTGCGGCGCAGCGAGTCCTTGAAGTCCGCGACGAAGCGGCGGATGTCGGCGACGGGCACGTCGTCCAGGTGGCCCTTGGTCGCGGTGAAGATCTCGACGACCTGCTCCTCGACGGGGACCGGGGAGTACTGGCCCTGCTTGAGCAGCTCGACCAGACGGGCACCGCGGTCCAGCTGGGCGCGCGACGCGGCGTCGAGGTCGGAGGCGAACGCGGAGAAGGCCTCCAGCTCGCGGAACTGCGACAGGTCGAGACGCAGCGAACCCGCGACGTCCTTCATCGCCTTGATCTGCGCGGCACCACCGACGCGGGAAACCGAGATACCCACGTTGACGGCCGGGCGGACACCGGCGTTGAACAGGTCGGACTCGAGGAAGCACTGACCGTCGGTGATCGAGATGACGTTGGTCGGGATGTACGCCGACACGTCGTTCGCCTTGGTCTCGATGATCGGCAGACCCGTCATCGAACCGCCGCCGAGGTCGTCCGACAGCTTCGCGCAACGCTCGAGGAGACGCGAGTGCAAGTAGAAGACGTCGCCGGGGTAGGCCTCGCGGCCCGGCGGGCGGCGCAGCAGCAGCGAGATCGCGCGGTACGCCTCAGCCTGCTTGGTCAGGTCGTCGAAGATGATCAGGACGTGCTTGCCCTGGTACATCCAGTGCTGGCCGATGGCGGAGCCGGTGTACGGCGCCAGCCACTTGAAGCCGGCCGAGTCAGAAGCGGGGGCGGCGACGATCGTCGTGTACTCGAGTGCGCCCGCCTCCTCCAGCGCGGTCTTGACGCCCGCGATGGTGGAGCCCTTCTGGCCGATGGCGACGTAGACGCAGCGGACCTGCTGCTTCGGGTCGCCCGACTCCCAGGCCTTCTTCTGGTTGATGATCGTGTCGATGCAGACCGCGGTCTTGCCGGTCTTGCGGTCACCGATGATCAGCTGACGCTGACCGCGACCGATCGGGGTCATCGCGTCGATGGCCTTGATGCCGGTCTGCATCGGCTCGGACACCGGCTGACGCTGCAGCACGGACGCGGCCTGCAGCTCCAGGGCGCGGGTGTCGTCGGCGACGATGTCACCGAGACCGTCGATCGGCTGGCCCAGCGGGTTGACGACGCGACCGAGGAAGCCGTCGCCGACCGGCACGGACAGGACCTTGCCCGTCCGGCGGACCTCCTGGCCCTCTTCGATCTTGTCGAAGTCACCGAGGATGACCGCACCGATGTTGCGGACCTCGAGGTTCAGGGCGACGCCGAGGACGCCACCGGGGAACTCGAGCAGCTCGTTGGTCATCGTGCCCGGAAGGCCCTCGACGATGGCGATGCCGTCGTAGGTCTCGGAGACGGTACCGACCTCTTCCCGGCTGACCTCCGGGGAGTAGCTCGAGACGTACTTCTCGATCGCACTGCGGATCTCGTCCGACGAGATCGTCAGCTCCGCCATGTCGTTCCTGCTCTCACTTCTTCGTTCTTGGGAAAGGGCGTCGGGGGCTAGCTGGCGAGATTGCGGCGCAGTGCCGCCAACCGGCCGGCGATGCTTCCGTCGATGAGCTCGTCGCCGATCTTGATCTGAAGACCACCCGCGAGCGAGGCGTCCACCTCGACGTGCAGGGCGATCGGGCGCGAGTAGATCGTGGTCAGCGTCGCGGTCAAGCGGTCGACCTGCTCCGCGGTCAGTGCCACCGCGGAACGGACGTGCGCGACGGAACGCTGACGGCGCTTGGCCGCCAGGTCGGCGAGTTCGCCGAGGCCGTTCGCGACGCGAACACCGCGCGGGTGGCGGACCAGCTGGTCCACCAGCGTCTTGGTGACCGGGCTGACCTTCCCCTCGATGAGGGTGTCGACCAGCGCGACCTTGCCGTCGACGGCACCGGCGGGGTCGCCCAGCAAGCGCTCGAGGTCGTGCGAACCAGCCACGATGCGGCCGAGCCGGAACAGCTCGTCCTCGACCGAGTCGAGCTGACCGTCGCGCTCGGCACGCACCAGCAGCGTGGTGCGGGCGAGCGACTCGACACCGTCGACGAGCTCACGCGGGCTGGACCAGCGCGCGGCCACGACGGCGGCCAGCACCTGCAGCGTCGCGTCGCTCACCTTGCCCGCGAACAGACCGCGGACGAGCTGCTCGCGACCGGCGGGCTCCGACGAGGCGTCGGCGGCCGCACGGCGCAGCGCGGGCTGCTCGATCAGCAGGCCCAGCACGGCGAAGAGCTCCTCGCCCAGCTTGGCGAGGTCGTCCGTCGACGTGGTGGCGTCGGCGAGCTCCAGCAGCCGCAGTTCCGCGGCTGCCAGAGCTTCACGACTAGCGGCATGCAACGTCATCGGCTGCCTCTACTTGCTCGCCGGCGCCGCGACGGCGTCCAGCTCGTTGAGGAAGCGGTCGACGGTGCCGCGCTGGCGGGCCTCGTCCTCGAGGGACTCGCCCACGACCTTGCTCGCCAGTTCGACGGCGGTGCGACCGAGGTCGGCACGCAGCTCGGCGACGATCTGAGCGCGCTGCGCGTCCAGCTGGTGCTGGCCCTGCGCGACGATGCGGGCGGACTCGGCCTGCGCCTGCTCGCGCAGCTCCTCGATGATCTGCAGGCCCTCGGCCCGCGCGTCATCACGGATGCGCGCGGCCTCGGCGCGAGCCTCGGCCAGCTGCTCCTTGTACTGCTCGAGCGTGCGCTGAGCCTCGGCCTGGGCCTGCTCCGCCTTCTCGATGCCACCCTCGATCTTGGCCGTCCGCTCCGCGTACAGCGCCTCGAAGCGCGGCGACACGAACTTCTTGACGACGAAGAGCAGGATCAGGAACGCGACCAGGCCAAGGATGATCTCCGCGGGGTGCGGGATGACCGGGTTGACCTTGGAGGGGTCCTCCGCGGCCATGATCAAGGCGTGGAACACGACGTCTCCTAACGCGTTGAAGGGTTAGGTCAGGCGCCGGCGGTCGCGATGAAGTACACGACGAAGCCGATCAGCGCGAGGACCTCGACGATGGCGAAGGTGGTCCACGCGAGGCCGAGCAGCACGCCGCGGGCCTCGGGCTGGCGGGCGGTGCCGCTGATGACCGAGGAGAAGATCAGACCGACACCGATGCCGGGGCCGATCGCGGCGAGGCCGTAACCGATGGCCGCAAGACCCGGGTTGATGTTGGCGGCGTCCTGGGCGATCTGGAGAGCGCTCACTGTTGCTGTTCCCTTTCCAACTCGGTCCGCGAGAGTTCGCGGATCGGAGGCTTTGTGCTGTTTCTCAGTGCTCTTCTGCCAGCGCCATGCCGATGTAGCTGGCAGACAGCAGCGCGAAGATGTAGGCCTGCAGGCACATGATCAGTGCCTCCAGGAAGGTCAGCGCGATGGCGAAGGCGAAGGACACCGGCGCCACGATGACGGTCAGCCCGCCGTTGAGCAGCAGGAACTCACCGGCCAGGGTGAACACCAGCAGCAGGAGGTGACCCGCGAACATGGCCGCGAAAACTCGGATCGCCAGCGTGAGCGGGTTCAGGATGAACTTCTGGAAGAACTCGATCGGGATCAGCAGCGGGAGCACGAACCACGGCGCGCCCGGCGGAACCGTCTGGTGCTTCAAGTAGCCCACGAAGCCGTGCCGCTTGAACCCGACGAAGTGGTACACCGGGTAAACAACGAGCAACGAAACGGCGAGCGGGAAGCCGATGTGCGACATCGTGGGGAACTGGACGATCGGGATGAGACCGAACAGGTTGTTCACCAGGATGAAGCAGAAGATCGTGAGGATCAGCGGGACGAAGGGCTTGAAGTCCTTCGCGCCGATCTGCTCCCTGGCGATGTTGTTGCGCCCGAAGTCGTAAAGCGACTCGGCGGCGAACTGGAACTTGCCGGGAACGACCTTGAGGTTGCGGGTGGCCGCAATGAAGAAGGCGCCGATGATCACGATCGACAGCACCAGCAGGACCATCGGCTTCGTGACCGAGCCGAAGATCGGCGGGAGGAAGAAGTCCTTCACACCGGGAGCGACGAACTCGCCCCCCGAAGCCAGCAACTTGGTCACTGTGTTCCTTCCGGTTCTCCCGGCCGGCGTTCACTCCGCCGGGGGAATCGTCACGATCTGGACTTAACGTACCTTACGGTTCGCAAGCGACTACCAGAGGCACCCTGCTATCGGGTGTCCCTGGTCTGCGCGGACCATATCAGCAGGTCTCAGGGGCCTTCGGAGGCGGGGACCACCATCTGACTACGGCTGCGCTTGGAGGCTCTGGCCTCCAGGAACGACGTCACGAGCACCGTCGCCACCAGGGTGATTCCCAGTGCCTTGGGTTCGAGCCACGACTGGTTCCGCAGCAGGATCACCGCGAGTAGCAACACGATCAGCTTGCCCATGAATCCACCGAGTGCGGCGACCATCACGAACATCGGATCAAGTGCCGCGGTCTTGCGCATCAACAACAGCGTGGCAAGGCTCGAACCGATGGCGATCGCACCACCGATCAATGATCCGAAGAGACCAGCGGTCCCCCAGATCACAGTTGACACGACGACGCCGAGGACAAACGTGCCGAGCGCGGCCCATGCGGCCTCGCGGAACATTTCCCCGGCGAGTCGCTGGACGGTCAGCTCGTGCGTGACGGCCTTGTCCGCGTCGCTCATGTCCCGAAGTGTAGGAACTCGCTTTCCGGCACCTGCGGGCAGCCCCGGGTTAACGGTGGTTAAGCGGCCCCAAACAAGATGCCGGACCAATTTCCGGCCGCCGCCGTTCCTCAGGACTTGCGGGCTTCCCTGAGCCGCGGGATCACCGACACCACGAACGTCACGATGAGCCCGATGACGAAGCACGTCGCCACGATGACCGGGTCGAACAGCGTGAGCGCCACCGCGCCGAACGCCAGCACGCCCGCCCACAAGTAGATGAGCAGCACGGCGCGACGCTGCGAATGCCCGATCTCCAGCAACCGGTGGTGCAGGTGCATCTTGTCCGGCGAGAACGGGCTTTCGCCGCGGCGCGTGCGGCGGATGATGGCCATCAGCAGGTCGAGCAGCGGCACGAACAGCACCGCGGCGACCACGATCAGCGGCGAAAGCAGACCGAGCAGGTCCACCGCGCTGCCGGTGGCCTGGTTGATCTTGCCGGACGCGCTGGTGGTGGCGGCGGCGAGCATGAGGCCGATGAGCATCGAGCCCGAGTCGCCCATGAAGATGCGCGCGGGGTTGAAGTTGTGCGGCAGGAAGCCCAGGCACGCGCCGGCGAGCGCGGCGGCGATCAGCGCGGGCGGGTAGGCCTCGACCGCGCCCTGGCGTTCGACGAGCAGGCCGATCGAGAAGGCACAGGTGGCCGCGGCGGCGATGAGCCCGATGCCGGCGGCCAGGCCGTCGAGGCCGTCGACGAAGTTCATCGCGTTGATCATCGTGACCGCGAGCAGCACGGTCAGCAGCGCGCCCTGGTTCTGGTCCAGCGAGATGGTCGCGCCGCCGTCCCACGGCACCCACGCGATCATCCACTGCAGGCCGAACAACACGAGGATGCCCGCCGCCGTGACCTGGCCGGCGAGCTTGGTGAGCGAGTCGAGCTCGAACCTGTCGTCGATCGCACCCACGAGCACGATGACGCCGCCCGCGACGATGACACCCCACGGGTCGTTGGAGAAGTCGAACGCCGTCCGCAGCACCGGCAGTTGGTGCGCCACGAACATGCCGCACAGCACGCCGCCGTAGATGGCGACACCGCCCATGCGCGGCATCGGCTGCACGTGCACGTCACGTTGCCGCGGGTAGGCCACCGCCCCGAGCTTGAACGCCATCGCGCGCACCAGACCGACGAGCAGGAACGTCACCACGGCAGCGATCAACGCGACGAGCAGGTACTCGCGCACGGGAAGGACGAACGAGGATGCGGGCCCCACGGGCCTACCAATCAATCGGGAGCGATTCGGGGGTGCTCGCCACGGTACCCCCGCGGCGACATGATCAATTCTGGCAGCAACGCGTCACCGCGCGACGTCGACCTCGATGCCGAGCACCTCGTTGACCTCTTCCTTGCTGACCGCGCCCTCACGCAGGATCAACGCGTCCGGCCCGGTCAGATCGACGATGGTCGAGGCGATGTTCTCACCGCTGAGCCCACCGTCGAGGTACACCGGCACGGCGTCACCGAGCTGGTCCCTGGCCTCCTGCGCACTGGACGCGGGGGCGAACCCGGTCTTGTTCGCGCTGGACACGGCCATCGGACCGACATCGCGCAACAACTCCAGCGCGACCGGGTGCAACGGCATGCGCAGCATCACCGTGCCGCGCGTCTGCCCCAGATCCCAGGCCAGGCTCGGCGCGTGCGGCAACACGATGCTCAACCCGCCGGGCCAGAACGCCTCGATGAGCGCCCGAGCCTGCCGAGGCACGCTGAGCACCAGCCCGTCGATGGTGGTCCAGGACCCCACCAGCACCGGCACCGGCATGTCGGGCCCGCGCCCCTTGGCGTCGAGAAGACTCCGGACGGCCTCCGCGTCGAACGCGTCGCAGCCGATCCCGTAAACCGTGTCGGTGGGCAGGACGACAAGCCGCCCGCTCCGCACCGCACCGGCCGCGGCGGCGAGTCCAGCCGCGCGGTTGCTCGGTTCGCTGCAGTCGTAAACCGTGCTCACCTCGCTGAGCCTAGCCAGCCGCCCTGACCGGGTGATGCAAGGCCCGCCTTAGTCACGCAGCGTTCTCACAGTCCCTTCAACCCCAGGCCGCTGCGGTGAGGTCGATCCGGGGATTGACGACACAACACGAGGACCTCTGGGCGAGCCCGCCCGAACCGCCGCCGACATCCCCGCAGAAGCCGCGATCACGCCAGGCGGCCGCGAAGCAATCAGCCGAGGCTCCTACGCGCTGTCCAACAACAACAGCCTGTACGTGCGCGTGCACCAGACCCCGTTCAACTCCCCAGCCGAACTGATCGCCATCCACGAACGCGCCGCCGCCCCGATCCGCACCGAATCGGGCCTGTCCGTGGCTTCGTGGCACAACGACCAGTCCAGTTCGAAGTACATCCTGCTCTGGCGCGCCGATCGGTTCCGGCAAATCCTGCCTGGCCGACGACGCGTCCGACTGGGTCCTCGAGTTCCAGCAGGACGGGGTGAACGTGAGCGTCAGCGACGCGGACACCGGCAGGAGAACTGCGGCGAGGTGGCGTTGACCACCCCCGTGTAGATGCCCGAGACTCCAAGACCGAGCCTGGACCTGCGCGTTCATTCTCACTTAGTGCATTCAATGCCGC
This sequence comes from Lentzea miocenica, assembly GCF_033949945.1. Taxonomy (NCBI): domain Bacteria; kingdom Bacillati; phylum Actinomycetota; class Actinomycetes; order Pseudonocardiales; family Pseudonocardiaceae; genus Lentzea; species Lentzea miocenica. The sequence goes on from NZ_JAXAVW010000008.1 coordinate 194,297, forward strand.
CCTGACCAGGCAAAGTTTTAGCCCAAACAGGGTTGAGTAGTTCAACGCATCCCCCAAACGGGCGCACAACTGTAAGGTCATGAGCCGACCACAGAGCGCAATCGGGGAGGGTCGAGCTTCTGTGTCCGAGGAAGCAACATCATGGGGGAAGCCCGCACGCAGCCTGACGAGCAAGTCCGTCCAGGCCGTGCTGGGCACGGGGGCTGCTGACATCTCGGCGGCCAGCAAGGCGGTAGCGGCAGCCACCGGGTCCGGAACGTTCTCCGTCGACCCGGCTGTCGTGGACAGCATGATCAAGAAGCTGCTTGAGATGCAGGACGCTGTTGCCGACATCCGAGGCAAAGCCAGCATTCTCAGCCAAGACACCAAACTTGGCGGTGGATACGCTGCCTCGATCAGTCAGATCAACAAAGATTTCGGCCAATCGGCGACGCAGCAGCTCAAAGACGTCGAGCGCGAGATCGAATCCTTGCGTACGCAGATTGAGAAGAGCCGCGCTTCTTACCGCAGCGTGGACCAGGCACACTCCGACTCGCTCAAGAACCTAAACGGGAAGTCATGAAACGCACTCTGATCGCGGCTGCAGTGGGTTTCGCAGCGCTCTCCGCCGGCTGCTCCGGCACCGCTGGCCAGGCAAAACCAGACCCCACCGGCACGACGCCAACCTCAGGAGCCGCAAGCGGCCTTGATTCGATCAAGCCTTGCGAGTTGCTGAGCGACACCGAAATGAAGCAACTCGGCATCACTGATGCCGGCAAGCCCGAGAAGCTCGGCTCTGCGGACTCCTGCTCTTGGAACATCAGCGGCAACGGCGGCGTCCACGTCGGCGTCCGCAAAGACAGGGGGGTCAAAGATCTGACTCTCGAAGGCAACAAGAAATACGAGGTCCCGGTCGGCAAGTTCACCGCCACCAAGGTCGAAGGTCAGGACGGCAGCGCCGACACGTGCAGCATCGTGATCTCCGTGACCGAAGGCTCGTCGGTGTCGGTCGTGTCGAACCTGAGCGGTGGCCGCGAGGACACCGCTGCATCGTGTGAACGCGCCACCAAAGCCGCAACGCTGGTCGCGGCGAAGCTGCCGTAACGACGCCCGAGGGGGGAATCTCATGGCGCCCGTCAAACCCGCCGTCCAGCCGTCGGCGGAGAACTACCCGGCCCAAGAGCACGAGCACATGCAGAACCTGACGACCCAGAACTACGACCCCAACGCCGCGACCGAAGTGATCGATGCGTGGACGAAGTTCGGCACGAAGTTCAGGGAACTGGCCAACGACTTCCACAAGATCGTCAACGACTCGCAGGGCGGGTGGAACGGTGCGGCTGCCGAGGGGGTTCGGCAGGCGCTGACCAAGGTCAGTAAGTTCGCTGACGAGACGGGCACGGCGTTCCACAGCACGGCCGGCGCCATCGCGGTGCAGCGAGACGCGGCGGTCCAGGCGAACCGGAGCATGCCCACGCCGGTCGAGTTCAGCCCGCTGAAGATCGCGGGCAAGTGGGGTGCTGCCGCCGTGATCGCGCCGCCGGCGATGATCGGCGGGGCCGTCGAGATGATCTCCACGCACAACGAGAAGCAAGAGGCCAAGCAAGAGGCCGTGCGGGTCATGCAGCAGCGTGACACCACGATGATGTCCGCGGCGCAGTCGATGCCCGCCATGGACGCCACCCCTGAGGTCACCAAGGACCAGGGCGTCACGCAGACGAGCAGCACCACGCACTCGCAGAGCCTCAGCAACGCCAGCACGTTCCGGCCGCCGGCCAACACCGGCATGCCGCCCGGCAGCAGCAACAACGGCACCACCAACCCGGCGTGGGTGGCACCGCCGTCCACGCCGCCGAACGTGCCGCCTGGCAACAACCAGAGCCTCCCGCCCGGCGGTCAGAACAGGCCGTTGATCGCGCCGCTCAGCGGGTTTCCGCCGGGCAGCAGGCCTCCTGGCGGTGGCCAGGCCGGCAGGCCACCCGGCGGCGGGGCCGGCAGGCCTCCTGGTGGTGGCCCCGGCATGCGGCCTGGCGGTAGTGGTGGCACTGGCGGTGGCGGTGCTGGTCGTGGCATGGGGCCCGGCGGCATGGCTGGAGCGGCCGGTCGTGGCATGGGCAGCTTCGGGCCGGCCACCCCCGGCGGTGGTGCGGGCGTCATGGGGCCCGGTGGTGGTCCTGGCGGCGCTGGTGCCGGGGCGGCGCGCGGGGGCGCGGCCGGTGCCGGCGGCATGGGCGCTGGAGGTGGTGCGGGCAAGGGCGAGGAGGACAAGGAGCACAAGTCCAACTACCTGATCCCGACTGACGAGTTCTTCGACGACGATCGCATGGTCGCGCCGCCGGTGATCGGCGGATGAGGCAGATCGCCCAGCTCTCCCTGCCCGCGTTCGAGGTCCTCTGGGAGGACCTGCGGGCGGGGAGCATTCCCTATCCGTTCGACGTCAGCCAGCACGGCGAGACGCTGGACGAGCGCGCCCGCATCAAAGCCGCCGTGCACAGCGACCTCGAACGCAGGGGGCTCGCGCGGCGCGGCAGGCCGGAGCCCGACCTCGAGGACGCGCTGAACCTGTTGGCACGGCCCGAGTTGCGCGTCATCGCCATGTGCATTCCGGACATGAACCAGCAGAAGCTGGTCCGGGCCAGCGTGGTGGCGCGCGGCGGCTACGCGGTGCTGGTGACCCAGGAGGACACCAGCGTCACGTTGAAACTGGTGCAGCCCAACGAGATCGCCACCAGCCTGGCGAACGCCATGCCGCCAGGACGCCCCGGCCCCGGCAAGCCGGTGACGGTGCCGGGCGAGGCCTTCGAAGCCCAGGCACCACAACAGCAGGGCTTCCGGCAGGCGGTCCGCACGGCGGAGAACGACGACGTCCGTCTCGCCAAGCAGATGCTGACCGGCCCGGCCATCGGCAACGGCCACTTCGTCGTCCAGCTCGCACAGGGCCGCACCAAGCGGGACTTCCCGCCGGTCACCTGGATCGACACGAGCCAGGGCCGCTATTCCAACGTGGAGACCCGCAGCGGCTGGTTCACCATCAGCCCCGCGGACAACATCGGCCTGGCACGACACCTCGGGCAGGTACTGGCGATGACGAGCGAACGATGAACCCGGAACAGATGATCGCGGACCTCGAGTCCAGGGCGCAGCAGCTCCAGCAACGCTCCCAGCAGATGCAGGAGCAGATCCAGAACGCCAGCAGCACCGTCACCTCCCCCAACGAGGCGGTGACCGTGCGCGTGGCACCCAACGGCGCGCTGCAGCACATCGAGTTCTCACCAACGGCGATGCGCCTGACGCACGTCCAGCTGAGCCAGCTCGTGATGCAGACCGTGCAGAAGGCCCAGATCCAGTCGGCAGAACAGGTGGCGTCCATTGTGGAGCCCGAGTTCGGCGGCACCGAGGCGATGGACTTCCTGCGCAGCTTCATCCCGCAGCCCGACGAAGAGGAACCGCCGCCGCCACCCGAGGACGGCCAGGTCATGCGCGAGGTGTCCTGGAACGGCCCGGCGCAACAGCCCACGCCACCGCCACGGCCCCCGCGGCCCGCGGATGACGATGACGACGGCTTCGGGAGCGTGCTCCGATGACCGGCTTCAGCGTTGATCCGAGCGAGCTGCACTCGTTCGCCACGGGCCAGTTCTCGCGTCAGCAGGCACTCGACGCAGCAGCGGAGAAGGCGTCCGGCGTGAACCTCGGCGGGGACACCTTCGGCGTGCTGCTGCAGTTCTTCGCCAACGACGCGGAAGAGACGGCGCACAAGACGGTCGAGGCCATCCGCCGGCTCGCCACAGGCGTCGGTGAAGCAGCCGAGAACACAAAGACCACGGCGTTGTTCTACGAGCAGAACGAGGACACCAACCGCGACCGGTTCGGCGGGCGGCGATGAACACCTGGACCGGGTGGGACTCCACCGGCAACGCCCTCGGACCTGACAACTTCGCCGGCGCCGGTGTCGTCGAGTCGTTCTTCCAGACGGCTGACTCGATGAAACGTCTCGGCGAGGGCGACGTCACCGAGGTCGGCCTCAACGCGGCAGCGCTGAGTCTCGACCTGCTCGGCGTGATCATGGACCCGGTCGGGGCGCTCGCGACCGCCGGCATCGGCTGGCTCATCGAGCACCTCAGTTTCCTGCGTGAGCCGCTGGACTGGCTCGCGGGCAACGGCGACAAGATCAAGGCCGCGGTCGGCACGTGGAACCAGGTGTCGGTCGCGATCGCGCAGATCGCGGACGAGCAGAACAAGGCGGTGCAGAGCCAGGTCGGTTCGTGGCAGGAGGCCGCGGCCGAGCGCTTCCGATCGAGTCAGGGACAGCTCGCCGCCGAGATCACCGCGGTCAGCAAGTCCTGCTCGGCGGCCGCCGAGCAGATCGCCACGGCGGGCACGATCACGGCCGCGGTGCGCGGCATGCTCCGTGACCTCATCGCCATGTTCATCTACGAGGTCATCCGCAACGCGATCATCGCGCTCGCTTCGTCCTACGTGTCGCTTGGCAGCTCGATCGCGGCGTTCTCGGCGTGGGCGGTCGGACGTGGTGCGGCAGTGCTCGGCAAGATCACTCAGCAGATCGCCAAGCTGATGAAGGTCATCACCAGGATCGCCGGCAGGCTCAAGGGACTCTTCGTCAAACTGGGCGATGTGCTCGCAAGACTCGCGCGGTTCGGCAAGGGCGGCGGCCGAGCGGTGGACGCGCCGAGCGTGCCCCGCACACCGAAAGCCGACGCCGTGAGCGACGCGGGCAAACGGCTGGAGGACTGGGGACAGTCCCGCCCGACCGCGGGCGAGGCGTTCGACAAGCTCAAACAGGGTGGCCGGGAGCTCAAGGACGGCTACCTGGACGCCGGCAACACCTGGAAGAACAAGTACGAGGAGCCCTACGGCGAGAAGGTTCCGTCCAAGCCGTGGCAGCAAGACGCCGTTGATGCCTACACGCCGTTCAAACCGATCACGAAGGCTGACGGATCCGTCACCCCGCACTCGGTGCCGAACGTGATGGACGGCGGCTACCAGATCAAACTGGGCGCGGACGTCCTGCGCGAAACGTCCAAGCAGGACGAGCTGCAGACGGAAGGCATACCGGACAACGAGAAGAAGGCGTTCGAACGACAGCAGGGATATCTGGATCTGTGACACCTTCTGACGATCGGCCACCCCGCACTGGCCGGACGCGCTGGGCGGCGCTCCTGACGGTCGCGCTCGGTTGTGCCGTCGCAGCGCCAGTTCTGGCGATGAACGGAGACCTGACATCCCTTCTCGCCATCGCCGTCGCACTGGCGTGCGGGGCTGCCGCCTGGTTCGCGACGAAAAAGCTGCGTCCTTGGAGCCAGTCATCGGCGTGGGCCCTGCTCGTCGTCATCGCGATCGCGTTCGTGTCGTCGTTCGGCATGAAGTCGCTGTGGCTCTCCGCTTTCGGCGAACCTGAGAACAACTGCGTGGTGACCAAGCAGTCGTCCCACACTCCTCGCCGATCACCGACCTACTTCTGGAACGACCTGAGCTGCGGCACCCGGCAGATCACCTACCGGCCCAGCCCTGGTCACACGACGAAGCCGGTCGGCGAGCGGATCGACCTGGTGGTGGACAGCAAGGGAATCGCGGGCTACGCGGAGCCGGACACGATCAAACCGATGATCAGCGCCCTGGTCGGAGTGGCGGCGCTGGCGGGGTTCGGGTTCATCGCCTCGGTGCTCTGGTGGCCACCGAAGAAGCCGAAGAAACGGCCGGACAAGCCGAAGCTCGAGCGCGGCTTCCTCTAGGTGGCGCACACGCGGTCGCGCGCGAGGCGGCGGATCCTCGTAGCGCGCGACCGCGTGCCCTCCCCAGCATCAGAACATACGACCGTTTGCCCCAATGCGATGAAACGTCGTGTTATTGGCCAGGATTTGGCAACTCCGCCCACGACTCCACCACCCGCAGGCCGCTGCGCAGGGCGGTGAGGCCCTCGCGGAACACCATCATCATGCGGCGGATGGGCACGTCGGACGCTTCCAGGCGATGGGTGCTCGTCAGCAACGCTTCTACGCCCGGCACCAACTCCGCCAGCTCGGAGACGAAGGCTGCCTGGAAGGACTCACCGGCGGCGCGCAGGAGTCGGTCCGTCTCGAAGGCGCGGCGCTCGAACGAACGGCCCGCGTCGCGCAGGCGCCCTGCGGCGGGGGCCAGCGCCGGCCAGTCGATACCCAGCAGGGACTGGAACTCCGCGACGACGTCAGACGTCGAGCGGATCACGGCCTGGACGTCGCGGGAGAAGCGGTCCAGCTCCAGGGCGACGTCTACCTCGATCGCGGGCGCGTCAACCAGAAGCGCGCGCTCGGCGGCCTCTACGCGGTCTACGAGTTCGCCGGCCAGCGAGAGCATTGTGCGGCGCCACAAGGGAGACGAAGGGCCTTCCAGCCACGCGTCCTGGACGCTGCGGTGCTGGCGTTCCACCACCAGTTGCACGGCCAGGTCCGGGTTGTCGGCGGTCAGGTGGCCGGCGCCCAGCAGGACGACCGGGAGCAGGAGGCCGCGGACGCCGTCCACGAAGGCCTGGTTGTAGAAGAGGAAGAGTTCCTCGCGGCAGTACGGGCGGTCGAAGTAGCGGCGGGTGAGGACTGGCAGGAAGACGGTTGTGCCGCGGACCGCGGCGCGCAGGGTTGGCTGGACCAAATCTCCCCAGCCGATGGACTCGCGGTCGAGGAAGATCTCCAGGGCTCGGCCGCGGTCGGCGTAGGCGTAGTGGCGCAGCGAGGACGCGAACGGGGTCACGAAGTCCATGACGATGTCGTCCTGGCGGGCGTAGCTCAGGAAACAGCGGATCGGCGGGGCGTCCGAGAAGGGTGTCATCTGCCCTCGTTCGGCGCATTGACAATTCGCAATTCGTCCACCTTTGACAGATTCCGATCTGGACCCACTATTGTGCCAGCAACAGCGAAAAATACGCGTTGTTCGTTGTCGCATCATGTCCCTGACCAGCACAAACACAGAGTGCTTGATTCAATGACAGAAAGTGGACAGGACAATGTCAACTCCTGCGGCGACGACGGGAAGCGATTCTCCGAAGTTGCGCGACGACACGACGCGCTTCCTCTGCGGAGCCGCGCACCGCGACGAGGAGTTCGCGGACTCGGCCATTCGCGAGTACCTCGTGGAGGCCACTCGGTCGATTCCTCGTTCGCCGGGCGTCAACGCCGGCGCGGTGTTGCGGGAGGCGGTGGCGGCTCGCACGAGGCGCAAGGTGCGCGACGCCGTGCTGCTGGTGCTGGCGGTCGCGGTGCTCTTCGCCGGGAGTGGAACGCTGCTCGGGTTGTGGCTGCTGATCGCCTTGACCGTCGCGCTCGGGACCGGGGCGCGGGCGGGGCTCGGCCAACGCGTGCGGCGAGCGTCGCCGCACGTGCGCGGGCCGCTCGCGCTCGGCTCGGTGGCGGGCGGGATCGCGCTGTTGTTCGTGCTGTACAAGCTCACCGACGAGTTCTCCGCGAGCAGCAGCTACGAGCGGTACTACGAAGAGTACGAACAGCAGAGCGGCGGCGGCGCGATCGCGGTCGTGATCATCGGGATCGCGTTGATCTTCGCAGTGCTGCTGGCCGACCGGGTGATCACGTGGCTGCTGATGACGAAGAGCTTCCGCCGCGCCCACTTCCGCACCGGCAGGCCAGAGGAGGAGCTGTGGCGCAACGAGTGGAAGTTCCGGCAGGCTGGGCACTCGAACTACGCCGAAGCGCTCGCGCTGTATCCGATCGACGACGACGAGCCTGACGACCCGGACGAGGCGCAGGTGATCGTCTACCACGGTTATCGGCCGTTCGTCGGCTCCGGCGTGATGTTCGAACCGTGGTCCATGGCGCTGCCTTTGAAGCCCGCCGAGGAGAAGACCGGCGCACCACTGCCCGGTTTCGCCCTGCCCGAGCTGTACGAGCACCTCACCGCCGAGCTGGTCAAGACGGGCCGCTCACCCTCGCTCTCGCCCGGCCACCGGCTGCGCGGACTCAAGACGGGCGACCGCGTCGTCATCTCGTCCATCGAGCTGATCGACCACATCGACGACGACGAAGCCCGGATCGTCCTGCCGGACAAGGACCACTCGCCGGAGACAGCGGTCGGCAGGTCCGTTGTGGACGATCTGATCGCCAGGCCGATGGAGTGGATGCGGTACTTCCGCTCGTTCCAGGTCGAGACGTGGGACCGCGACGTCGTGGTGTCCGCGTACCTGACGTTCGGACTCGACGAGGAGATGCTCTACGTCGAGTGGACGCCCTGCATCCTGTACCCGATCCAGGCGCGGCACCGCGAGATCGACGTGCTGCCCGAGCAGTCGATGCGCCCGTTCAACGAGGCGATCGTCGACCTGCTGAAGTTCCCCGCCACGCTGCCCAAGCGGTTCGCGACGGCGGTGGGCTGGATGAACCCGATTCACCAGGCGGAGAACACGTTCGTCGCCGCGCGGTACGGCGCCAGCATCAGCCTGCGCGAGCTCGCCAGCGAGAACCAGGTGGACAACTACTTCCAGCTCACCGACGTCGAGCGCTACATCAAGGTGCTGGAGTCACGGCTGCTCCGCACGATGGGCGAGTTCCTGCAGAGCAAGGGCATCTCGGTCACCGAGTTCATGGAACAGGCCATGCAGGTGACGAACAACAACGTGCACATCACCGGCCCGGTGATCTCCAGCAACATCGCCACGGCCGGCAAGGCACGCACGGGCAGCACGAAGGTCGGCACAGCCAAGGAAAGCTGATGAGCGAACGGAACTTCGAAATCCACGGGCCGGTGATCGGAAGCAACGTCGGCACCAGCGGACGCGCCAGAACCGGGAACGTCCACATCGGACGCATCAAGGACGTCGCCGCCGTGTTGCGGCTCCTCGACGAGCTGCGCGAGGACCTGAACGCGGCCAAAGCGCCGACCGCGACCATCGAGGCCGTCGACGACCTGCGGGTGGAGGCGCGCAAGCCCCAGCCCAGCAAGGACGTCACCGGGCATCTGATGGAGAAGCTGGCCGACCGCGGCCTCGGCGAACAGATGAAGGACCTGGCGAAGGCCTTCGACGCCCTCTTCTGAGGGACTAGGGCGAGATCCTGCGGGCGGTCGCGAACCGCGGCCGCCCCGCCAGGTCGGCGTGGTCGGCGACGTCGGTGAGCACCCGGCGCGCCGACAGCAGTGCCGGCACGGACTCGCCCTGCGTGTCGTCGTGCTCGATCCCGACGGCCCCACCCGGCTTGAGCCACCGCGCGGCCGCCGACACGACGTGCCGGATCACGTCCAGCCCGTCCGCACCGGAGAACACCGCGTGGTGCGGATCGTGCACGCCGACCTCGGGCTGCACTTCAGTTCCCTCTGGCACGTAAGGCGGATTGCACACCACGAGATCCACCAGACCGTCCAGATCGGACAGCAGCGAGGGATTCGTGGCGTCACCCGAGTGCAACCGGATCGGCGTGTCCCCTGCCGCGATGCGCGCCTCGGCGTTGCGGCGCGTCCACGCAAGCGCTTGCGGGTCGATCTCGACCGCGTGCACCACCGCGTCCGGCCGGGCCTGCGCGATCGACAGCGCCAACGCCCCGGTTCCCGTGCAGAGATCCACGACAACCGGCGAAGACACGCCTACCAGCGACTTCAGGCCCCACTCCATCAGCAGCTCGGTCTCCGGCCTCGGCACGAACACGCCGGGCCCGACCTCGACCGAGATCGCCCCCATCGGCGCCCAGCCGAGGATGTGCTGCAACGGAATCCGCGACGCCCGCGTCCGGACGAGCTTGTGCAGCTGGTCGATCACCGACGGGTCGACCAGCGGGATGAGCGGCAGCCGCCCGCGCTCCACACCGAGCACGTGCGCGGCGAGGTACTCCGCGTCGACGCGCGGACTGTCCACGCCCGCCTCGGCGAGGATCTTCGCCGCCTCGGAGACGGCGAGGCGGAGCGGCTGCCGGTTCATCATGAGAAGGGGAAGTTACCTCAGAAGTTGATCATGTGCCCGGCCAGGCCGTGCACGGCTTCCTTGACGGCCTCGCTCAGCGTCGGGTGCGCGTGCACGTTGCGCGCGACCTCGTGCACCGTGAGGTCCCACTGCTGCGCCAGCGTGAGCTCGGGCAGCAGTTCGGTGGCCTCCGGGCCGATGATGTGGCCGCCGAGCAGCTCGCCGTGCGTGCCGTCGCTGATCAGCTTCACGAACCCGGCGAAGTCGCCGAGACCGTGCGCCTTGCCGTTCGCGGTGAACGGGAACTTCGCGACCTGGACGTCGAAGCCCTTCTCGCGGGCCTGCGCCTCGGTGTAGCCGAACGACGCGATCTGCGGCTGGCAGAACGTCGCCCGCGGGATCATCACGTAGTCGAGTTCCATGGTCTCGGCGCCCGCGATGGTCTCCGACGCGATGATGCCCATCGACTCGGCGGCGTGCGCGAGCATCAGCTTCGCGGTGACGTCACCGATCGCGAAGATGTGCGGCACGGAGGTGCGGCAGCGGCCGTCGATGTCGATGGCGCCGCGCTCGGTCAGCTTCACGCCGGTGTTCTCGAGGCCGTAGCCGTCGACGCGCGGCACGAAACCGATGGCCTGCATGACCTTGTCGGCCTCCAGCACCTCGGTCGCGCCGTTCTTCGACACGGACACGCGCACCTTCGGGCCGGACTCGTCGATCGACTCGACGCGGGTGCCGACGCGCACGTCGATGCCCAGCTTCTTGTAGCGCTTGAGCAGCTCGGCGGAGATCTCGGCGTCCTCCAGGGGCACCATCCGGTCGAGGAACTCGACGATGGTGACCTTCACGCCGTAGTTGTGCATCACGTAGGCGAACTCGACGCCGATCGCACCCGCGCCGGCGATGATGATCGACTCGGGCAGTTCCTCGGTCATGATCTGCTCTTCGTAGGTCACGACGCGGTCGGACTTCTGCGTGTTCGGCAGCATCCGGGTCGTGGCGCCCACGGCGATGATCGCGTGGCCGAACGTGATGGTCTCGTCCCCGACGGTCAGCGTGTGGTCGTCGGTGAAGTTGGCCCACCCGTTGTACTCGGTGATGCCGTTCTTCTTCATGAGGAAGTGCACGCCCTTGACGCGCCCGTCGGCGACCTTGCGGCTGCGCTGCCACGCCGCGCTGTAGTCGAAGCTGACGGTGCCGTCGACCTTGATGCCGAACGTCTTCTGCTCGTGCGTGAAGATGTGCGCGAGCTCAGCGTTGCGCAGCAGCGCCTTCGACGGGATGCAGCCGACGTTCAAGCAAACGCCGCCCCAGTACTTCTCCTCGACGATGGCGGTCTTCAGCCCCAGCTGAGCCGCACGGATCGCGGCGACGTACCCGCCGGGACCCGCACCCACGACCACGACATCAAAGTGTGCGCTCATAAGCACACCCTAGGTCCCGAGCTGCTCCTGCAAGAACTCAACCGTCCGTTTCCAAGCGTTCGCCTGAGCGTGCGCCGTGGCGTGCGGAACACCACCACCCGAGAAGGTGACACCGGGCCCCGGATAGGTCACGTCGGTGGCGGGCCGGTGCGGCGGGCCCGCGATCAGGTGTCCTGCCTCGGGATACACGACGTGCTCGTGCGGGAACGGGTGCTCGTGGTCCTTCAGCCGCCGCAGCGCGACCTCGCTCAGCTCGGCGGACGGCCACCCGTCGTCGTGCCCGGACGAGATGAGCAACACACCCCCGACGATGTTCTCGACGCGGATCTCGGTGTCCTCCGGGATGCCGTCGCTCAGGTCGAACGCGAGCCTGAGCGGCACCGGTTCGTCGTTGACGATCTTGGCGCGCAGCTCGTCGCTCACGTAGTAGGGCAGGTACGGCAGCGGTTCGCCCTTGAGCGTCCACGACGCGGCTTCGTGCGAGAGCTTCTGCAGCAGGTTCGCGCCCGGCCCGATCGCCTGGGTGACCACGCCGCTGCCGACGATGCTCACAACCGCCCTGACCTGCGGGAACGTGGCGCCCACGAGGAGCGCCAGCTCACCGCCGCGCGAGCCGCCGATCACCCCGATCTCGCCCGCGCGTTCGGCCAGGTACTCGATCGCGGTGCCGAAGTACTCCAGCGGGATGTCTTCGAGGTGCTTCGGCAGACCCTTCATGCCGAAGTAGCCGAGCGCCAGCGTGACGAACCCGTGCGCGGCCAGCAGAGCGGCGTCAGTCTCGTGGATGCCGCCTTCGGAGCCGCTGAGCACGATCACGCCCGGCAGGTCGCCTCCGTCGTCCTCAGGGGCGAACAGCGTGCCCACGAGACCGTTCTCGCGCACTTCCTGCCGTTCGACGCCCTCAGGCACGGTCAGACGCTTCAGTTCGATCTCGCCGGCGCCCTCGGCGGACAGGCACATCGGGCCCGGTTTGCCGCCGGTGCGTTCGAGGGACCAGAACAGGCCCATCGGATCGACACCGGAGTAGGTGCCTTCTTCCGGGGCGTGCCTGGTGAGGTCCACGACGCCGCGTTCGTCGGCTTTGAAGACGCCGTGGGAAGCGCGGTCTCCTGTGGACAGTTGGACGGTGATCTCGTCGCCAGGGGGAAGGCCCACGACGACTATGTCGACCGGTTGGTCGAGGGGCGCTGTCCGCGGGTTCACCAGAATCTCGGCCACAACGCGCCCCTCTCACGTCGGATTATCCGCCTGCGAGCCGTTCTGCCCGGTCAGCGGCGGCCAGAGCGTCCACCACCGCGTCCAGGTCGCCGTCGAGCACCTGGTCCAGGTTATGCGCTTTGTACCCAACCCGGTGATCAGAGATGCGTGATTCGGGGAAGTTGTAGGTCCTCACCCGTTCACTCCGGTCGACCGTCCGGATCTGGGTGCGACGTGCGTCACTCTGCTCCTGCGCCTTCTGCTCCTCGGCGAGCGCCACCAGGCGGCTCTGGAGGACCTGCATGGCGCGGGCCTTGTTCTGCAGCTGGCTGCGCTCGTTCTGGCAGGACGTGACGATGCCGGTCGGCAGGTGCGTGATGCGGACCGCGGAGTCGGTGGTGTTGACCGACTGCCCGCCCTTGCCGCTCGACCGGTAGACGTCGATGCGCAGGTCCTTCTCGTCGATCTCGACCTCGGCGGTCTCCTCGGTCTCAGGGAAGACGAGGACGCCGGCGGCGGACGTGTGGATGCGGCCCTGCGACTCGGTGACGGGCACGCGCTGCACGCGGTGCACGCCGCCCTCCCACTTCAGCCTGCTCCAGACGCCGTCCGGGGTCGTCGCCTTGGCCTTGATGGCGACCGTGACGTCCTTGAACCCGCCCAGGTCGGAGTCGGTGCCGTCGAGCATCTCGACCTTCCAGCCCTGACGCTCCGCATACCGCGTGTACATGCGCAGCAGGTCGCCGGCGAACAGCGCGGACTCCTCGCCGCCCTCACCGGACTTGATCTCCAGCAGCACGTCGTCGCTGTCGTGCGGGTCGCGGGGCAGCAGGAGTTCGGTGAGCTTCTCCTCCAGCTTGGGGAGCTGCTGTTCGAGTTGCTCGGCCTCTTCCTGGAACGACCGGTCCTCGGCGGCGAACTCCTTGGCCGCCTCGAGGTCGCTCTTGACCCGCTCGATCTCGCGAGCGGTCTGCACGATCGGCCCGAGCTGGGCGTATCGCTTGCCGAGCTTGCGCGCACCCGCCTGGTCCGCGTGCACGCCGGGGTCAGCGAGCTTCTTCTCGAGCTCGTCGTACTCGGCGAGCAGGCTGTCCAGCGACTGCGACACGGTCTGTGGCTCCCTGCGTTGGGTTCCTGATGATGGGCGCTGAAACGGCAACGGCGCCCGACCTCGGCTTGCTTGCCGAGGTCAGGCGCCGTGAAAGCAGCTACTTGTTGCGCTTGCCGTAACGCGCCTCGAAGCGCGCGACGCGACCGCCGGTGTCCAGGATGCGCTGCTTGCCCGTGTAGAACGGGTGGCAGTTCGAGCACATCTCGACACGGACCTCGGACGCCGAGGTGGTGCTGCGGGTGGTGAAGCTGTTGCCACAGCTGCACGTCACCTGAGTATTGGTGTACTCGGGGTGGATTCCAGTCTTCAAGATCTTGTCCCTTTCAAGGATGGCCGCCGGGTCCCTGTTTGTGAGCGGGTGAACCGGAGCCGGACTCGACCGTTTAGTTTGCCAGACCGTGCAACACGTGCAAAAACGCGGTTGTTCCCGAGGGGTTCTCCTGCCCTTTGGGGTGGCTGAAGTCACAACCGCTTAACCTCCCTGATACGCCGTTCGGCGCAAGGTGTGGCCGTTCAACCGCATACGGCTCGGTGGTGGTGGTTGTCACCCTCCAAACTGTGTGCCGTGTTCTGCACCGCCGAGCGGCCCATGAGCCAGCGCCTGTGGCTTGCCGTGCCGCTCCTGTTCTCCGCCGCCGTGTTCGGCCTCATGGGGTCGGCAGGGCTGATCACCACGTCCTGGAGCACGGTGCCGCTGTCGCCGGTCGTGTCCGGTGCCGGCGTGGCGGTCGCGGCTGCCGTGTCCGGCGGCGTGCACTGGAGGCGGCCGTGGCAACGGCACTGGCTGCGGTGGCCCTACCTGGCAGCGGTGCTGACGTTCGGAGTCCTGGTGGGCGCGGTGGAGGTTCCCGCGCTGGTCACGACCGTGGTGGGGCTGCCGGTGCTGCTCGGGCTGGTGTTCCAGTGCCTGGTGCAGAACGACGAGAGCCGGCCCACCGCGCACTGCCGCTGACCCTCGCGCACGCCGGGAACAGTTCGGCGTTCGAGTGAACAGACGTGAAAAGACCCCCGGTGACCTGCACCGGGGGTCTTTTCACGTGAAACTTGCGCGGGCTGTCAGTCCTGCTCGGAGCCCGGCGTCGTCTTCGCCACCTGCATCAGGAACTCGATGTTGGTGCGCGACTTGCGGAGCCGGTCGAGCAGCAGGTCGATGGCCTGCTGGCCGTCCAGGGCGTGCAGCACGCGGCGAAGCTTGTGCGTGACCGCCATCTCGTCCGGGGAGAGCAGGAGCTCTTCCTTGCGAGTGCCCGAGCTGTCGACGTCGACGGCAGGGAAGGTGCGCTTGTCGGCGATCTTGCGGTCGAGCTTGAGCTCGGCGTTGCCGGTGCCCTTGAACTCTTCGAAGATCACCGAGTCGCCGGCAGAACCGGTCTCGACCAGCGCCGTTGCGATCACCGTGAGGGAGCCGCCGCCTTCGATGTTGCGGGCGGCGCCCAGGAAGCGCTTCGGCGGGTAGAGCGCCGTGGAGTCGACACCACCGGACAGGATTCGTCCGGAGGCCGGGGCTGCCAGGTTGTAGGCGCGGCCCAGGCGGGTGATCGAGTCCAGCAGGACGACGACGTCGTGGCCCATTTCGACCAGGCGCTTGGCGCGCTCGATCGCGAGCTCCGAGATGGTCGTGTGGTCCGACGGCGGACGGTCGAAGGTCGAGGCGATGACCTCGCCCTTCACCGAGCGCTGCATGTCGGTGACCTCTTCCGGACGCTCGTCCACCAGGACGACCATCAGGTGGCACTCGGGGTTGTTCGTCGTGATCGCGTTCGCGATCGACTGCAGCACCGAGGTCTTGCCGGCCTTCGGGGGCGACACGACGAGGGCGCGCTGGCCCTTGCCGATCGGCATCACGAGGTCGATGACGCGGGTGGTGAGGATGTGCGGCTCGGTCTCCAGGCGCAGACGCTCGTTCGGGTAGAGCGGCGTCAGCTTGGTGAAGTCCGGGCGGTTGCGCGCCTCTTCCGGGTCCAGGCCGTTGATCTTGTCGACACGGACCAGCGGGTTGAACTTCTGGCGCTGCTGCTCACCGTCGCGCGGCTGGCGGACGGCGCCGGTGAGGGCGTCGCCACGGCGCAGGCCGTACTTGCGGACGAGCGAGAGCGAGACGTAGACGTCGTTCGAACCGGCCAGGTAGCCGGACGTGCGGACGAACGCGTAGTTCTCCAGCACGTCGAGGATGCCCGCGACGGGGAGCAGGACGTCGTCGTCGCGGACCTCGGTCTCGCGGTCCGGACGCTCGCCGCCCTCGTTGCGGCCACCGCGGCGGCGACGGTCGCGGAAGCGGCCACGACGGCCATCGCCGTCGTCGTCACCCTGCGGGCCACCACCCTGGCGGTCGTTGCGGTCACCGCGGTCGCCGCGGTCGCGGTTGCGGTCACGGCCGCCCCGGTCACCGCGGTCGCCGCGCTCGTTGCGGTCGCCACCACGGTCCTGACGCTCGGAACGCTCACCGCGGTCCTGGCGCTCGGTGCGCTCGCCGCGGTCCTGGCGCTCGCCGCGGTCGGAACGCTCAGCGCGCTCCGGACGCTCGGTGCGGTCCGGACGCTCGCTGCGCTCGGGACGTTCGGCGCGCTCAGGACGCTCGGAACGCTGCTGCTCCTGCTGCAGCTGCTGGCCGTCGCCCGCTTCGGCGTTGCCGCCACCACGGCCGGAACGGCGGCGACGGTTTCCACGGCGCCCGCCCTCCTCGGAGGAGCGGCCACCGTCGTCGGCAGCGACGGACTCGGCGGCGGCGGGCTTGTCCGCTACCTCGAGCTGCTGCTGAACAGGCTTTTCAGCGACCTTTTCGACCACTTTGGCGGCAGGCTTCTCGGCAGGTGCCTTCGCGGTGGCCTTCTCGGCTTTCGCGGGCTTCTCCGCTTTGGCAGGGGCGCCAGAGCCCTGCTTCTCCTTGATGGCCGCGATGAGGTCGCCCTTGCGCAGACCTGCGGTTCCGGTGATGCCCATTTGGCCGGCGAGCTCGCGCAGTTCAGCGAGCACCATGCCGGACAGACCCGCGCGGCGGCGCGGCGTCGTGCCGTTCGATGGGGTGGACAGAGCGTTCTCCTCGGCTCCAGAACCAGCGGCAGCTGCGACTTCGCTGCTCAGCAAATCGGTGTTGGTCACACAAGTCCTTCCTGACCAGGCCCCGCCTCCTACGCGGCCCAGCGGACCCGCCTTCCCACTTCAGCGGGGAACGGCGGTCAAGTCCGATGAAGACGGAAGCACGACGGCTTCCCTCAAGCACGGGACTTTTCTCAGATCACACGGCGATCGGGTGCCTCTTTTGCGTCCGCCCCGCCCGCACGGCACAGAGCCGGAACACAAAAGGATTGCGACTCGGAACGAGTGTCCGAGCGCGACACCGGCGCCCGTGCGCGCGGTGACTGATCGCCCCCGAGGGTAGACGCCGGTCCCCCGGCATGCAACAACCGGGGTCGGGCGTGTCAGTCCAATGGCCGAACGCGCACGCCGGAGGCGTCGACGTCGAGTCTCCGCACGTCGAAGCCGTGCACGTCGACCTCCGCCGGGAGATCGCCGAACGCGATCACGGTGGGTCCCGCTCCGGACACGCAGGCGGGAACACCGAGCTTGCGAAGATCGTTGATCACCCGAACGGTGTCGGGCCACGCGGGCTCGCGGTAGTTCTGGTGGAGTCGATCCTCAGTCGCAGCAAGGAGAACGGACGGGTCCCTCGTCAACGCGTGCACCGCCAGGGCGGCTCGCCCCGCGGCGTGCGCGGCGTCCGCATGCGGTACTTCGGCCGGAAGCAGCCCGCGCGTGGTCTTGGTGGACGACTCCTGCGACGGGATCAGCACGACCGGGCGCACCCGTGCGTCAGGTTCCGCCCGGACCGCGCGGTAGCGCTCTCCCTCGGACCACGCAACGACAACGCCGCCGTACAAAGAAGCAGCCGCGTTGTCCGCGTGCCCCTCGAACTCGGCAGCGATTTGCAACGCGTCCGTGTCCAACTCGCGACCCATCAGGGTGAATCCGGCTACGACACCCGCCACGATCGCGGCGGCCGACGAGCCCAGCCCCCGTGCGTGCGGAATGGTGTTGTGACACCTCAGGGCGAGGCCGCCGGTGTACCCGGTCGCGCGGACGGCCCGCACGACGAGATGGGTCTCGTCGAGCGGGACCTCACCCGATCCGGCGCCGTCCACGACGATCGAGAGGCCGTCGACACCTTCGCCGCCGGCCACCTCGACCTCGTCGTACATCCCGAGCGCCATGCCCAGCGCGTCGAACCCCGAACCGAGGTTCGCGGTCGACGCGGGGACGGAGACGAGGAACTTCACGCGAGCTCCAGCGCGTGCGCGACCGCACCGGGGTCGACCGGGACCGGCTCGACCTCGGTGGTGCCGAGCAACGCGGTGTCGGGGTCCTTCAGACCGTGACCGGTGACGGTGCACACAACCGTCGAGCCCTTGGGCAGGCGCCCGTCCTCGGCGGTCATCAGCAGACCGGCGATGGACGCGGCCGAGGCTGGCTCCACGAAGATGCCCTCGGACGACGCCAGCAGCCGGTACGCGGACAGGATCTGCTCGTCCGTGACGGCGTCGATCAGGCCGCCGGACTCGTCGCGGGCGTTGATCGCACCCGTCCACGAGGCCGGGCTGCCGATCCGGATGGCGGTCGCGATGGTCTCCGGGTTCGCCACCGGCTGACCGGAGACGAGCGGAGCCGCGCCCGCGGCCTGGAAGCCGAACATGCGGGGCAGGCCCGAGTCGTACGACGTGTAGCCCTTCCAGTACGCGGTGATGTTGCCCGCGTTGCCGACCGGCAGGCAGTGCACGTCCGGAGCCTGGCCGAGCACGTCGCAGACCTCCCACGCGGCGGTCTGCTGGCCGATGAGCCGCACCGGGTTGACCGAGTTCACCAGCGTGACCGGGTACTCGGCCGCGGTCTTCGACGCCAGTTCCAGGCAGTCGTCGAAGTTGCCGTCGATCTGCAGGATCTTCGCGCCGTGCATGACGGCCTGCGCGAGCTTGCCCATCGCGATCTTGCCGCTGGGCACCAGCACCGCCGCGGTCAGACCGGCCTTGGCCGCGTAGGCGGCGGCGGACGCCGACGTGTTGCCGGTGGAGGCGCAGATGACCGCCTTGAGACCGGAGGCGAGCGCGTACGTCATGGCCACGGTCATGCCGCGGTCCTTGAACGACCCGGTCGGGTTCGCGCCCTCGACCTTGACCCAGACGTCGGACCCGGTGGCAGCGGAGAGGCGCTTCGCGTGCACCAGAGGCGTGCCGCCCTCGTGCAGCGTCACGACCTCGGCGCCCGCCGGAATCTCGATGCGGTCCCGGTAGGCGTTGATGAGACCGGGCCAGCCTGCTTTCGCAGTGCTCATTCCTTCTGGGCTCACTCTTCGCCCTCCACCCTCATGACGCTGACGACGTCCCGCACCACGGGCAGGCCACCGATTTTGTCCACAGTGGACCGCAGCGCGGCGTCGGTCGCCGCGTGCGTGACGATCACCAGGCTGGCGTCCTCGACGCGGCCTTCCTGGCGCACCGCGGCGATGCTCACGTCGTGCTCGGCGAACACCGCGGCGACCTGCGAGAGGACACCGGGCTTGTCCGCCACGTCGAGGCTGATGTGGTAGCGGGTCGGCGTGTTCCCCATGGGCTGCGCGGAAAGCGCGGCGTAGGCGGACTCGCGCGGACCACGTCCGCTCGCGACCATGTTGCGCGCCACGGCGACCAGGTCACCGACGACCGCACTCGCCGTGGGGGCGCCACCGGCGCCCTGCCCGTAGAACATCATCTCCCCCGCCGCGTCGGCCTCGACGAACACCGCGTTGAACGCGCCGTTGACGCTCGCCAGCGGATGCGTCCTGGGGATCATGGCCGGGTGCACTCGAACGGCGACTGATTCCTGGCCGGACGGGCTGGTGACGCGCTCGCAGATCGCGAGCAGCTTCACCGTGCGGCCGAGGCCCTTGGCCGCCGCGATGTCCGCCGCGGACACCGCACGGATGCCCTCGCGGTACACGTCCGACGCCGTCACGCGCGTGTGGAACGCAAGGGACGCAAGGATCGCGGCCTTCGACGCGGCGTCGAAACCGTCGACGTCCGCGGTCGGGTCGGCCTCGGCGTAACCGAGGCGCGAGGCCTCCTCGAGCGTCTCGGCGTAGCCGGCACCCGTGGCGTCCATCGCGGACAGGATGAAGTTCGTGGTGCCGTTGACGATGCCCATGACGCGCGTGATCCGGTCTCCCGCAAGGGATTCCCGCAACGGGCGCAGCAACGGGATCGCACCGGCGACGGCGGCCTCGAAGTAGAGGTCCGCCCCGGACGCGTCGGCTGCCTCGAACAGGTCGGGACCGTGCTCGGCCAGCAGCGCCTTGTTCGCCGTGACGACGGACTTGCCGTTGCGCAGCGCCTCCAGCAGGAGGCCGCGCGTCGGGTCGATGCCGCCGATGACCTCGACGATCACGTCCACGTCGTCCGACTTCACGAGCGCCGCGGCGTCCGTGGTGAGCAGGTGCTCCGGTACTTCACGATGCTTGTTCGGCCTGCGCACGGCGATGCCGGCGAGCTCAACCGGCGCGCCGATGCGCTGGGTGAGGTCCTCGGCCTGGTCCGTCAGCAGCCGGACTACCTCGGTGCCCACCGTGCCGCACCCGAGCAACGCGACACGAATAGGTTTCACGGGGCCCGTCTCTTTGACTGACACTGCCTATACCTCCAGACGGAACAGATCGTCCTCGGTCTCACGACGCAGCAACAGCCGCGCCTCACCGTCGGTCACCGCGGCGAGCGCGGGCCTCGGAAGTCGGTTGTACCCGCTCGCCATCGAGTAGCAGTAGGCCCCGGTCGCAGCGATCGCCACCAGGTCTCCCGGCGCGAGGTCGTCCGGCAACCAGCAGTCGCGAACCACGATGTCACCGGACTCGCAGTGCTTGCCGACGACGCGGCACAGCACGGCGCGCGACTCCGGCTCCGCGGCGCGTGAGACCAGTTTGCAGTCGTAGACCGCGTCGTAGAGCGCCGTGCGGATGTTGTCGCTCATGCCGCCGTCGACGCTGACGTACCGGCGCCGCGCGCCACCGTCCAGCTCGACGTCCTTGATGGTGCCGACCTCGTACACGGTGACCGTGCCGGGGCCGACGATCGCGCGGCCGGGCTCGACCGCGATGCGAGGCATCTCCAAGCCGTTGTGCTCGCACTCCTTCTGCACGATGTTGTGCAGCTGCCGCGCGAGCTCGGCGGGCGGGGGCGGGTCGTCGTCCGGCGTGTACGCGATGCCGAGGCCGCCGCCGAGGTCGACGACGTTGAGCGTCGGGATGTCGCCGTGCTCCTTGCGCACGTCCGCGAGCAGGCCGATGACGCGGCGGGCCGCGACCTCGAAGCCGGACGCGTCGAAGATCTGCGAGCCGATGTGGCTGTGCAGGCCGACCAGCTGGAGGCCGGTCGTCTTGAGCACGCGGCGCACGGCTTCCGCGGCGTCGCCGGAGGACAGCGAGAAGCCGAACTTCTGGTCCTCGTGCGCGGTGGCGATGAACTCGTGCGTGTGCGCCTCGACGCCGACCGTCACGCGGATCAGCACCGGCTGCACCACACCGCGTTCGCGCGCGATCTGGTCGAGGCGCGCGATCTCGTGGTACGAGTCGAGCACGACCCCGCCGACGCCCGCCTCGACGGCCGCCGTCAGTTCCGCGACGCTCTTGTTGTTGCCGTGCAACGCAATGCGCTCGGCCGGGAAGTTCGCCCGGAGCGCGATCGCGAGTTCGCCGCCGCTGCACACGTCGATCGAGAGGCCCTCTTCGGCCACCCACTTCGCGACCTGGACGCTCAGGAACGCCTTGGAGGCGTAGTGCACGAGCGTCGGGTCGCCGAACGCCTCGGCGTGCTCACGGCAGCGTGCGCGGAAGTCCTGCTCGTCCATGACGAACAGCGGGGTGCCGTACTGCTCGGCGAGCCCGCGCACGTCCACGCCCGCCAGCTCCACGACGCCGGAAGCGTTGCGGGAGGCGTTGCGCGGCCACACCGTCGGGTGCAGGTAGTCGAGCTGGTCGGCGGTGCTGGGGCGGTCGCCGGCGGTGCTGCCGGGAACCATGACGTCGGCGTGCCGGGGTCCGGCCGGGTGCGCGCGCATCACATGCGCTCCGGGGCGCTCACGCCGAGCAGGCCGAGGCCCGCGGCGAAGACACGCCTGGTGGCGTTGACGAGCTGAAGCCTGACCTGGTGCAACGGAGTCGTCTCCTCGTCGCCGCGCGGAAGGACGCGGCAGTCCTGCTGGAAGCGGTGGTACGTGCCCGCGAGCTCTTCGAGGTAGCGAGCGACGCGGTGCGGTTCACGCAGTTCGGCGGCGGTGGCCACCACTCGCGGGAACTCGCCGATGGTGCGGATGAGGTCGCCCTCGCGCTCGTGGGTGAGCAGCGCGAAGTCCTCTCCAGGGGTGATGCCGAGGTCGCCGGCGTTGCGCAGGATCGACGACGTGCGCGCGTGGGCGTACTGCACGTAGTAGACCGGGTTCTCGTTGCTGTGCTTGCGCAGCAGGTCGAGGTCGATGTCCAGGCTGGAGTCGACGCTCGACCGGATCATGGCGTAGCGGGCGGCGTCCACACCGACCGCGTCGACCAGGTCCTCCATCGTGATGACGGTGCCCGCGCGCTTGCTCATCCGCACCGGCTGACCGTCGCTGACGAGGTTCACGAGCTGGCCGATCAGCACCTCGACGCTGTCCGGGTCGTCGCCCAGCGCCGACGCGGCGGCCTTGAGGCGCGCGATGTAGCCGTGGTGGTCCGCGCCGAGCATGTAGATGCAGAGGTCGAAACCGCGGCCGCGTTTGTCGACGAGGTAGGCGATGTCGCCGGCGATGTAGGCCGGGATGCCGTCGCTCTTGATGACGACGCGGTCCTTGTCGTCACCGAAGTCCGTGGACCGCAGCCACCAGGCGCCGTCCTTCTCGTACAGCGAGCCGTTGGCCTTGAGCTTGGCGATCGCCTCGTCCACGCGGCCGCTCTGGTGCAGCGAGTCCTCGTGGAAGTAGACGTCGAAGTCGGTGCCGAAGTCGTGCAGGCTGCTCTTGATCTCCTCGAACATCAGCCCGACGCCGACCCTGCGCACCGTCTCGGGGTCGTTCAGCGCACCCGGCTCGCGGCGCAGCACCTCGGCCGCGATGTCGCTGACGTACGTGCCCGCGTAGCCGTCCTCCGGGGCCGGCTCGCCCTTCGCGGCGGCGATCAGGGACCGGACGAACCTGTCGATCTGCGCGCCAGCGTCGTTGAAGTAGTACTCGCGGGTGACCTCGGCGCCACGGGCTTCGAGGACCGTGCCGAGCGCGTCACCGACCGCGGCCCAGCGCGCGCCGCCCAGGTGGATGGGGCCGGTCGGGTTCGCGGAGACGAACTCCAGGTTGATCCGCTTGCCGCCGAGTTCGGTGCCGGTGCCGTAGCCGTCCTCCAGCGCCGCGCGAACGATCGCGCCCTGGGCCTCGGTGGCGATGGTGAGGTTCAGGAAGCCCGGACCGGCGACATCGGCCTTCGCGATGGCGGGCTGGGCGAGCAGGGCCTCGGCGAGCCACGTGGCGAACTCGCGGGGCTGGACGCCGGCCTTCTTGGCGAGCTGGAGCGCGATGTTCGTGGCGTAGTCCCCGTGCTCGGGGTTCCTGGGTCGCTCGACCGTCACCTGCCGCGGGGCGGCGGTGACGTCCAGGCCTCGGTCCGCCAGCAACTGGGCAACCGTGGTCCGGACGAGATCGGCGAGCGCTTCAGGGGTCACGGACGATGAGTTTAGAGAAGCGTTGTCGCAGGTCTCGACCGGGTTACCGGGTCTCGGAGGGTGAGACGGCAAGTGTTAACGCGGACGTGGTATCGCCCTGCGCTGACAGTGATCAGACACGATGTCCCTACACTGGCGCCGGTTGACCAGGACGACATCTGAGGCGGACATGACCAGCGGCAAGAAGACGAAGGCCACACGCAGCAGCGTGGCCGCAGCCCGTTCCTCGGTGGTGGCGAGCAAGCCGAAGCCGTGGGGCACGATCATCGCGGTGATCGCCGTGCTGGGGCTCGCGGGTGGCGTTTTCGGATATGCGTACTCGCAGATCCACGCGAACAACGTCAAAGAGGCCGCCCTGGCCAAGTGGAAGCCCTCGGACACGAACAAGGACCCGTCGGCGCAGCTCGCGGGCATCGTGACCAAGGAGTACAAGGGTTCTCGCCACGTAGAGCCGACCCAGCGCGTCGCCTACGACCAGACCCCCGCTTTCGGCGGCCCGCACGACTCGCAGTGGGCCGACTGCACCGGCGTCGTCTACGACAAGGCCGTGCGCACCGAGAACATGGTCCACGGCCTCGAGCACGGCGCCGTCTGGATCGCCTACAACCCGGACCAGGTCAAGGACGACGCGCTCGCGAAGCTCAAGGCCAAGGTCGAGGGCGTCCCGTACATGATGCTGTCGCCGTTCCCCGGCCTCGACAAGCCGATCTCGCTGCAGTCCTGGGGCCACCAGCTGAAGCTCGAGAAGGCCGACGACGAGCGCGTGGACCAGTTCATCTCCTCGCTGCTGCGCAACCCGAACACCTACCCCGAGGTCGGCGCGTCCTGCGAGAACACGCAGTTCCTGTCGAACCCGGCCCCGTTCGTCGCCGAGAAGCCGGGCGCCGACGCGGTGCCGATGGACGGCGGCAAGGACGAGTCGACCACCGAGGGCCAGCAGGGCCAGGCGCCCGCCAGCACGCCTCCGTCGGGCTCCGCCTCGACGCCTCCGTCGAGCTGATGACCGCGCCTTCCGACACCGATTCTGCAGAGACCGAGGTGTCCGAGCGCCCTTCCGGGGTGGCTCGGACCCTGGTCATCGGCGCCGCCGTACTCGCCGTGCTCTTGCTGGGCGCGGCAGTCGGTCTGCTGGTGAAGCTGCCCGGCTCGACGGGCTCCGCGGTCCCGGCCTCCGGCTCCGTGGACGTCGGCTTCTGCCAGGACATGGCCCAGCACCACCTGCAGGGCATCCAGATGGCGAACATCGCCCGTGATCGCTCCACCGATCCGGCGATCCGCCAGCTGGCGTTCGACATCTCCTCCACCCAGCTGGAGCAGGTCGGCCGCATGAAGGGCTGGCTGATGATGTGGAACGAGCACGAACAGAACGTCTCCGGCGTCTACATGGCCTGGATGAACGACTCGGGCGTGCACGGCCACGGCGCCACCACCCCCGAGGCCGGCAAACCGCTGATGCCGGGCATGGCCGTCACCGACGAGCTGGCCAAGCTGCGGACGATGCCCGCCGGACGCGACTTCGACGTGTACTTCCTGCAGCTCATGCTCCGCCACCACGTGGGCGGGGCACCGATGGCCGAGTACGCCGCGACGAAGGCGAGCCAGCCGTTCGTCCGGACGCTGGCCGACAACATGCTGAAGTCGCAGTCGTCCGAGACCGAGCTGATGAAGGACTACCTGGCGAAGCGCGGAGCCGCCCCGCTGCCGTAGCCATCCGGTTGTCCGTGCGTGAGGGCCGTCCCCTGGTGGGGGCGGCCCTTTCGCTTTGCGCGCGGGCTGCTGGGTGGGTGGCAAGCCGTGGAGGGCGGGCGGACAGGTGACGGGCGGGCAGGTGACGGGCCAGCAGGTGACGGGCGGGCGGTGGCGGCTGGGACGTGGTGAACGGCGGCGGCCGACATGTGCCGGGCGCGGCTGGGCGGCGGTGGCGTGACAGGCAGGCCGTGCTGGGCCGCGCAGGCCGCGGGCCGTGCGTGCCGTGCGGGCCGTACAGGTCGCGGGCCGTGCGTGCCGCAGGTCGTGCGTTCCGCATAGGTCGCAGGCCGTGCAGGCCACAAGCCGTGCAGGCCGTACGCGCCGCGTAGATCGCAAGCCGTGCGTGCCGTGCAGGCCGTACGCGCCACGCAGGTCTCAAGCCGTGCGTGCCGCGCACGCCGTACGCGCCACACAGGTCCCAAGCCGTGCGTGCCGCGCACGCCGTACGCGCCACACAGGTCCCAAGCCGTGCGTGCCGTACGCGCCACACAGGTCCCAAGCCGTGCATGCCGCGCACGCCGTACGTGCCACGTAGGTCACAGGCCGTGCGTGCCACGCAGCTCGCGCCGAGCCGACCGTGCCAGGCAAGCCACGCCAGGCAGGGCGGGAGGCGCAGGCCGTGCCAGGTAGGCCGTGCCGGGCACCTGGCGCGGTAGCGACCGAGCGGCCCCGCTGCCCAACAGCCCCGTTTCACCCTCCGAGCCGGTGGACATCCGCCTACCGCCGAGTAACGTAGGTCACACCCCTACTCGGAGGTAACCATGACCGTCGACGAGCGCGCGGCCAGGCAGGTCGCCGAACAAGCACGGGAAACCCGCTGGCAGCGACCGAGCTTCGGCAAAGAGCTCTTCCTCGGTCACTTCCGCATCGACCTCATCCACCCGCATCCCAGTGGCACCCCGGAAGACCGCGAACGCGGTGAAGCGTTCCTCGAGAAGCTCCGCAAGTTCACCGAGTCGCAGATCGACAACACGGTGATCGAGCGCGACGCGCAGATCCCGGACGAAGTGCTGAAGGGCCTCAAGGACCTCGGCGCGTTCGGCATGAAGATCAAGCCCGAGTACGGCGGCATCGGCCTCACCCAGGTCTACTACAACAAGGCCCTCATGCTCGTCGGCTCCGCCAGCCCCGCGATCGGCGCCATCCTGTCCGCGCACCAGTCCATCGGCGTGCCCCAGCCGGTCGCGATGTTCGGCAGCCCGGAGCAGAAGCAGGAGTTCCTGCCGCGGTGCGCGAAGGGCGAGATCACCGCTTTCCTCCTCACCGAACCCGACGTCGGCAGCGACCCGGCCAGGCTCGGCACCACGGCCGTGCTGGACGGCGACGACTACGTCCTCAACGGCGTGAAGCTGTGGACCACTAACGGAGTCGTGGCCGACCTCCTGGTCGTCATGGCCCAGGTGCCGGACCGGGGCATCACGGCGTTCGTCGTGGAAGCCGATGCCGAGGGCATCACCGTCGAGAACCGCAACGCGTTCATGGGACTGCGGGGCCTCGAGAACGGCGTCACGCGGTTCCACAACGTCCGCGTGCCCAAGAAGAACGTCATCGGCAAGGAGGGCGCCGGGCTCAAGATCGCTCTGGCCACCCTGAACACCGGGCGCCTCAGCCTTCCCGCCCTCTGCGCCGGCAGTGCCAAGTGGTGCCTGAAGATCGCCCGCGAGTGGTCCACCGAACGCATCCAGTGGGGGCTCCCGGTCGGCAGGCACGAGGCCATCGCCGGGAAGATCGCCTACATCGCGGCCACGGCGTACGCGCTGGAGGCCGTGCTGGACCTCAGTTCCGAGCTCGCGGACGCCGGCAAGCACGACATCCGCATCGAGGCGGCGCTGGCGAAGCTCTACGCGTCCGAGAAGGCGTGGCTGGTGGCCGACGAACTCGTCCAGGTCCGCGGCGGGCGCGGGTACGAGACGGCGGAAAGCCAGGCGGCGCGCGGAGAACGTGGCATCGCGGCCGAGCAGGTGTTGCGGGACCTGCGGATCAACCGGATCTTCGAGGGCTCCACGGAGATCATGCACCTGCTGATCGCCCGCGAGGCCGTCGACGCGCACCTGTCCGTCGCGGGCGACATCATCGACCCGGACGCGGACCGTCAGCGGAAGATGAAGGCGGCGGCGAAGGCCGGTGGGTTCTACGCCAAGTGGCTGCCGACGCTGGTGGTGGGCAAGGGGCAGAGCCCGGCCGCGTACACGGAGTTCGGGCCGCTCGCCAAGCACCTGCGGTTCGTCGAACGGTCGGCGCGCAAGCTGGCGCGGCAGACGTTCTACGCCATGTCGCGGTGGCAGGGGAAGATGGAGCGCAAGCAGCGGTTCCTCAGCCGGATCGTGGACATCGGGGCGGAGCTGTTCGCGATCAGCGCCGCCTGCGTGCGGGCCGCGCAGGACAAGAACCCCAACTCGCAGCTGCTGGCGGACGCGTTCGCCAAACAGGCGCGCGTCCGGGTCGACGAGCTGTTCGAGAAGTTGTGGAAGAACACCGACGACAGCGATCAGGTGCTGGCCAAGCAGGTCATGGACGGCGACTACACGTGGCTGGAGGAGGGCGTGATCGACGCGTCGATCCCGGGTGCGTGGATCGCGGACTCGGCGCATCGCGAATCGACCGCGACGAACGTCCACCGGCCCACGCCACGCTAGGCCGTTGACTGCACTGGGCAGGCTGATGGTGGTGCGGGCGCGGCACCTGCCCAGTGCACGGCCGGTAGGGGGCTACGTCCCCCGCATCCCCCTACCGACTCCCCTTGCAACGGAAGGACACAACAACCCTCCAGGTGGAGGTTCCGGTAACGCTAAGCCACCCATCGCTGTTCACAGATACGACAAATGAGTGAATTACCAGGTGAGGCCCATTCGACTACTCTCAGAGAGTAACTTCAAAGACCAATTCACGAGCGGCTTCCAGGCCCATCGCGATGGCTCCGGACAGCACTGCGCCGTCACCGAGCGAGCCGGCCACGATCGGGGGCGCGAGCGGCGTCATGGTGCGCAGCGCGGCCTCCAAAGGGGACAGCAGCAGGTCCACGTTCGACCCGACGCCGCCGCCCAGCACGACCAGCTCCGGATCGATCACCGCGGACACCGACGCGACGAGGAACGCGAGCCGTTCCGCCTCGACCCGCACGACGTCCAACGCCTGCACATCTCCCGCACGTGCGGCGGCGAACACCTCACGGGCCGACCGCGCCGACAGGCCACGCTCCCGTGCCAGCGCCACAACGGATTCCGCCGCGGCAGCGTCCTCGAACTGTCCACGTTGGACGTCCGAAGCGGACTTCCCGAACGGCAGGAAACCGACCTCGCCCGCCGCCCCGTGCGCACCGCGGAACAGCGCGCCGTCGACGACGATCCCCATGCCGACACCGGTACCGACCGTCACGCACACGAACACGCGAGCACCTTGAGCCGCCCCGTAGACGTGCTCCCCCAGCGCGGCCAGGTTGGCGTCGTTCTCCACGACCATCACCGGCCCGAGCGACGTCTCCAGCCCGTCCAGCACGCCGGCGGACTCCCAGCCCGGCAGGTTGGGCGCGTGCCGCACGACCCGCGAGCGCTGGTCGATCACGCCGGGGCTGCCGATCACCTTCACCACGACGTCGGCCAGGGCGAGACCCGCGTCCGCCACCGTCCGCGACGCCAGGTCGGTCACCGTGCGCACCAGACCCGCAGCCGACCGCCCGCGGTTGCGCTCGTCCACGCGGGCCACGACGGACCCGCCCAGGTCGGCCACAGCCGCCCGGATCCGCTCGCGGCCGATGTCCACGCCCAGCACGTAGCCCGCCGCCGGATTCGGCTCGTAGACCACCGCGGAACGGCCGGGACCGGCCGTCGTCCTGCCGATCGGGCGCACCAGCGCGTGGCGTTCGAGATCGACGAGAGCCTGCCCGACCGTCGGCTTGGACAACCCGGTGTCCTTGGCGATCTGCGGGCGCGTGGCGGCACCCAGACGGCGCAACCGATCCAGCACAGCGCGTTGGTTGAGCACGCGCATGCCCGCTGGTGTACCCACCTCTGGCGGCTTGCGGTCGGTCACCGGCCGAGTCTAGATCTTGATCGGTGGTCCTCGTGCGCAACTGTTGAGAGGACAGGTTCGAAGACAATTTCTGTCGGGTCCCTTGACAACGATGTCACGTGCAGAAACGCTCCCACGCAAATGGGGCAGGTGTAAGGCGGCGGAAGGGTTGCAATGAGGCAACTGGGGAAAAGACGAACCAGAACTCTGTTGAGCGTTGCGATCACTGCGACACTGGCGTGCGGCGTCACCAACGGCTACGCGGCCGCCGCACCAGAGGAGCAAGGCGTGGGTTTTTCGTCGTCCTTTGAGGACGGTCAACCGCAACCGTCGTGGGTCAGCACGGTCGAGACCGACGCGGCGGGGCAGCCGAAGGCGGCGGGCGTGATCGGCTCGAGCGGCACAGGCCTCCCCGGCAACGTCGCCGAAAAGGCGGACGTGGCGGCCAACGGGGAGAACGCCGGCTCGGGCGAAGGCGTCGACAAGATCAACGACGGCAACGTCAACACCAAGTGGCTGGTCTTCGCCACCACCGGCTGGGTGACGTTCGACTTCAAGACGAGCCCTCAGACGATCAAGAAGTACACGCTCTCATCGGCCAACGACGCGCCCGAGCGCGACCCGAAGGACTGGACGCTGCAGGGTTCGAACGACGGCACGAACTGGACAGTCCTCGACACCCGCACCGGTGAAAGCTTCGCCGAGCGGTTCCAGACCAAGCTCTACGACATCGCCTCTCCGGCGTCGTATCGGCATTACAAGCTCGACATCACGGCGAACCACGGCACGGACATCGTGCAGCTCGCCGAGGTCGAACTCTCCGACGGTTCCACGAACCCCCCGGCGCCGAACATGCGCAGCCTCGTCGGCACCGGTCCCACGGGCGGCTACACGGCCAAGTCGCGGGCCGGCTGGACCGGCCTCAAGGCGTTCCGTGCCCAGGGCAAGCACACGACCGAGGGCCGCGCCTACAGCTACAACAAGGTCTTCGACGTCGACGTGAAGGTCGAGCCCAAGACCGAGCTGTCGTACATGGTCTTCCCGGACTTCGTGACCGACAACCTGAACTACCCGAGCACGTTCTCGTCGGTGGACCTCGCGTTCTCCGACGGCACGTACCTGAGCGACCTCAAGGCCGTCGACCAGCACGGCGCGGTGCTGTCGCCGCAGGGCCAGGGCGCGGGCAAGTTCCTGTACGCCAACCAGTGGAACAAGGTGGCGTCGACGATCGGCGCGGTCGCGGCCGGCAAGACGATCAAGCGGATCCTGGTCGCCTACGACGGTCCCAAGGGCCCGACGGAGTTCGGTGCCTGGTTCGACGACATCAGGATCGGCGACGTCGTCACCAAGCAGTACGCGAAGCCGTCGGACTACGTGCTGACCACGCGCGGCACGAACTCGAACGGCTCGTTCTCGCGGGGCAACAACTTCCCGGCGACCGCGGTGCCGCACGGCTTCAACTTCTGGTCCCCGATGACCAACGCGGGTTCGATCTCCTGGTTGTACGAGTACCAGCAGCGCAACAACGCGCAGAACCTGCCGACGCTGCAGGCGTTCACGACGTCCCACGAGCCCAGCCCGTGGATGGGTGACCGCCAGACGTTCCAGGTCATGCCGTCGGACAAGGCGCCGACCCAGGACCGCGCGCTGCGTTCGCTGCCGTTCAAGCACGACAACGAGGTCGCGAAGGCGCACTACTACGGCGTGACCTTCGAGAACGGCATGAAGACCGAGATCGCGCCGACCGACCACGCGGCGGTCTTCCGGTTCACGTTCGCCGACACGGGCGAGAAGAACCTGGTGTTCGACAACGTCAGCAACCTCGGTGGTCTCACACTGGACGCGGCGAACGGCGTCGTCACGGGCTACTCGGACGTCAAGAGCGGCCTCTCCACCGGTGCGACCCGCCTGTTCGTCTACGGCAAGGTCGACAAGGCGGTCACCGCGAGCGGCCGGCTGACCGGCGCGGGCCGCGACAACGTGGGCGGCTACTTCTCGTTCGGCGACAAGACCGTCGAGCTGCGCATCGCCACCTCGCTGATCTCGGTCGACCAGGCGAAGTCGAACCTGGAGCAGGAGGTCTCGGCGTCCGACACGTTCGACGC
Organism: Lentzea miocenica; assembly: GCF_033949945.1. Classification (NCBI taxonomy): domain Bacteria; kingdom Bacillati; phylum Actinomycetota; class Actinomycetes; order Pseudonocardiales; family Pseudonocardiaceae; genus Lentzea; species Lentzea miocenica. The sequence continues at coordinate 225,460 of NZ_JAXAVW010000008.1, forward strand.
GGTGCGTGACCGTGCGCAGGCCGCGTGGGACAAGATCCTCGGCGTCATCTCGGTCGAGGGTGCGTCCGAAGAGCAGCTGATCACGTTGTACTCCAACATGTACCGGCTCTACCTGTACCCCAACTCGGGCTACGAGAAGGTCGGCGACAAGATCCAGTACGCGTCCCCGGTGGCGCCCGCGACCGGCCAGAACACGCCGACGCAGACCGGCGCGAAGATCGTGGACGGCAAGATCTACGTCAACAACGGGTTCTGGGACACCTACCGCACGACCTGGCCCGCCTACAGCCTCTTCACCCCGTCCAAGGCGGGCGAGATGGCCGAGGGCTTCGTCCAGCAGTACAAGGACGGCGGCTGGATCTCGCGCTGGTCCTCCCCCGGTTACGCGGACCTGATGACGGGCACGAGCTCCGACGTGGCGTTCGCCGACGCGTACCTGAAGGGCGTGTCGAACTTCGACATCAAGGCCGCCTACGACGCCGCGGTGAAGAACGCGTCCGTCGTGCCGCCGAGCAACAACGTCGGCCGCAAGGGCATGGACAAGTCGATCTTCCTCGGCTACACCGGCAACGACCAGCTGGACGAGGCGTGGTCGTGGGCGATCGAGGGCTACGTCAACGACTTCGGCATCGCGTCGATGGCGAAGGCACTGCACCAGAAGACGGGCGAGAAGCGGTACGCGGAGGAGTACGAGTACTTCCTCAACCGCGCCCAGAACTACGTGCTGACGTTCGACAAGCGGATCGACTTCTTCCAGAACCGCAACGTCGACGGGTCGTGGCGGGTCGAGGACCCGGCGAAGTACAACCCGCAGGACTGGCGTTACGACTACACCGAGACGAACGGCTGGAACATGGCGTTCACGGTGCCGCACGACGGGCAGGGTCTCGCGAACCTGTACGGCGGGCGGGACAAGCTGGCGCAGAAGCTCGACTCGTTCTTCACCGTGCCGGAGACCGCGAAGTTCCCCGGCGGCTACGGCGGCGTGATCCACGAGATGATCGAGGCGCGGGACGTGCGGATGGGCCAGTACGGCCACTCCAACCAGCCGTCGCACCACATCGCCTACATGTACAACTACGCGGGCAGGCCCTCGGGCACCCAGGAGAAGGTGCGCGAGATCCTGTCGCGCCTGTACGTGGGCTCGGAGCAGGGCCAGGGCTACGCCGGTGACGAGGACAACGGCGAGATGTCGGCCTGGTACCTCTTCTCCTCGCTGGGCTTCTACCCGTTGCAGATGGGCAAGCCGGCCTACGCGATCGGTTCGCCGCTGTTCACCAAGGCGACCGTGAAGCTGGAGAACGGCAAGAAGCTCGTCATCAACGCGCCGAAGAACAGCGCGAAGAACGTCTACGTGCAGGGCGTGAAGGTCAACGGCAAGGCGTGGAACAAGACGTCCCTGCCGCACGACGTGCTCGCGGCCGGTGCCACGATCGACTTCGACATGGGCCCGAACCCGTCGAAGTGGGGCACGGGCGTCAACGACGTGCCGGACTCGATCACCACCGGTGACGCGGTCCCGACGCCGCTGCGCGACGTCTCGGCCGGTGTCGCCACCGCTGCTCTGGTGGACAACACCTCCGCGACCTCCGCGACGGTCCGCGCGTTCGACTTCAAGGCGGCGGACGCCAAGGAGAAGGCGGAGTTCTACACGCTGACCAACGCGAAGACCGGCAAGTCCCCGTCGTCCTGGGAGCTGAAGGCCTCCTACGACGGCAAGACGTGGGCGACGGTCGACAAGCGTTCCGGCGAGAACTACCAGTGGCAGCAGTACACCCGGTCGTTCAAGATCGCCTCGCCGGGCCGCTACAACTTCTACCGGCTGGAGTTCTCGGAGGACGTCGCACTGGCGGAGTTCGAGCTGATGTCGAAGCCGCTGCCGGCGCCCGCCACCACGGTGACGGGCACGGTCAACGGTCCGCTGCAGGTCAAGGGCGTGACCTATGTGGACGGTGCCACGATCAACGGCCCGGTCACGGTCACCCGCGGCGCCACGCTGTACGTCTTCGGCGGCGAGATCAAGGGCCCGATCTCGGCGGCGGACGCGGCCTCCGTGGTGCTGATTGGCACCAAGGTCGGTGGTCCGGTGACGGTGCACGGTTCCGCCACCGAGGTGGCGATCGAGAACACCTCGGTCGGTGGCCCTGTGTCACTGACGTCGAACAAGACCAGGTCAGTGGTGGCCTTCTCCACGGTCGGCGGCCCGTTGTCCTGCACGGGCAACAACCCGGAGCCGTCGAACAACGGCTTCCAGAACGACGTGAAGGGGCCGAAGGCAGGACAGTGCGCTGGTCTGTAATGGCTAACTGATCCTCGGTCGAACCCGGAAGGCCGCGTTCCGTCACGGAGCGCGGCCTTTCCCGTTCACCTGAAAGGATCTATCCCTTTAAGACATACTTCGATGAGATCTTGGCAATTCATCTGTGGTGACTGGGGAGGCGTTTGTGGTGCCGTTCGAGCGAGGCCGTGTCTGGGTCGCCGTACCGCAACCCCGCCAGCCCCTTCCGTCACGAACGGGCACCTCGTCCACTAAGGACGAGATCCGCGACCTGCCCGCCTCACCACGAAAGCTCCCGGCACCGCTGCGCTGACGAGCCACCCTCGACCTGCAGCGTCGCGTGCTCGATGCGGTACTTGGTCGCCAGCAACGACTGCGCGGCCTTGAGCACGTTCTCGTGGTCAGCGTCCTGCACGGTCGTGAGGTGAGCCGAAGCCACCTCCATGCCGCTCGTGAGCGTCCACACGTGCAGGTCGTGCGCCTCCGTGACACCGGGGATCCGGGTCAGTGCCGCCTGCATCTCCGTGACGTCCAACCGCTCCGGCGCGTGCTGGAACAGGATGTGCAACGCGTTCTTGGCGAGGCTGTACGTTCGCGGCAGCACCCACACGCCGATCAGCACACCCATGATCGGGTCCGCGTACTTCCAGCTCGTGGTGAGCGTGACCAGGGCGGAGATCAGCACGCCCACCGACCCGATGAGGTCGGCCAGCACCTCGAGGTACGCGCCCTTGACGTTGATGCTGTCCTTCGCACCCTCCTTGAGGATGCTGAAGCTGACGAGGTTGGCCACCAGACCCAAGCTCGCGGCGATGAGAACGGGGAACCCCGGCACCGCGGGCGGATCCTGGAACCGGCCGACCGCCTCGTAGATCACGTAACCGGCCACCCCGAACAGCAGAACGGCGTTGGCCAGCGCCGCCAGCACCTCGGCCCGGTAGAACCCGAACGTCCGGTTCCGACCGGCCTTGGCCCTGCGCGCCACCATGATCGCGGCCAGCGCCATGCCCACACCCAGCACGTCCGTGAGCATGTGAGCGGCGTCGGAGATCAGCGCGAGTGAGGACGTGGCGAACCCGACGATGAACTCGACCACCATGAAGACCGCGCCGATGCCGAACGCGATCCACAGCTTGCCGGCGTGCCGCCCGCTCGCCGACGCTGATCCGTGTCCATGACCGTGGCCCATGTCCAGGAACATATAGCGACATGCGCATGAGTGCAATCGACGGTATTCCTGACCAGGGGTGAAGGTGACGGACACCACCCTGAGCCGTCCGGCTGGGGTCCGTGTCAAACCAGGCTCGAACGTGCGCTAGGATCTTCCACGTAGCTACGGCCCCCGTAGCTCAGGGGATAGAGCACCGCCCTCCGGAGGCGGGAGCGCAGGTTCGAATCCTGCCGGGGGCACACAGCAGATGGGAACAGTGAGGGCGAGCCGTCGAACGGCTCGCCCTCACTGTTTGAACCCGCCTTGGCTCCGCGCGTCGGCTTCTTGAACGGGATCACTACCCCGCTCTCTTGCACAGCCTGCTGGACCGCGGGGAGGGTCTCGCCGCTCAGCGTGATCCTGCAGACAGCAGTGTTGTCGATCTTGTTGTAGTGCACCTCCAGCCGGAGCGCCTCGAACAGCTTGCGAGCGAGTGCCTCCGGCAGTTCTTCGAGATCGCTCCTGCCGACCGGCAGGAGGCGAAGCAGATCGGGGTTCTGCTGGTCGTTGGCCTGCTCCTCAAGAGTCGCCAGCTCGGTGGCGAGCTCAGCGCGCTCAGCCTTGATCTCGGCACGCCGGTTCTTGATGTCCTGGATGAGTTCCTGGTCGGGCTCACCGTCGTCGTCACCGGTGACCTCAAGGGTGCGGACCAGTCGCTTCTTCCGCGCATCCAGATCCGCGATGGATTTCTTGATGGCTGCGATTCGATCGTTTCGTTCTTGCTCCGATCGCGCGTCAAGGTCTCGCATGGCGGACGCCAGCAACTCTTGCCTGTACAGCCCGAACACGTGGTGGCTGAGGAAGTCATTCAGGCCGCATAGCAGCGCGTCTTCACGAACCCAGAGACTGTTCGGATGCCCCTCGGGGACGTAGCCCTTTTTCGCCGCGCAGGCGTAGTAGGCGTTCTCGTGCCGAGTCTTGCCGAACATCCGGCGGTGGCACAGTTCACAGAACAAGTAGGACCGCAGCCGGTACGTGCGCTTCGTCTGCGGATGAGGGTTCGCGCCCGCCTGAGTGCGGGACCGCTCGCGTCGCTGGACGACCTGCTGAGCCGCGATGAAGTCCTCCAGTTCGATGATCTTTTCGTGGGTGGGCGCCTCAGACCAGACCCACTTCTCCATCGGGTTGGGGCTGCCGTTGCGAGTCTTCATCGCCCGCCGGTTCCAGACCATGTAGCCGGTGTACTTGGGCTGGTTCAGGAGCTCCCGGACGCTGCTCCCCGTCCATCGACCTACCGCTCGTTCGGGATCCGGCGGCGTGGGCGGCGGGTTGGTCGAGAGGTCGAGGTTGAGCCGGTCCGCAATCGCCTCGTAGCCGAGCCGCTCAGTGATCCGCCAGTCGTAGATCCTGCGGACGACAGCAGCCTCGATCGGCTCGACGACCAGCTTGCTCTTCGTCCGCGGGCCGTTTCGCCCTTTACCCCGGTTGCCCTGACGGTTCCGAACCGCATGGTCGACGGCCCCGTTGCCGGGGTCCGGCTTGTCGAGGCGCACCTGGACGTTGCGGTAGCCGTAGCACGCTTTACCGACGTTATAGCCCTGATCGGTGTGGGTCTCGAACCCGTCGCGTGCGCGCTTGATCATGTCCAGCGCGTACCACTCGGCGATGCCCTGCTTGACCCGCCGCGTGAGAACCGTGGTCGGGTCGATGAGCATGTCGGTGTCGAGCCGGATGGGTTCGTCTGCTGCCCACAGTCCGACGTTGGCCGACTGGAGTTGGTGCTCGATCTGTGTGCCGTAGTACGTCCGGCGGGCGATGCGGTCGATCTGTTCGCAGATGACGGCTTGGAAGCGCCGGTCAGGGCTGGCCGCTTCAGTGAGCAGATCATGGATGCCACCGTCGCGCGGAATGGGGATGGCGAGCCGTTCATGACGGTCGCCCCGGCCACGTGCGTTGAGATCCTTGCGACCCGACTCGACGTCATAGAAGTGCGCGACGATGACGCAGCCCTCAGGCAGCGCTTCCTGCGAGATGCGCAGCTGGCGCAGCAATGATCCGACTGGGTCCTGCTGGTCGTCGGTGGAGGTGCGTCCGAGAAACGCGACGGGGATCAGGGCGGGCGCGGCTGTGACCACAGCCGACTCGAAGCCGCGCCAGCCGGGGCGGTACGGGCCCGCGTGGGCACTCAGGCTGCCCTGTTGGTTGAGCCAGTCTCGGATTGCCTCCGGGCCAGCCATTGCGTCACCTCCATCAGTACCTGGGCCTGTTCGAGCCGGAGCCGTTCGGCTTCGGCGCCTTCAGCAATGCGAATGTCCAGCCGCATCTCCGGGTCAGCGACTGGTTCGGGAAAGCGGTCGTTCGTGGGGGTCATCGAAGCGCCGGCCATTCGGGACAGCTGAGCCCGAGTCGGTAGAAGACCAGGGCGTTGGACGCAAGTTGCCGAGCCAGAGACAGGTCGTCGTCAGCGAACACGAAGGGCACGTTGCTCATGCTCGCCGCGCGCAGAAGTGGATCCCGCATGCGCGGCTGCCGTGGAAGTCGATCGGGCGCAGCACAGACGACCGCGTCGAACTCGCGCTCCGGATCGGCAACGCTGACAGCGAGCGCCCGGCAGTCGCCGCGTGCTGCGCCGAGGCGGGACTCGACGTCGCGGACGCTGAGACAGAAGCTGCCGTCGAGGGCATGCGGGGCGTCGTAGAACCACTGAGTCATCGCGCCGAGCTTGGCCGCTATCGCACTGCAGGCGAGGTACTGGCGGGACATGTCCGCCCCGGCTTTCTCACCGGTGTGGTTGGTACGTCCGTAGAAGGCGAGCCGCACACGTGTCGGCCCAGAACTGACGGTTCGGCTCATGGCTTTGCTCCCTTCGGCGACGCAGCCACGGCGGCTCCAGGCCGTATCGAGGACTGCACGGCTGCGAGTGTCGACCGCACCGGCTCGGAGTGGCGGGCAGCCGCTGCGATCAAACTAAGGTAATGCCTAATTTTCGCATTTGCAACTTAAGAAGATGAGGCCCTTCCCGTGTTGCGTAGTCGCAGTACCGGAATACGCCCGAGGTCCGTCGGGTTCCCGGAGTCCATACGGGAGACTGAGCGGCGACCAGGCGCTCAGACAGGTGCCGGTGCTGGGCGAGCGTGGGAAGGCGTGGCGGTGCAGCTTCGATGGCGGCTTAGGCAGGTAATGGCCTCCCGCGACGTGTGGAAAGGCACGGAGCTGCAGGAACTGCTCACCCGACGCGCCAACTTCGCCCTGTCCCTGCCGTCGATCTCCGCGCTGATGAACAACCAGCCGGTCCAGATGAAGACCGAGACCCTGCAAGCGCTATGTACCGCGCTGAAGTGCACGCCGGACGAGCTGTACGGGGTCGTACCTCCGCGTGAGATCTCGCTCACCGACGAGCCGGGGGCGAGCGATTCTCCGGCGAGCCGGTGACGTCCAAATTCAGGGTTTGGTGGACGTCTCATGCAGCTTGAGCCTCGTCATCGTGCATGTCGAGACGCAGGAGGTCGGACAGCATGAGTCGGACGGCGAACTCGGCCTGTTGAGGAACGACGCCGTTGCCTAGTGCTCTCAGCTGTGCGGCCCGAGGTATTTCGACGGCGGTCACCCAGCCTGGGTCGAGGCCCATGATCCATTCGACGAATCGCGGTGACAGGCGGGGACGGCCCCTGGTGCCAGGTTCCGTCGGATGCGGGACCGCTATGCCACGGGCGAGTTCCCACCGCCGGATCGCTGGCGCATACGGGCCCCAGTTGACGTGCTCAGTCTCGGACTTGGCCTGATGAGCGTCTACGGTTCGAGCGGCGTGGGGAACAACGGGAGAACCTCCTGGGACAAGGGAGGACGGAAACCTGCTCCGGCTCTCCTGCCGGATGTGCCCGTGTCGCTCGCTCGTGGCGTCGGCAGCAGCCTTACTGCGATCGACAGGGGCATGCCCATTCCGTTGCCGTTGATGCCCCGCGCACGGTGGCGAGCCTGCCGCCGCAACCAACCGGAGGGGTCCTCGCCGTCGTTGGGGTTGCTGCTCGCCGGTGTCGGCAGGAAGGTCGTCACGGTGTCGGTGAGGTTCACCTGGTGTCCGCCTGCCAGACGGGACTCCGGCGAGGATCCACCGCGTGTGTCGTCCCGTGCTTGCGGTGTCGGGAGCAGCCTGACGGACTCGCACGGATTCCGGCTTGTCCGGGCTGCCGACGGGGTTGCCTTCTTTCCTGACCGGTTGCGTGGAGAAGACGGTCCCGGCTGGGTAGGCGAGCAGAAACACCCGCTCGCGTCGGTGGGGTGCGCCGATGTCGGACGCTCGAACGCTTGACCACTGCGCGTCATACCCGACTTCGGCCAAGTCGCCGAGAACGATGTCGAGGCCGCCTTGGCGCCAGCGGAGGGCGGCGACGTTCTCCACAACGAGGAGCGCCGGTCGTAGATGGCGAACGGCTGTGACGACCTGGTGCCAGATTCCACTTCGGGTTCCTTTCCTGATACCGGCTCGACGGCCGGCCGCGCTGATGTCCTGGCATGGGAATCCGGCGGTGAGAACATCAACGGGCTCAACCTGTTCCCAGTCGATGGTGGTGATGTCGCCGAGGTTGGGAACGTCCGGCATACGAGTGGAAAGGACCTTGCTCACGTGTGGGTCCGGATCTGCCACCCACAGCAGTCGACCGCCGCCAAGCGCGGCCGCCACGCCGAGGTCCAGGCCGCCGTATCCCGTGCAGAGCGAGCCAAATGTGAGGCCGGCCTTCTCTGCGAGATGTGAGGGGAAGCAGTCACGCAGCACTGTCATGGCCACCTCCCCCGGCCACGCGCTTGGGCTGCGCTTGGTGGAAGGTTCGTTCGTCAACCAGTGGCTCGTGCACCTTCGGCGCCGAGGTGACCCATTGCTCCACCGGTGCTGGGCGGCCGGCGATGGTGCGCGCCCAGACCTGGCGCCCGGTGTACTTGACGTTGGCGACGATCCGCCGGACGGCCTGGGCGGTCCACCGCGTGTTAGGCACGGGAGCCGGGTATTGCCCAGGGTCGCTGTTAAGTCGCGCGGCGATGACGGCGAACTTCAGGCCGTGGTCGGCGCGCCAGATGAAGATCTGCTTGACGACCGCGGCGGTCTGCCAGTCCGGGACGAGAACCGCCCGCAGCTTGCTATGGCCGGTCGGGTCGGTGACCCGGATGCGTAGGGCGCGGTAGCCGTAGGGCGGCGGCCCGATCTGGTAGCCGGCTCGGACGATGTCGACCATCGCGGCGCGGGCGCGGCGAGTGGTCTCGGCGTGATGCGCGGCGAGCGCAGCCCACTGGATCCGGTTGCCGCAAGCGTCGACCAGTTCGCCGTCACCGGTCCGGTCGCCCGCGCCGACTTCGGTGTCGCCAGCGGAGTCGCCCGACCGCGTTGTCCACAGATTTGTCCACATGCGGGACCACCACGGTGGACGGATCTCGGCCACCGGTGCGCCGAGGCATTGATGGCGGGAGGCGGCGCGAAGGGCGGCGCGCTTGCGGCGGAACTCGGGGTGCCAGCCGCACTCGCGGCAGTGCAGGCGGGTGGTCATGCCGCTCGCCTCCAGCCGGGGTAGGTGACGCCGTTGACGGCGGGCCGGATGACGTCGTCCTCGTTCGGCCACGGGATGCCGGCTGCCGTCGCGGCGGCGAGTTCGGCGTCGTGGGCGAGTTGGAAAACGAGCACCTCGTGGTGCGCGGTGAGCGCGGTCGGCGCACCGGCGGCGCGTGCTCGGGCAGCGTCGCGACGTTCGGCGAGTGAGGCTCGGGTGACCAGTCGGCTGCCGCGCAGGCCGGCGGTCAGCGCGATGCACCGCTCGACCGGCGCCAGCCCTGCAGCGGTGGCGGCGGCGATGAGCGGGGTGGTCAGATCAGCCAGCGAGCCGTCCGGGTGCCGGAGAGGTCGCGCGATGACGGCGACGTGACCGCCGGAGCGCAGCAGCGGCTCGCAGTAGAGCAGGGTCGTGGCGAGGTCGGTGAGGGCGGGCTCGACCGGGTCGCGGTCCGGACTGCTCGCGCTGTCCGCGGTGCGCGGGGTGGTCAGGACGAGTCCGACTCGTCCGATCAGTCCGGCCGCCCGGACGGTCGCGAGTACTTTCGGCCGGGCGTCGAGGACCGAGCCGTCGCGCCAGGCGCCCGCGGTCTTGGCGGCGGTGACGTTGGCGCGAGCGAGCGTCCACCACCGGTTGCGCACGGTCAGTCCGAGCGCATGGCGGCCGGCGCGCAGCGCCTCGACGAGGGCGGTGCCCGCGCCGCAGTCGGGGTCGAGGACGAGGTCGCCGGGACGGGTGTAGAGGGCGATCGCGTGGGCGGCGACGGCGGGCGGAATCCGCTCGGTGTCGGTCTCGGTGCCGGGCACGCAGCCGACGTCGCGCAGTTGCGCGAGCGGGTCACGCTGGCCGGTCGGCCAGACCGACAGCGGCGGCATCGGCGGCTCCTCCCCCGGCGGCTGGGGCAGCAGCCAGGGCGACGCGGGACGGTCAGTCATCGGAGGTCTCCTCACCGTCGGCGGCGTCGGTCAGGGCCGGCTGGCGGGCGAACACCAGGAGGTCGTCATGCACCTGGGTGTGCCGAGCGGGCGTCGCGAACGGTCGCGCGGGTCCCTGCGGTCGGGGGCGTGGGGCCGGGGTCGCGGCAGCGAGCGCTCCGTCGCGAACGGGGACGCGCAGCAGTGCGATGCGATCGAGGTAGCGCAGTCCGGTGCGGTGCGCGGCGCGCACCAGCGAGCCGGCGGGGTCGGTGAGCCGGTCACAGGAACGGTCACTGTGAGTGATAACCGCAAGGGTGCCGGTCGGGGTCAGCAGACCGGCCCAGTCGGCGGGGCGGAACCAGTCGAGGGTGCGCGGGTCGGCCGCGGTGACGACGAGGTCGTAGCGGTCCGGACCGACGCCGGTTGCAGTCGGACCGGATCCGGTCCGGCAGTGCGTCGACGGCACGGCGGGCTGGTCGGCGGTCGGACTGTCGGCGTTCGGTCGGGGTCCGGACTCGGACTCGGCTGCCGCGGTGCCGACGGGTTCGTCGAGCGGGTCGGGGTGTGCGACGGCGGTCTGGGTGTGGACGCCGCGGCCGAGTCGGACCACGGTCCAGCCCGCTTCGTGCAGTCCGGCGTACGGCCTGGGCCGGAACTGGTTGCGGCTCCCTGTTGGTGACCACGACGCGGGCGGCGCGAGGTAGAGCGCGGGGTCGAGCAGGAGCACCCGTTGGCCGGGCTGGGTATAGGTGGTGACGATCTTGATGATCGCCGTCAGCAGCCAGTTGGCGAGCAGTCCGGTGCCTTCACGGAGGTCGTCCTGAGCGCACGGCCAGACGGTGCTCGACCGGGCCGGACGCGGATGGCGCAGCGTGAAGCGCAGGGCGCGCAGACGTGGTGTTCGCCGCCTCGGGTGGAGCGGGATCGGGACGGTCGGGCCGTGCTCCTGGGAGCTGTCTCCCGGTGAGCCGTTGTCGTATGTCGGGGTCATCGCGGGTCTCCTCTGACGAGGTGGGTGCCGTACGTTCTGACGCCCCTTAACTCCGTATTTCGACCCCGTTTTGGACACGCCTAGTCAAATTTCTTTGCATCACGACAGCCCGCGTTACTCCCACCTCGAAAGGGCTCGGACAGTTCGCCAAAGCTGCGACCCGCAGTAGCTCGTTCGGCGACTCCTGGCCGCGCCCAGAACCGCCCAGTGGACCGGTCTGGGTAAGATTCTTCAAGATTTTTTCGTCGTAGCCATATTGATCTTTACAGGCGACCGCGTTGACGCGCGGACCGGCTACTAGCGCCGTACTAATGAGCAACCATTACCACAGCTAATCGGCTACTAGGGTCGATCAAGTCACGCAGTCCGCAGGGCCGATCAGTTGATCTTCTTGGAGCTCGCCTGTGGGGCGAAATAGTAGTTCGCTAGTAGCCTCAGCGCGGGTTGCTAGTTGGCGCCTAGTAGTGCCGTGGTATTTCCGTGGTATCGGTTGTGGCTTCCTGACGTCGTTGTTGTTCGCATCGACGCCGTGGGAGTCACGACATGGCAGCACAATCCGTCTTTCGTCGCGGCGGCGGCGAGGCTGTTCCGAACTCGTTGGATATCGCGCGGGACACGTTTACCTGGCTGGTGACCGGTCCGCATCCGGTGTCGCTGAACGGCCGGCTCTTCCCCGGTCTGCCGGACCGACACATTCCCCTGGATGAGGTCCGCGACCAGCTGCTGGCGCGCCGGTGCCCGCAGACGACGCGGGACGCGGTGTGGGCGCATCTGGTGCTGCGTTCTCGTACGGAAGGAGCGACCTGGACGGTCGCCGCGGTGGGTGTCGCGCTGCCCGCGCTGACCTCTGCCGCAGCCATCCTGTCCGATCGGCTCTCTGGCGATCCGGCCGATGTTCACGCCGAGGTGTTGCGCGGCTTTCTGACCGCGTTGTCGACCATCGATCTGCGTCCGCCGCGGATCATGTTGCGGTTGCGGTGGGCCGCGTACCGGTCGGGCTACCGCGCGCTCACCGAGGCGCTGGCGGGTCCGACTCCGGTCGCACCGGGGTTCCGGTCCACTCCGCCGCACGCGCCGTGGGGACACCCGGATCTGGTCCTCGCCCGCGCGGTCGCGGACGGAGTCCTGACCCAGACCGAGGCCGCGCTCATCGGCGCGACTCGGTTGGAAGAGGTGCCCGTCGCGGACTGGGCCGCGGCGCACCAGACCGGCGAGTGGGCGGTCTACAAGATGCGTAAACGCGCCGAGCTCCGGCTCGCCGTGTACCTGCGCGACGGTGCTGCCGAGACCGATCCGACCGACCCGTTGACCGACCAGGTGGCCACTGCGGTGGCCCTAACGCGCCCAGTCACGCCAGTCAGTGAGCTGCCTCGGCCGTCACTTTCCGTGTCCGTAGTCGAGGGTGAATCGGCGAAGAAAGTTCAGGGTCGCGTGTCCAAAACGGACGCGAAATCCGGAGTTCAGGGCTGCGGGACACACCCGCGCTCAGCCCGACCTTCGGAGGTGCCCCAATGCGCCTGATCGATCGTTTCCTCCCCACCGCGAGCGAGCCGCGTCGCGCTCGCCTCATCGGCAATCCGCAGCAGACGGCCGACCCCGCAACGTCGAGCAAGCCCTACGGACTCATCGACTGCCAGCCGATCAGTGCTCCGATCACTACACCGGATTCCCAGGCGCGGGCCGGCCGCAGTCTCTTTTCACGGGTGACGGTGACAGCCGGGCTGGTGGTCCTGGTGCTGCTGGCCTCAGTTCTCCCGGCGCACGCAGATACAGCAGTCCTGGCTCTTGCCGGCTCAGTTACCGATGTTCTGAACAACATCCGTAACTGGATCATGGGCATCCTCGCTGGGCTCGCGACCGTGTTCCTGACCATCGGCGGCGTCCGACGGGTAATGGCCGGCGGTGATCCCGGCGAGCACGAGAAGGCCAAGGAGTGCTTCAAGTCCGCCGGGTGGGGCTACGGCCTGGCCGCGCTCGCACCGTTGGTCGTGGAGATCCTCAAAGGGATCGTGGGGGCCTGACCATGGCCGTCAGCGTCCTGCCCACGGTCCGCCCGTACTGCGGCGGCCCGGTTGCCTCCACTGCGGACGACCGGGCGTTACTGTCCCTGGTTCTCGCCACCACGACCGGTCGGCCGTCAGGTGGTCGGCCCCGCCATGTGGGCTGGCTGGTGCTCGGCATCGTCGTCACCCTGGTGGGCATCCTCGGCGCGACTGCCGTTGCGCAACCCAGCGCGCCAGCTCCCGCCTCCCCCTGTTCCGGGCCTGAACCGCGGCCGATTCCGTGCGCCCCGACACCGACACCGCCCTCCACCACGTCAGCGGCACCAGCGACGTCACTGCCGACTACTCCGCCGCCGAGCATCAGTGCGCCGCAGCCCGGCACCAGTGGCTCGGAATGCGGCATCACGGATCTGACCGCCTGCGTCAGTGAAGGGTTCGGCTCCTTCATCAACCTGTTGGTTGGCGAGTCGCTGAACTGGTTGCTCCGGATGCTCGGCAGCACCCTCCTCTCCACGCCGACGCTGGACCAGCTGCCGCGCGTCGGTGAGATCTGGGAGCAGTCTCGGCTGTTGGTCGTCGCGGTGTACTCGCTGCTGGTGCTGTTCGCCGGGATCCTGGTGATGAGCCACCAGAGCGTTCAGACCCGCTATTCGATCCGCGAGATCGCACCCCGCCTCGTGGTCGGATTCCTCGCCGCGAACCTCAGCCTGTTGTTCGGTGACCAGGCCATCCGGCTCGCCAACGCTGCGTCGCTGGCCGTCCTCGGTGACGGCCTGGACCCGCAGTCCGCCGGCCAGGCGATCTCCGAGTTGTTCGTGGCGTTGGTGAGCAGGTCGATGCTCGACGGCGGTCTGTCCGCCGGATTGTTGTCACTCGCGCTGACCATTCTGTTGATCGGGTTACTGATTGGCTATGTCGTGCGGGTCGCGCTCACCGTCATCTGGCTGGGCGGTGCGCCACTGGCGCTGATGTGTCACGGGCTACCGCAGACCGAGGGCGTGGCGCAGTGGTACTGGCGCGTCGGAGGGGGTGTGCTCGGCATCCAGGTCGGGCAGAGCCTGGCGCTGATCTGTGCGTTGAAAGTGTTCCTGCAGCCAGGTGGTTTCAGCTTCTTCGGTACGCCAACGCCGGACGGGATCGTCAACCTCATCGTTCTGATCGCGTTGGTGTGGATCCTGGTGAAGATCCCGACGTGGGTGATGCACCAGGTCCGGATCGGCGGTGGCCGTCGCTCGTTTCTCGGCGGCCTGGCGTACGCCTTCGCCTTCGGCAAAGCCATGGCTCTGGTATCTGGAGGCCGTCTCGGCTTCGCGGGTGCTCGGGCAGCACACGGGCCCGGTGGAGCACGCCGCACACCGCCCGGCGCGGGCGACCCACCGTGGCCCGCACAGCCACGTTTGGCTCCTACCCCGGAGATGGTCAGCAGGCGGCTCAAAGAGGCGTACGACGCGGAACGCACTCGTGCCGCGCGTCGGCCACGAGTGCCCTCCCAGGCACCCCAGTTCCTCCAGCCGCAGCCACAACAGACCATCCACGATCCCGCCGTCGTGCCCGCGACCCTCGGACCGGCTCAGCCCGAGTTCAGCTCCGCGCTGGCACCCGACACGCCGATGACTCGGCCTCGGCGTGGACCACGTCCCGGCACCTCCCCCCAGTTCCAAGCCGCCGGAGGTCCTCGTCGACGCGGCACCCCACCACCGGCCCGTGCGATTCGCACCGCCTCGGTGCCTCCGCAGTTGCAGTTCCAGCCTGCCAGGCCACCAGTGCCCCAACCGACGCCGACGACGCCGAAGTCAGCTCCCGCGGCACCGGTGTTCCGGCAGGCGCAGCCCGAGCCGCGCATCGGTGACGCCTACCGGCGCACCCACTCTGTTCCGCCGCCGGTGTTCCGCGCACCGAAACCCGCTTCAGGAGGTGAAGGGAAATGAGTCAGCCAGTAAGGATTCCCGCCGACGTCGATCGCGAGGACCGGGTGATCGGTCCGCTGACCGCGCGGCAGCTGCTCATCCTCGCCGTCGCAGGGATCGTGTTGTACGGGGCGTACACGCTCACTCGCGAGTTCGTGCCGCTAGTGGCGTTCCTCGTCGTAGCCATCCCGATCGGGGTGATCGCCGCGTTGCTCGCGCTCGGTCAGCGCGACGGCATTCCCCTTGACCAGTTGGTGCTGGCGGCGCTGCGGCAGCGGATGAGCCCGCAGCATCGGGTGGCCGCGCCGGAAGGCATCCGGCCCGTCCCCGAGTGGCTGGGCAGCCAGGTCGCGAACACCAGTAGCAACGGCCGGGCCAAGCGGAAGGAGAACGCGGGCAGCACGGATGCCACGGCATCGACGGTATCGCCGGCCCCGCTGCGTCTGCCCGCCGAAGCGGTCACCGACACCGGTGTCATCGACCTCGGCAAGGACGGCGTCGCCGTGGTCGCGGTCTGCTCCACGATCAACTTCGGACTGCGCACCCCGGCCGAGCAGGAGTCCCTCGTCGCCTCCTTCGGACGGTATCTGCACTCGCTGACCGCACCAGTGCAGGTGCTGGTGCGGGCAGAACGGCTGGACCTGTCCGGGCAGATCGCCGAGCTTCGCGAACAAGCCGGTGGTCTGCCGCACCCGGCGCTGGAACGAGCGGCGCGCGAGCATGCCGAGTACCTCGACCAGCTCGGCCGCGCCACCGATCTGCTACGCCGCCAGGTCCTGCTGATCCTGCGCGAACCGCTGCTGGCCACGGGACCAACCGACGGACTGGGCGGCGCCTCGCCGCTGGCCGCGTTGACAGTGAAACGCCGGGCCGCCAAGCAGGCCGGCCTTGTCGACGACGCCACCCGGCGGGCCGCCGAAGCGCGGCTGGTGCGCCGGCTCGGTGAGGCGGTCGAGCTGCTGTCCCCATCGGGGATCGTGGTCACCCCGCTGGACGCCGGACAGGCCACCGCGGTGCTCGCCGCGGCCTGCAACCCCGACAGCGTGATCCCGCCGAACTCCGGTCTAGCCGGCTCGGACGAGGTCATCACCACCACCCCGGACGAGGGCTGGGACACAGGCGCGTTCGGCCGCGCCGCATTCTCCGCCGACGACGGGTTCGGCGAGGCCGAGGACGCCTGGAACGACGGCTTCGACGACACCACCGAGGACCCCGACGACTACGCCAACTCCGCAAGGAGGTACTGCCGATGAAGACCAAGACCAAGCGCCGCGGTCGCAAGACCCAGGCCGCGCAGCCGCCTCTCGGGCGTGCCAGCGCGTTCACCCCCGACGCCATCTCCGTGCGCCCCCGCGCGCTGGAAGTCGGCGGCGAATGGGTCGCCTCCTTCGCCGTCGTCGGCTACCCGCGCGAGGTCCACCCCGGCTGGCTGCAGCCGCTGCTGACCTACCCCGGACGCGTCGACGTCTCACTGCACATCGAGCCGATCGACCCCGTCACCGCGGCCAACCGGCTCAAGAAACAGCTGGCGAAGCTCGAAAGCGGTCGCCGTCATACCAGCGAGAAAGGACGGCTGATCGACCCGCACGTCGAAGCCGCCACCGAGGATGCCTACGACCTGTCCGCACGGGTCGCCCGCGGTGAGGGCAAGCTCTACCGGCTCGGGCTGTATCTGACCGTGCACGCCCCCACCGAGGAAACCCTCGGCGACGAGATCTCGGCCATCCGGTCGCTGGCGGCATCGCTGCTGCTGGACTGCAAACCGACCACCTACCGCAGCCTGCAGGGCTGGATCACCAGCCTGCCCATGGGCCTCGATCTAGTCGGCATGCGCCGCACCTTCGACACCTCGGCGCTGTCCGCCGCGTTCCCGTTCACCTCCCCCGACCTGCCCCCACCGGACCCGACCTCGGTCGGCGCGCCGAGCGGCGTGCTCTACGGCTTCAACATCGGCAGCCAGGGCCTCGTGCACCACGACCGGTTCGCCCTGGACAACCACAACAGCGTGATCCTCGGCCGCTCCGGCGCGGGCAAGAGCTACCTGGTGAAGCTGGAGTTGCTGCGGTCGCTGTACCGCGGGATCGAGATCCACGTCATCGACCCCGAGGACGAGTACGCCCGGCTGGCCGCCGCAGTCGGCGGCACCTATGTCCACCTCGGCGCCGAGCAAGTCCGCCTCAACCCGATGGACCTGCCGATCCACACCCGACCGGACGGGCGCCGCACCGCGCCGCGCGACGCGCTGATCCGCCGGTCGCTGTTCCTGCATACCGTGATCACGGTGCTGCTGGGCAGCGAGCTCGAAGCGACCGAACGGGCGGCGCTGGACCGGGCAATTACCGCCACCTACCAGCGCGCGGGGATCACCTCGGATCCGCGGACCTGGACCCGCCCGGCGCCGCTACTGGCCGACCTCGCCGAGGTCCTCGCCGACGCCGGAGATCCCGCAGGAGTGGAGCTCGCGGCGCGGCTGCATCCGTACGTCACCGGCGCGTTCTCCGGGCTGTTCTCCGGTCCGACTTCGACCCGCCCGGAGGGGCACCTGGTGGTGTTCTCGCTCCGGGATCTCGCCGACGAGCTCAAGCCGATCGGCACGTTGCTGACGCTCGACGCGGTCTGGCGCCAAGTCTCCAACCCTGCCATCCGCAAACCCAGGCTGGTCGTGGTCGACGAGGCGTGGCTATTGATGAAGCAACCTGCCGGTGCCGAGTTCCTTTTCCGAATGGCCAAGGCGAGCCGCAAGCGGTGGGCGGGCCTCACGGTCGCCACCCAGGACACCGCCGACGTGCTGGGTTCCGACCTCGGCAAAGCCGTCGTGGCCAACGCAGCAACGCAGATCCTGCTACGGCAAGCCTCCCAGGCGATCGACGAGATCACCCGCGCCTTCGACCTGTCCATGGGTGAACGCCAGTTCCTACTCTCCGCCGACCGCGGCCAGGGGCTCCTGTCGACCGGAACGCAACGCGTGGCGTTCCAGTCCATTGCCTCACCGGTTGAGCACGAACTGGTCACGACTTCCCCGGAGTTCCTCGCAACTCTTCAGGATTCCGAAACGAACCCAGGCTACGTCGAACTCGGTGCAGACGACACCGCAGGAATCCCGGACTCGTTCGACGACGGCGACGCGTCACACATCGAACTCGACGCCGCCTAACCACCCTAATCGCAAGAACTAATCCATTCACGCCGAATCATACCCAGGGGATACCCATGTCTACGTCACTGCCCATTTCCGTCACAGTCAGCCGACCCGCTCGGCTCCTGACACAAAACAGCGAGATGTGCCAGATCGGCGTGTGGAACTGGTCGTTGCCCGCCTGGGCCGGCCGCTTGGCCGACGGCCGCACCTACAACACCTGTCCCAGCGCCGGAATCTGCGCCCAGGCGTGTTACGCCCGGCACGGCACCTACACGTGGCCCGTCGTCCGCGCCAAGCACCAGGCGAACCTGATGTTCGTCCTCGACGACCTGGCCGACTGGGAGTCCGCCATGGTCGCCGAGTTGGGCGCCGCGAAGTTCCGCGGCGCTTGGGTCCGGATCCACGACAGCGGCGACTTCTTCTCCGATTCGTATCTTCAGGCGTGGCTGGATATCTGCCGGGCACGCCCCGACACGAATTTCTACGCCTACACGAAAGAGGTGTCCCGGTTCCGGGCACTTGTCGAGCCTGACCCGCCGCCGAATTTTCTGTGGGTCTACTCCTACGGCGGGACACAGGATGCCGCGCTGAATCCCGCCGTCGACCGGGTCGCGGATGTGTTTCCCGACGAAGCCGCGATCGCCGAGGCGGGCTGGGCCTCGCAAGAAGCCAGCGACCTGCTCGCGGTCCTGGGCCCGCGGCTGGTCGGGGTACCGGCCAACCGCATTCCCGCCTACCTCAAGCGGCTGGACGGCCGCCGGTTCTCCGAATGGCAAGCCGAGGTCGACGCCGAACGCGCCGCCCGCCGAGGCCGCCAGCACCTGCGGCTCGTCATCGACAACACCCGCCCCGACCACAGCCAACCGCCCACGGTCGAGCCCAGCCCGGTGTGGAGCGACCAGCCACGAGCGGCCTGACCGCAGCTCGCGCCCGTCCCGTCGACCGCTTTGCATGAGAGGTACCCGATGTCCTGGCCAATCACCACCACGCCACTGTTCACCGCTCCGTCCCCGCACGTCGAGCGCGCCGCGGAGGTCCTCGCCTCACCGATCGGCGACTACCTGCGTGACCCGCTCGGCGCATTCCACAACGTTCTGGCGCACCTGCGCGACCTCGCCCTCACGTGGGGCCCGATCATCGGGCTGGTGCTCGCGGTCGCCATCACCGTCGCGGTCATCGCGCGGAACCGGTGGCGCCGCCGCTTCGGCGGACAACCGCACCTGGCCTTCGAGCTGACCTTCACCGACGACGGCGTGCAGATCCGCCTGTGGGTACCCGGCCTGGTGCCACCCGGCATGGTCGAGCGCGCCGTCGAGGCCGCCTGGCCTGGCGCGCACACCCGCACCACCCCCGCCAAGTCCCCGATCCCGACCAAGGCAACAGCGGGCCGGCGCGTCGAAGCGGTCGGCGGCGAACTACGGCTGGCGCGCTCGGAGGCCCTGCCGATCCGCACCGACCACCCAGCAGACCCGATCCGGGCGATGCTCGGCGCACCGGTCGGCCTCGGCCCCCACGAGCGCGCCTGCGTGCAGATCCTTGCCCGCCCAGTCGCTGGCCACCGGGTGACCAAGGCCCGCCGCGCGGCGCGGCGGGTGCACGTGGGCGGCTCGGTCCACCTCGTCGGCCGGCTGCTCGACGTCATCACGCCGGGCAAGACCCCGAAGCCGTCGACCAGCACGCGGACACCGCAGCTGGATCGGCAGACCAGTCTGGAGTACGCCGCCCAGGACCGCGCCGTGGTGGAGAAGCTGCGGGCGAACCAGTTCGAGACCCGCATCCGCTACGCCGTGGCCACCACCGTGCCCGAGGACGCCACCTCGGGCGAGGTCCACGCGGTGCGGGAGGTGCTGCGGGGCCGTGGGCATGCGATCGCCTCGGCGTTCGCCGCCTACTCCGAGCACAACTACTACCGCCGGGTCCGGCTGCACCGCAATCCGGTCCAGATCCTGGCCGAACGTCGCCTCGGCAAGGGTGACCTGCTCTCGATCCCGGAGCTGGCCGCGATCGCGCACCTGCCGATCGACGAGTCGACTCCCGGCCTGCAGCGGGCCGGCGCGAAGGCCGTGCCGCCCCCGCCGGGCATCGCCACGATCGGCGAGCAGATCAAACCGCTCGGGTTGTCGGATTCCGGGCACTCCCGCCCGGTCGGCCTGCACGTCGCCGACGCCCGCCACCACCTGCACATCCTCGGCGCCACCGGCTCCGGTAAGTCCGAGCTGATGGCCCGGATGATCCTGGCCGACGCCGAGGCAGGCCGCGGCGTCGTCGTGGTCGACCCGAAGGGCGACCTCGTGTCGGACATCCTGATGCGCCTGCCCGAGGAACTCGGCGAGAAGGTCGTGCTCTTCGACGCCGACTCCCGAACCCGTCCCCCAGTGCTCAACCCCCTGGAGGGTGCGGACAAGGCCCGCGCGGTCGACAACCTCGTGAGCATCTTCGCGCGGGTCTATGCCTCCTCGTGGGGCCCGCGCACCGACGACATCCTGCGGGCGGGGCTGCTCACGCTGACCGCGATGCCGGGTACGCCGACGCTGGTCGATCTGCCCAAGCTGCTGACCGTGCCGGCATTCCGGCAGCGGGTCTGCGGTCAGATCGACGACGAGGTCCTCAAGGGCTTCTGGTCCTGGTACGACGACCTGTCCGAAGCCAACCGTGCGCAAGTGATCGCGCCGCTGATGAACAAGGTCCGTGGATTCCTCTTGCGCCCCTTCGTCCGTGCGGCCATCGCCGGAGGTCAGTCCACCGTGGACATGGACGAGGTGCTCAACACCGGCGGAATCTGCCTAGTGCGCATCGCTCGCGACGCACTGGGGATGGAAACCGCGCGACTGGTCGGCTCCATCGTCGTGGCGCGCACCTGGCAGGCCGCGACTCGCCGAGCTCGCGTACCACAGCGTCAACGCCGCGACTGCGGGCTGTACGTGGACGAGTGCCACAACTTCTTGAACTTGGCCTATCCGTTGGAGGACATGCTCGCCGAGGCCCGCGGCTACCGGCTCTCGATGACGTTGGCGCACCAGTACCTCGGGCAGCTCCCGAAGGAGCTCGAAGAGGGCATCAGCACCAACGCCCGCAGCAAGATCTTCTTCAACGCCAGCCCCGAGGACGCCAAACGCCTGGCACGGCACACCATGCCGCGACTTTCTGATCACGACCTGTCCAACCTCGGCGTCTACCACGTCACAGCCCGGCTCGTCCTGGGCGGCGAGGAAGCACCGCCCTTCACCGCGGTGACCGAGAAGCTCCCGCCCGCGATTCCCGGACGCGCCAAGGCAATCCGCAAAGCAGCCAGGGTCAACACACGCCCGCCCGTCACCGACGCTGACGCCGCAACACGCCGCGCGGATCAGCCCACTGTGGACCCGCGCCTCGCGGCCTGACTCGGCGGATCTCGTTCTCCCTCAACGCATGTGGGCTCACCTATTGCGCACGTCCACTTCGGTGATCCCCGCATGCGTTGCGCTTCACCTTCCCTCATTCCGGCCAACGCCTGGGAGGTGCTTACCCGTGATCTCGAATCCCACGCCTCAAAGGGCATTGCGCGGGCACATGCCCCAGCGCCCCACACCGCGGGCGGCCACCACCGGGGAGCACCACACTCGGCTCGCCGGGCGGCTCACCCTTCGGGACCGGTGGCTGGCCCGGATGCTGCACGAACACAAGGTCTTCACCACCCAGCAGATCGTCGAGCTCTGCTACCCGACCATGCGCGCGGCCAACCACCGCCTGCTCGACCTGTTCAAGTGGCGCGTCGTCGACCGCTTCCAGCCGTTCGTCAGCTCCGGCACTGCACCGATGCACTACGTGCTCGACATCGCCGGCTCCGTGGCGCTCGCCTACGAGGACGGTCTCGACCCGAAACAACTCGGCTATCGCCACGAAGACGCCATCGGCATCGCCCACTCCCTGCGCCTCGCGCACACCGTGGGCGTCAACGGCTTCTTCACGAGCCTCGTCGCACTGAGTCGGGAGCCCGGCGCCCGCGGCCGACTGACCGCGTGGTGGTCCGAGCTGCGCTGCGGCCGGCTCTTCGGCGACATGGTCCGCCCCGACGCCTACGGCCGCTGGCGCGAAGACGGCCACCAGATCGAGTTCTTCCTGGAATTCGACTTCGGCACCGAGGACCTCGGCAAGGTCGGCCGCAAGCTGCACGGCTACGAAAAGCTCGCCACCGCAACAGGAATCACCACGCCCGTCCTGGTGTGGCTGCCCACCAGCCGCCGCGAAACCACAGCACGTCGAGCACTCGCCGACGTCCTGTCCCAGTTGGACCGCCCAGCGCTCGTACCTGTGGCCACCAGCGCCGCGGACGTCGCGGGCGTGGCCGGCGAGAACAACCCCGCCGTCGCGCGGTGGCTGCCGATCTCCGGTCCGGCATCGCAACGGCCCGGCCGGCTGCGCCTCGTCGAGCTCGCGCAGCTGTGGCCCCACGCCGACCCACTCACCGCGACGCCATCCTCGACCTCCGCCCAGGCCCAGCAGACGCCTGCGGAACTGGCCGCGCCGGACCCGCTTCCACCACCGCTTCCCACCAGCCGCTTCCGGAGGTGACCCCATGAAGATCGCCGTTGCCGCTGTCGCGGCCATCATCGCCGTCCCCATCCTCATCGGCGGCGTCGGCCAAGCCGTCGTCAAGGCCCTCTTCGGCAGCAGCACCCAACCCAGCCAGGCAGCGCTCGCCGACATCCCCGCTGACTATCTCACCCTCTACCGGCAAGCCACGAGCGTGTGCCCCGGCCTGGACTGGTCGATCCTCGCCGCCATAGGCAAGGTCGAAACCAACCACGGCCGGTCACCGCTGCCGGGGGTCTCCAGCGGAGAAAACTACGCCGGTGCCGGCGGGCCTATGCAGTTCTTGCAGTCCACATTCGACGGCGTCATCGCCCGCCACCCATTGCCCGCAGGTGGTGCCACACCACCATCCCGGTACAACCCGCATGACGCGATCTACGCAGCGGCCTACTACCTCTGCGACTCGGGAGCACCCAAGGACCTGCGCAAGGCGATCTTCGCCTACAACCACGCCGACTGGTACGTCGACGAAGTCCTTGCACAGGCCAAGAAATACAACGACGCCCTAATCGGCACTGGCGACTGCAACAACATCCAGGCACCGACACCCGCGGCCATCATGGCGATCAACTTCGCCTGCGGCCAACTCGGCCTCCCATACGTCTGGGGCGGTAACGGACCCGCCGACGGACACGCCGGATTCGACTGCTCCGGCCTCACCTCAGCCGCCTACAACGCCGCCGGGATCAAACTGCCCCGGACAGCCCAGACGCAGTACAACGCGGGTCCACTTGTGCCCGCCGGCCAACCGCTGCTTCCCGGCGACTTGGTCTTCTACGGCACACCCGGCAACGTCCATCACGTCGGCCTGTACATCGGCGCCGGCAAGATGGTGCATGCGCCGACGTTCGGCCAGCCGGTCCAGGTCAGCAGCTACCGTTGGAACGGGGACGACTATCTCGCGGCCAGCCGCCCCACCGGCGATGCTCGCGTCTAAAGTGGATATAGCTAGGCTGACTTTCTTCCGTCGGACGTTCAGGGGTGACAGCCCAGCGGTTGCCCCTGTCGGGCTCTGCTTCAACTCGGCGCGATCATGCAGTTTCAGTGGCGCGCTCGCGTAGCACGCTCAGAATGTCGGGCCGGTAGCGCGCCTTGACGCGGTGCTTGGTACCCCCCTGCATCTCCTTGATGAGCTTCGCGACCTTTGTGGCTTCGTCGAACTCACCGCCTGCTGCGAAGAAGGCACGCAACCAGGTGTCAGCGTCAAGCGGATAGCCGGCTGCGGTAAACACGCGCAGTAGCTGCACGACGGCATCCTTGCCGTTGCCACCCGACAGCCCGTTGTACTGCTCACCTACCCAGCACTTCGCGGCCTCAAGTTGCACGGCGTCTGGTGCTTCGAGTGCGGACCCGGTGTGCAGGTTCGTGGCGCCGATCCCGTCGAGCCAGACGCGGACCATATCGTGCGGTGACCAAACGATGACGAACAGTCTCGCGACGGACTCCGTCGTGACGATCTCGCGCAGCAAGTCGCAATCCCGTTCCTTGTAGGGATGCAGGACGATGAGCGGACGGCTGATCGTCTTGTCGGTGCGTCGGAGCTCATTGAGGTCTGACAGATCGATGACGTGCCGTTCGTCGGCGTCGTGGGCGACGAAGGTCATGAACTCACGGTCAGCGCTGTGGTCCGACTCGTACGTCTTCCGATCGGCCGTAGCGAAAACGTATGGCGGACTTCCGAGCCAGTCTTGGATCACGGCAGTCTGCTGCCGCATCGCGGTGCCGTGCTGTCCCCAATCTTCCCGGACCATGTACGCGAGTTCGGTCATGGGGCCAGTCTGCCGCAAACCTCGGACTTGGCGTCCACGGCTGCCGTGGCGTCCTCATCAACCCACCGGCACTCTTTCCCGATCGCCGGCCTCCGAACCGACCGGGTCGACCTGATCGGCACCGTCGGCCCAGGCCCACGAGCCTGCGCGTCGGCGGGAACAGCAGGAACAACGCCGCCACGTCGCTGATGGCACTTTCAGCTATCAGAAGGTATGTCTCAATTTGATCCCCGCCGGGTGTCCCATTGATCGGCCGCGATCGCTACACATTCCGCAACAAGGGAGTCTAGCACGGCGTCAATCTTGCGAACGTCATACGCCCCTTCAGTCAAAGTTTCGGCCGTCTGCTTAAGAAATTCTTTGCTGTAGGCCTCTTTAAATTCCAGCGCCCCGTGATAGATATCTAGGCTCTCCTTGTGATTGGTCCAGCGCACTTTCGCCGGCGAATAACCGCCGACGTCAAGATCGAGATAACATTCGATTGCCGCAGCGCGCCGATTGATGTCCGAGCAGTGGAGCCCCTCGGGACCTTGAGCCGGAAACGAGCGGAACTCTTCAAGCTCAGGCAACATGATTCCGCGCATGTTCACAGGAAGGGTGAGCTTCGACAGACGCTGATGCGCATCGAGACCCTCCGCGTCATTGTCGAACACGAAAAGAACCTGGTTTTGAACGTCTATTTTTGCGAGCCCTTCTGCGAACTTCACCAGGCTTCCTGTGCCGGAGAAGGGGTGACGCTGGCTCACGTCGATGAAGCGGAAGAAATCCGCTACCCCTGGCCGCAACAGCGCGAGCGCATGCGACAAAATATGGACGTCCGAACTGCCTTCAGTCGCAATCAGGAACGTCTCGGTTCGCCGAGCATCGGGCGCAAATTCCCGCTCGGTCGCCCACCCGGCTTGCACCAATGGTCCATATTGCCAGACGACAGGCGCATCCTTGTTCGCTTCAATCTCCGCCAAGAGTCGCAACACGGAATACGGGTGAAGGATATTCACCAAAGAATCGAAGAAATTTCGCTCCGAATGGACTTGAATGCCAGAGGGTCGATCTGCGGGGATCCGCTCGACCTGCACCTCTTTGAAGCGAGCTCGTACCCTCGCTTTGCCTGCATCGTCCGCATACGGAACAAAGGTGTCGTCGAGACTGTCGAGCGGGTACATGGCGGCAAATGCGACGAATTCCACAAAGTTCATCAGGCCAGGAACGAGATCTTCGCCGCCGATCTGAAGATACTTCCTCTCCTCCAGCCAGTTTTCCGCGACGGCGTCGTACTCACGCCGGACGTGCTCTAGATTGAAACCAAGGAGTTCGAGGCGAGGAACGACGCATTTGAGCGGTCGCGTGAACGCCATCTCCGAGGCTGTGGGGTCCTCGTCGTTCTCCTCGTACCAATCGTAGTCGATCTGATCGCTCTTGATCGCCTTTCGATCTTGTTCCTGAAAAATCGATCCGTGATCAAATCCGCAGTGATTCTTGCTGTACGTGATCGACACGCCAGCCACATCGAGCGTAATTTCCGTACCCAAGCTCCGCCTCCAACCGGTTAACTATGACGCCTGGCGACGTGTCAATGAGGAGGCTAAGCATATTCAATCTCACCCGTCAGGCTGCTGAAGGTTGTTACGATTCGTCGGCGGTGTCGCCTTCAAAGAGCTTGTACACGTTGCTGCGCTGCATCCCGACTTCCTTGGAGATCCTCAAGCGGGGCACTCCTGCGGCGTCCGCGGCCAGTACGGCCTCACGCCGCTTCTTCCGCGCTTCTCGTTGCTTGGCCAGGAGGCCGTTGATCTTGGCTTCGAGTTCGGCCTGTTGGGTGCGGGCGTCGTCCAGTTCCTTCTTGATCCCCTCGACCTCGGTTCGGCAGGCACGAAGCTGAAGAACTTCCTCGGGGTCGCTCATCGGGGAGCCTCTCTCGCAGGGTGTCACCGTCTTGCTTACGGTGAACCTTTCGTCGTCTCGTTGTGTCTATCACACATGTCTATCATCCCTGTGTCTAGGACATCTGGTGCTGGCGGGCGACCTCCGGTCGCGCCCCGAGGTCGCCCGCCGGATGGCTGCTCGCGGCTAGGTCGACGGCACGCCTGGCTTGTGGTCTCCAAGCCAGGCGTGCCTGCCGACCTCCGCGAGCTCGGCCTTGCGGTGCTGCCAGTCGGGCATCCACAGGTACATCTGCCGCTTCCAGGCGCGGCCATGAGCTGCTCCGTTGGGCTGGGTGGCGTGGGCCTGTTCGTGGACGAGCACATACTCGATCAACCGGAGCGGCAGGCCGAACACGGCCCAATGCAGCGTCGTCGTGTGCTTCGACAGTCCCTCGTAGATGCCCCAGCGGCGCCGTCCGAGGTCGCGCACGGCGTAGCTCAAGCCGGTGATGTGGCCGTCCAGTTCGTACTGGCGTCCCTCGCGGTGCAACCAGGCGAGCCCGACCTGCTGGTACAGCCCGATCACTGCCCGGCGGACCAGCTCTGGTCGCTGTCTCCGCGCGGACAGGACGCCGTCGGACGTGATCAAGGGCAACTGTGCGGTACCCGCGGGCGAGGCATCGACGAGCTGGAGCCGGTAACGCCGGCCGAGCAGGTCGAACTCCTCGCCGTCGACGAACTCCTTGACCGCGTGATCTGGGGCCAACCGCGTGGCGCTCTCGACCTTTTCGGCGATCCATCGACGATGGCTGCCGACAAACCGCGCAACCTGTTCCGGGGCGGCCGTCGGCGGGATCAGCACGGCGACACCGCCTCCCGGATTGACCTGGATGCCTGTCTTGCGGCGTCGTGGACGGATGGCCACTTCGACCTGCCACTCGGCCGGCAGGTCGAGGGCAGCCAGGGCTGCCCGGAAGGCGTCAGGGCCGATCATCGCACTCCCTCCTGGTAGTTGATGTGCTCGACCGAGCTGGCCACCGTGGCCGCGCCGGTGCGCAGCAACTCGTTCACGCCCTTCGACGTCACGGAGTGGATCGAGCCCGGCACGCCGTAGACCCGGCGGCCGAGTTCTCCAGCGGCACGGGCGATGGCGAGGGCACCGCTGCGCTGTCCTGCCTCGACGATGACGGTCGCCGCGGCGAAAGCAGCCAACAGCCGGCACCGCGCGTGGAACCGGATGCGGGCGGGTGGTGTGCCGATCGGGTACTCGCTGACCAGCAATCCGCCCTGCCCGATGACGGTCTGGTAGAGCCGTGCGTGCTGGTGCGGATGGGTGAGATCGACGCCGTTGGCGAGTACGACGATCGTCCGGCCGTCAGCAGCCAGTGCGCTGCGGTGCGCCTCCCCGTCCACGCCGAGGCCGCCGCCGCTGACGACGGTCACCCCGGCGCGGCCGAGCTCGTAGCCGAGGTCCGCGGCGATCGTGTTTCCGTACGCCGAGGAGGCACGTGCGCCGGTGACCGTGACGGCGAGGCAGGTGAGCTCGGCCAATGAGCCGCTACCGCGCACCCACAGCGCGAGCGGGACGCCGAGGCTGGCCAGGCCGGTCAGCCGCCCGAGCGGCCAGTCGCCGTCTTCGGGCGTGAGCAAGCGCGCCGAGCCGTCGTCGAGGGCCCGCAGGTCGTCGTCGATCTGGGCATCGGGCCGGGTGATCTCGCTGAGCACGGCGGTGGGGGCGGTGCCGTGCCGGATGCGCGCGAGGGCATCGACCGGCCCGTGGACGGCGACGTACTGGTGGATGGCGGGTGCGGGTGGTTCAGCTGCGCGCAGCAGGAACAGCCTGGCGTGCAGTTCATCGCGTGAAGGCATGGTCACACTCCTGGATCGGTCGGTTTGGTGGGTCGATGGGGTTCCGCGCCTGGCCGGTGCTGGTCCGGTTAGGGCTCGGTGCGGTCGTGCAGTGGGATGGGCAGGCGGTAGCCGATCAGCTCGCGCCAGCGGGAATCGCCGGTATGGATGTGAGCACCGGAGGCCATGAACCACTTGCCGGGCGGGGCATCGGCCGGGCGCGAGATGTAGCGGCCGTACTGGAACAGCAGGTAGACGCCCGGCGCGTCGTCCGATGGTTCGAAGATCCGGGCGAAGGCGGGCAGCGTCCGATCTTCTCCGACGCCGAGGATGGTCACGTAGCGGACGCGGGCGGACAGACCGGTTGTTCGGGCAGTGGATCGGGCCGGTCAGGATCTCCGCGCGCAGTCCCTTCCGGACGGCCGGGACCTCGATGACGCCGTCCCCGAGTTCGGGAATCTGGTCGAATTCCGTGATGCCCCAGGGTGTCTCGGTGTAGGCATCCAGGAGCCGGTAGGCCGGGAGGTAGTCGGCGCCATGGCGCACAGTGGCTTTGGCCTCGGCGCGTAGCCGGGTCAGCACCGTCTCGCGCAGGCGCTGTGTCCAGGCGTGCGCATCGCTGGTGCGCCAGCCGATCGTGCCGCTGGTCTGGTACTCGTAGCACTCCAGCAGGCACAGCACCGCGATCGGATGCAGCCCGCGGTCGGTCACCGTCGCGGCGTAGTCGAGCTCGATGGGGAGGACGGCCTAAGGCTCGTAGGTGGTCTGCTTCAAATCGACATAGGCGCCGTAGTCGATCACCCATACGTCAAAGCCGTTCTCCTGGTTCGTCTTGTGCGGAGTAACCCCGGCGGACGATGTGCAGGACGCGGGCGTCGAACGACTTGAGAAACCGCGGCGTACGCCTGGGCAAAGGCCGAGGCAATGCCGTCGGACGAGGAGATCACGCGGGTCCGCAGGCTGATCAGCCGCGTCAAGGCCGACCTCGCCAACACGCTCACCCGGCTGCGCCGCCAGAACGCGCACGTCAAGCAGCTCGAACGCAGGCTCTCCGAGGCACTCGGAGAGCAGGCCTGGCGCCGAGCGACATCGACGAACTACGGCAGCGGATCGCGGTCCTGGAACAGTAGGTCGAGCTCACCGACCGCCTGGGAGGAGCGCGATCAGGAGCTCGACGCCGCACGCGCGGCCAACCGCGAACTGATGCCGCAGCTCAATACCGCTGGGCGCTGCCCGGCGCCCTGGCAACGCGCGCCTCGGCCGATCAGGCAGCGCTGCTGATCCACGCGGATGCCGATCTGCGCGTTCTTCGTCATCGACGGCCCGTCCGGCTCCCAGAAAAAATCATGGACAAGTTTCGGGAGGATCTGAGCCCCCGATCGTTCCTCTAGTAAGCAGACGTCAGCCAGGGGCCTGCCCAGGCCGGCCATCCTGGGCTGGCCGCTGCGCGGGCTCTCGGAGTTTTCCGGGCCTGACCCGCAGGACACCGAGCCGAGCAGTGCAGTTCGGGGTCTGAGAACGAGGGAGGGAACCTTGATCATCAAGGGTCCTGACAGCAGCAAAGACGGGAACTCCGAAGGCGACGGCATGTCGATCGAGGCGTTCCTTGAAGTGATTCACCCCCGCCTGCGCAGCAGTGCGGGCTGGATGGTCAACGGGGACGACCACCTCGCTCAGGACATGGTTCAGGAAACCGCCCTGAAGCTCTGGCGTCGTCACCAGGCCCTCCGTGAAGACGGGAAAGAGCTCCGCCTGAGCACCGGCCTCGCCTTCGTAACCCTTCGCAACACCGTGAACGACCACTTCCGCAGGGAAGCGGTCAGGACTCGGACAAAGGGTCAGGCCGAAGTCGTCGCGTCGAACGTGACCGCGACTGACCCGGCCACCATCGTCACCGAGGACGACGCGACGAGAACGTTCTTCGAGTCGCTGGGTCCGGAGCAGCAACAGATCATGCTCCTTCACGTCGGGGGTTACACCCTCGCCGAGATCGGTGCCGAGCTCGGCTTGGCCAAGGGCACGGTCAGTAACTACCTGACCAGCATCAGAAAGGCCTTTCTGAGGTCGTTCCCCGATGCTATGCGGCGCCGCTTCCCTGATAGCTGAACAACCCGACTACGGATGGATGGGTTCCAATGCGCAAAGACGCTCCGGCGAGTTGCGACATGGCCCCTCGGACCTCCTCTGAGGAGGTGCGCCTGGGCCGCCTCCTGCAACGACTCGAAGACGACTACCAGGCCTCCGGCGGCTCCCCGGCCCGCGAGGGCCGGGGGCCGGTCCTCCGGCCGACCGAGCGGTCGGAGAACTGGCCAGCAAATGAGCTGGCCGAAACGCTCCGCCACGGAGAAGCAGGAGATCCCAGCAGCGCACGACGCGCTGCGGAACTCCTGGAACTAGTTGAAGACTTCCCGGCTGCCCAGAAGTGGTGGCATCGCGCCGCCACGCTCGGAGACCGAGACGCCATCAACTACGTCAGAGACGTCCTCAACGGATGACCTGCCCTCAGACCCCAGGACATCCAGATGAGGACAGCACAACCTCGCCAACGACTACTCCAGCATCCGCAACCAGCGGTCGCTGCAGCAGCCACAGCGAGTTGCATCACACGGTCAGCAAAGCGCTGGCCGACATGGGTTCTCTCACACCCGTCGAAGGAGGCGAACCGTCCAGATGACACCAACGGCCCTAGCGCCACTCCCTCGGAGCAGGGGGAGGATGGCAGTGTCGATCGCAACAGTGATGGCGATCGTTGCTGGCATCGCCGCTAGCGGCATCATCCCTGGCGGTGCTCTAGTGAGCACTGCGATGGCATGCATCATGGTGATCGTTGTTGCAGCGCTGCTGCGCCGCAGCACCGAGTGATACCGACTGAATGAACTGCCCCCGGGACGAGATGGCACTCGTCCCGGGGGCAGCCGTCACATCCCGGTCATCGGGAAGTTCTCGGGGCGTCGCCGTTCTTATCCACGACCGCGACAAACGCGGCGGACGGAGGACCGATGGCCACCACCCGCACCACAAGTTCGACCCGCTCCACCCGCAGCACCGCGTCGGACCCGTCTCCGACCACATCGCCGACCTTGATCACCATCATCGATGGCTGGTTGCGCGAGCCGCAGATCCGCGCGTTCATGCTCACCATCCTGGCGATGGTGCTGATCGGGCTGGTGCTCATCGTCGGCCTCGCCAGCGGTGCCCTCGGTGCCCTCATCAACACGGTCCTGCCCAGCCTGACGGCCAAGGTAATCGCCATGACCATCGGCACCACCCTCAGCGGCGGCGCGATCGCGTGGACCCGACGCCGCCGCGTCAAGCGCCGAAACAACCCGGCTGACACCGCAGCACCCACGCGTCCCGCTCCGAGCGCTTAGCGCTTCTACGTGGAGTCGGTCGACTCGGGCACGGGAGCGGGAACCAACCAACGATCGAGACGACTCGAACACCCGCCGCAACGAACGGCGAAGCGGGTCGGGACGCTCCATCGAGGTTCTTGCACCACACCTGTTGCCATCACTGAGATCAATGATCACGCCGCTGAGCTGCGGTTACTTGACCTAGAGTCGCCCTCAGGCGCGTAGATCCCCATAGACCGGATCTCCTGTTGCCCCGGTTCTACTTAGCTCTGGCACCCTGGGTGTTGCGGGTGTTCCACTGGGCAAGTTGGCGCCTGATGTCGCTGTCCTTCACGAGTTGATCAGGTGTGCCAGTGAACCTAAGAACGGACTCCAGCAGGGCCCGGTCTCGGCGGCCGGTGAGCTTCGGGACGATGAGGTCAAGCAACTCGATCCACTTCTTGCGAGGCAGGTCGAATTGGAGTCGGCTAGAGATCGAGTCGTTCGCGAAGATCCTCAGTGCCAGACTGGCTTGCTCGGTGTCGAACAGGCCGATCAGATCCTTGTAGATCGGGTCGGCGGACCAGGCTTGGCCGTGTCCGTTGGTAAGGAACACGTACACGACCACGTTCACGTAGGACTCGACGAGCTGGGTGGGTACGCTGCCGTACCGGCCGACAAGCTCCGCGAGCCGATTGGCTACGGCCGGCTCGTTGTAGAAGTTGTTCATGGCCGCGTGGGTGTCGAGCAGTTCCTGGAGCGCCTTGGCGAGTTCGGCGGTGCGCTCGGTTTCTGGCAGGTACGCGGCCCCGTCGACGAGGTCGAGTAGCTCTCGTGCCCGCTCGGCGCGGTCGTTGTCGGCGTTGGCACGGAACCGTGCCAGCTTGACGCCACATTCGTTGCGGGCGGTCTCGCTAACGTTGGGCCAGAGCTTGGGCCAGAGCTGGCGGACGTTGTCGAGGACGTCCGGGGTGGCGTCCGGGGGCGTGTAGATGCCGAACAGTCCGGCGGCGAGGTTGTCCGCCTGGGCATCGGGAAGCCCGTCGAAGAACGCGGCCGCCTTGTCCAGCTCGTCGGCCGGCAGGCGCTGTGCCTTGACGTTGTGTAGGAGGCGGCCGATGTCGGCGACGACGTTGGTGTGCGGGAGGGTGATGACCTCGCGGATACAGGTCTCCAACCACTCCGCGAGCTTCAGGCCGGTCAGGGTGACCTGGTTGGGGTGCGCGGCGCTGGCGTTATTGCGCATGTAGCGGATGTGATCGAGCTGCCTGAAGCCGACGTCGCTGATCAGCTGGATGCGGTTGGCTGCTTGCATCAGCTTCTGGTCGTCGATCTTCTTGAGGTCTTCCGGAGTCTTCAGGTCTTTCCGGCGGGCCGGGTCTTGCTCGGCGATCTCGAAGAAGTAGGCGACGTCGAACAAGGCGATCCGGGTCCGGAGCTCGTTGATCGTCTCGTTCCACAGGTAGTTCAGCGCCGCGTCGAACAGGCCGACCGAGGCGGCCAGCATCATCTTTGCGATGTAGGCGGCACGGGCCCGTCGTCGTTTTCCCGGAGTACCAAGGGAAGTCGGTGCCGCTCCGGCTCCAGCCGCCGGGCGCGTTGCCCGGCAGGGTAAGGCGTGAGCCGTCTTGAAATCCCAGGTCGACCCCGCGCTCGGCGAGGTGCTGCACGACGTGGCTGACCAGGTCTTGCGCATTGACCTTGCCGACGGCCGAGCCGGGCCGAGCGGGATTTTCGAGGTAGTTGTGCACCAGGTCTTCCAGCGTTTCGACCAGAAGCATCGCGTGAGTCCTTTTCGCAAGAACGGGTTGCCTGACGGGAGCGATTAGCCCCAGTTGCGGTGTTCGCGGTTCCACTTGGCTTCGACCTTGGGCGCCAGTTCGGCGCGCAGGTCGTCCACGGTCCGGCCGTGTTTGGCGGCGAGCGCGGCCAGGATGAGCTGCGCATCCTCGTGGTACTCGGCGATGGTGTCGCGGTGGAACGCGACGTTGCGCTTGGTAAGGAGGCGGGCGTAGGACAGCGCGTCGTTGTAGGAGCGCCGCGCGGTGAACTCGGTGTCGATCTGCCCGTATTGCTTAGTGCGCAGGGGTGTTCCGTCGGGTGCGGTGATCGCTTTGGCGGCTTTGGCTTTCGCGCGTTCGGCCTTCTCCGCTTCCCGCGCGAGTTGCTCCGGGGTCTTGATCCGGCTGGGCCGATTGCGGACCTCGACCGGCGCGCTGGGGTAGCACTCGGTGCACGCGGCCTTGCCGGCCTGCTCGACGATCTCGGTCTCGTCGTGCCCGGAGAGCTGGGTGAGCCAGGCGAAGCGCGTGGACGGGAAGCAGGTGCGGCACTCCATGGTGCGGTGGACGTGGCCGCCGGTGTTGAGGACCAGCCAGGCGCGGGTCCAGCCGCCTCGGCGTTCGAACTCCGCATCGAGGGGCGCGCGGCGGCCTCGCACTCGGCGATCGTCTGGCGAGCCTGCTCGATCCGGGGCTGCAACTCGGTCGCGTACTCGGCCATGCCGTCGTTCACCAAGCGCTGGACGCGGGCGGTGAGCCCGTTGACGGTGTCCTGGGCCTTGGCATGCTCGATACCGAGCCGGGCGAGCTCTTCGTCGATCTCGGACGGGGATGCGGCGGTGGGGTCGTCGATGGGCACGGTGGTTCACCTCGGAATGGGTTCGGGCCAGGCCGTGTCGGCCAGGCGGGGGCGTGCGAAGGCGTCGCCCGTGTGCCAGGCGCGGACGGCGGGGGCGAATTCGCTGGTGACGCCGCGGTCGAGGTCGCGGATGTCGATCGCGGTCTGGCCGTCGCGGCGGGCGTCAGCCCACAGGTCGATGACCTTGGTGAGGCTGTCGGCCAGCAGCGCGGTCAGCACGGTGGGTGGGTAGTCCTCGGCGACCGCGGCCAGCAGCCCGGCCATCTCGGTCAACGGCATGCCGGGGGGTGGTGTAGTGGTCGAGCTGGCGGACCGGCAGCGTGACCACGTGCTCGGGTCCAGGCTCCGCGCCGGCCAGGGTTACCGTGCCGAGCTGGACGTCGGCGCCGAGTTGGAAGACGTAGACCCAGAAGCCCATACGGTTGGTCGCGCGGGTGAGCGACTGGCGCGGCAGGCGGCGCTCCCGTGCCGCGTCGAGCGCCTTGGCGCGGTTCGCGGGCACGGTGAGCATGTCGTCCAGGCGCGCCCGTGACAGGTCGAGGCGGTCGTAGAACTTCACGAACACGAGGGGGCTCCTTTCCTTGTAGTGGCGCGGGTTCACGCGCAGATCTGGGCGAGCGCACGGGGTGGCAAGGCGGTGGTGGTCCAGCCGTAGAGGTCGAAGACCTGGCGGGCGTGGGTGCGGCAATAGAGGTCGAAGGCGCCGCACCGGCCGGCGTGGGTGGCGCGGCGGTGGCAGTAGCGCGGCGCGCGGCCGTTGCCGAACTCGGTTTGCCAGGTGCACACGCGCAGCCGGTGGACGCGGATGACGAGGCCAGGGCCGCCGTTGACGCCTGCCCAGCGGCCTCCGTCGACGTCGGTGGCGTGCCAGACGTAGCGGGTCCACATCCCGCCGGACGGGGTGTAGGTGCGCCGGCCGACCTGGCGGGCGTCGGCGGGGTCGATCGTGGCCAGGTGCCCGCCGGGCCAGGTGGTCAGCGCGTCGCCGGCCGAGGACACGTAGGCGACGAAGGTGTTCGCGCGGGCCATCGCGTGGCGTTCGCGTTCGTCCGAGCACGGGTAGCAGCTCGTGGCGCCGGTGGCCGGGTCGATCGCGCGGCCGGTGCCGATCCCGCTGGGGTCCGGGGTGGGCGGGTGGCCGCAGTCGAGGACGTCCGCCACGGGGGCGGTGGAGGAGGTGGTCATGGCGGTATCGGTCCCTTCAGGCCGGTAATGGGCGGAATCGAGAAGGCGCAGGTCGGCCGTTCCTCCACCGGAGGCGGCTCGAACGGCCGGAGGTGATCAACGGGGCGTCGGTCGACCGTCGACGGGGACGACCGACCGGGGGGAAAGGAGAGACGGAGGTCAGCGACAGTGGCCGGTGATCTGGACGAGGTGGGCCATGTCGACCACGGGCCCGGCCCAGTAGCGGACGTGGGCCGGTTCGTTGCCGATTCCCCAGACGTAGAGCCGGAAATCGGGGTCGCTCGGGCAGGCCCACACGGAGCGCTGACCGGGCCCGTCGGGCGTGGGGGCGCCGTGTTCGTCGCATCGGTCATCGACGACCAGGCCCCCGCTCCAGGACGACCGCAGGTGCGCGAACACCCGGACGTACGGGGCGTCGAACGGCACCGTGTGCGCCTTCTGCCGGGCCGTGACCCATTCGGCCAGTGCGTCCGCGGACAGCGGTCGGCGGGAGGTGATCACGGCGCGCACGGTGTCGATGTCGGTGAGTCGGCCGTGGTCGCTGCTGTCCGAGTAGGCCAGCGCGCACGGGCCGGTGAACCACAACGTGATCCACTGTGGGCCGCGATGCCAGCCGCGCGCATAGCCGCGCCGGTCGCCCAGTTCGGTGATCGGGATCGGTGGCAGCACGCCGTCCAGGCCCAGGTCCGGTCGGGGCGTCCACCCGTGTGCGCGGAGATCGTCGTCAATGGTCGGGTAGATCATGTCCGTGGTCCGGGCGCCGGAGTAGCCGCGTGCCGCGCGGCTCAAGGTGTCGGCCAAGCCGTTCATGCGGCCGGTGACGTTGCGCAGGCCCTGCACCGGCATCGGTCGCGAGCTCAGCGCGTCGTCGTGCAGGTCGGCCACCTGGCAGCGGAGTTCCTCCGCGAGCCTGGCCAGGCCGGAGAGGCTCGCGGCCTGCACGCGGTTCACCGTCTCCAGGGAGTCGGCCCGTGCGCGTTCCCGGTCGAGTTCCGCGCGCAGTGCGTCCAGCGTGGTCGGGTGGTCGGTGGTCATCGTGGTGCTCGCTTTCGTCGGTTGAATTGCGTGAATGTGCGTGATGGGAAAGGGGGTCACTGTTCGGCGAGCACGCGGTCGAGCTGATCAAGGAAGTAGTCGACGTCGGTATTCGGGCGCATCGCGTCGCCGGAGGGCATCCAGTCGAAGTCGTCGACGTAGCCGGCGCGGTCGGTGTGGTCGAAGGTGTTGACGTAGTCGGTGTGGTCGCATTCGCAGCAGTCCGGCGCGGTGACCGGGTACAACTGGCTTCCGACGTTCCGGGACGCGGTGGCCAGCGCGCGGTCACGGAACGTGGGCGCGGTATAGGTGGCAATCGCGGTGACCACGCGAGCGGCCGGGAATCGGGCGAACAACTCGGCCAACACGTCGTAATGGGCGTGCCAGCACGCGGAAATCGTGCGTCGCCTGCCGTTCGGGCCGGTGCCCTTGCCGAACGCGGATGCGCTCCCCTTGGCGCCACAACCGGCCGTGTCGGTGGCGCGGAGAGTGAATGTCGCGCGGGGGCCAGCGCGGTTGCTGCGATCCTCGCCCGTGCGCACGGCGATGTTTCCGTCGTAGAGCGCGCTGGACACGTCGCGTACGACGCGGTGAATATCGGTGAGGGACACGCCGTACACGAACATGGTTGAACTCCTTTACTGATTCGGGAAACAGTGGTGATGACGTGCGCGCGGATGAGTCGAACAATCCGCAACGGAAAGCCGAGCCGTTGCAACCGTTGCGCGCGGGTGAGAGCTGCGCGGCTGTCTATCAGTGAAATTTTCGGGAATTCGCTGGACGATTGCGCTAGATCCAGGAATCGACTCGGCGGACCGTGGTACCGCACTTATTGGCGACGTACTCCGCAGCGTCCGCCAGGTCCGAAAATCGGTACCGGTAGGCGGACAGCGGCACCGGACCGGCCGCGCCGTCGGTGGACTCGATACGTCAACGTCCGCGCGGTGCGCGCTCGCAGGCGACAAACGCACACCCATCGCGCGTGAACGCGACCGCGCTATCGGCGTCCTGTTCGCCGTACGTGTCGTCTGTCATGACGTAGCCGTTTTGGGCGTACTGAAAGTGAAGTTCTACGACGTTGTCCGCGTCGGTGGACATGTGATCTCCCTTGACGTTGGCCGATCGGTCGGTTACGTGCGCGGGTTTCAGGCCCAGCGCGGTTGAAATTCGTCGCGCAGTCCGTCAAAGGTCCACGCGCCGAAAATGCGGAACTGTCCGCAACGCACGCGGACGTGTGCGCGCGGGACAGAGCCACTCGGGGTGAATGTGGTGTGTTCGCCACGGCGGTAGGCGCCGCGCGTGGCGGTGACCATCACGGCGATTTCGCCGCACGAGGTGTACCCGGTCACCTTGGCCGGCACGAGTCCGGAAAAACTGTCAAGGAAGATAAGATCACCGATCCGAATAACGGTCATCCGAATCAAATGGAGTTGCGTGTTAGTCATCGTGAGACCTCACTCGGGATGCGTTAGGCGGCGGACTGGTAACCCGTGCCGGGGCAATTGGCGAGATGGGGCAGGTAGACGGTTCGGAAGTCGTTCCACGCGCGTTCGGAATTCGCGCGGGCCCGGTTGCGTCCACGGTCCAGCCGGTTGGGGCCGCGCCGTTGTTCGGCTTCCTGGTTGAGCCGTTGACGGGCGAGCCAGGTCACGGCCTGCACCTGGTGTGCCGAGACCCGTTCTCCCGTGCGCGCGGAGATCAGCTCCGCGGCACGGCGGTACAGGCTCACCACGTGGTCGTACTGCCGACGGGAAACCGTTCCGCCCTTGCGACGGAACCCGTTCACCGGCGCGGAGTCGTACTCCTCGGAGGTGAGCGCGCGACCGTGCGCCACCGACAGCGCGTGCCGGTCGATCACCATGCGCGGGTCATCCGGGTCCTGATCTCCGCCGAACTCGATCAGGTGGGCAAAGTCGCGGATCTTGGGACCGTTCAGGATGTCCTCATACCGCTCACCGGCGAGCAACCGGTCAGCCGCGCGTTTCTGGCCCGTCGTGGCGAACATCCCGGAACCGGGCCCGCCGATTCCCTTACCCTCGCGCAGTACGCGAGCGGCATTAAGGACGTTGCCGATCCATCCTTGCTGGGGCGAGTAGATCGCGAGCATTCCGGCGCCGAGATGGGCGTCACCATTCGCGATGGCGGTTGCCACGTGGTGCGCGTCGGCATACCAGCGCATTCCTTGCTCGATTTCGTCGGGTGTGGCCTGTTCCCAGTGCCACACGATGTTTTCGTGGCTCACGGGGTGTGCCCGGAACCATGGGTGATCGCTGGGGGTAGGCATGACAAGTCAATCCTTTTAGGTGATTCACGGTCACCGGCGAGTCGCCCCACAAGCGGGCCCATCCCGATTGCGCGGGACGCGCGCCGGCCGTTCGTACGTATTTGTCCAGCGCGAGCAATTCGCGTCGCACTTCTCCGACGTCCAATTTCCACAGTTCACGGGAGATCTCATCCCGCGCACGGTCAAGGTCAATCGCGCCCGATGAGGCGAGGGAATACAGGGCGGACGACATGCCGCCGTGCCAATCGGACGCGATACGCCGCGCTTGTCCGTCGCTGATCATGACGATGACTGCACTCATGGTTTGCCTCTTTGATTCACGCCGCTACTGTGACCGGAATTGATTCCATGGCGGAAAAATCGAAAATGGCGAGCTGTGCGGTTTCCCGCGCGAGCGTCATTGCCTCGGACAGGCCTGCGGTCACGACGGAAACGTCCAGGTAGACGCGACCGGTTGCAGGGTCGCGCCATCCGCCGAGAACGCGACCGGGCAGCGAGAGCGCGTCTTTCGCTTGCCCGATGTATTCGTGAAGATCGTTACTGGTCACGGGGCCGTCGAAAACGCGTTCGTGTTCCGGGTGTACGGCAACCGCATAGCCCGTGCCGATGTCGGAACCGTCGTTCGGGTTGACGGAAAATCCGCCGTCAGGAACGGACAGAGCGTCCGCCATGGCGCTAATCCGGGCGGACCAATCGATCAGAGTCATAGTCATGGCGGTACTCCATTTCGCGCGAGAAAAGTGATTGACCGGCAGTGATTCAGGCCAGTTGTGAACTGGCACCGAAACGCGCACCCTCACCGTTGTGAGATCTCCGCAAAGGGACACATCCTGTATCCGTGCAATACGGCACTACTCGCATGATGAGGGTTGCGCGTTCCGATGGCACATTCCCTGAATCTTTAAACACTGTTGAGATAAGCCGTTATGTCTAGCACGCAACGCAAGGAACCATGCCCGTGAGGGTTTGACGTGCTATGAGCAGGCGAGAGCGACGCTCTCAAGCCAGAGAAACCCAATGTCGGCAACCGCCTAAAACAACCCCGAACGCCTACGCATTGCGACGTTTTCCGGCGCTAGACCACCATTGGCTTATCTTGGGGACACACCTGTGGCAGGCATGCCATTTATGCGCGCTACTCCGCCCTATAGCAAGAGCTATACAAATGGTGCTGCAAGCGCAGTTACTACACATTCCCTCTCGGAAATGAGCGTTTGGCTACGCGTCGTTCACCATTCCGCTCTGCACGGATTCGCTGCCGACCGCACGGCCCAAGCCGTTGCCCGCGCTATACGGGACTTAAGGTTGTTGTCGTTAGGAAAGTTGCCGTGGTGATCGACTCGCAGGGACGCCGTGCCCTGGTCCTCGTCGCCTCCTCGGTAGCTGTCCTGCTGACATGTCCATTAGACACCCAAGTAGGACACTCCGCAAGAGGAGGAGTCTCTGCCGTGACCTCGCCGTGACCTGATCTTGCAAATGTCCTGGTCAGCCCTCACATGCACGCTGCAGCAACACTCGCGCCAACCCCGTGCCCTTTGATTCAGGGGACTGCATAGGAGGGGAACAGCCGGCACGACGGAGCCCAGCGGACGCGACCAGCGACCGGCACGACGGAGCCCAGCGGACGCGAC